>NZ_JAUFNS010000012.1:0-188368 GCF_041060445.1 Pseudomonas sp. W2-17 | reverse complement strand
GTGGGCCGAGCCGCATGGATGCGGCGAGAGCGCCGTCAGGACATGGATGTCCGTTCGGCGCGGGCCCACGGAGCGAGACCGGAGTGAAGGAACCCTGACGAAGGAAGGGCCTAACCAGGAGCAGGCACTTTTGCTTACTTTTGGTGCTTTCAAAAGTAAGTCGCCGAAGGCGAAACAGTCTGCCCCCAGGCAGACGCCCTTGATCTTAAAAACACAGAACAAAAAAAACCCCGCCGAAGCGGGGTTCTCTCAACGCGGTCTCAGCTATTAAGCCTGAACAACCGGGATATTAGCGTTCGCTGCAGCCTCACGGAACTCCGCGATCTGATCGAAGCTCAAGTAGCGGTAAACATCGGCAGCCATGCTGTCGATCTTGCCCGCGTACTCCATATACTCCTCGACCGTCGGCAGACGACCCAGAATCGACGCCACAGACGCCAACTCAGCCGACGCCAGATACACGTTCGCCCCATCACCCAAACGGTTCGGGAAGTTACGGGTCGACGTCGACACCACGGTCGAATTCGGCTCTACACGTGCCTGGTTACCCATGCACAGCGAACAGCCCGGCATTTCCATGCGCGCGCCAGCCTTGCCGTAAATGCCGTAGTAGCCTTCCTCGGTCAGTTGATGAGCGTCCATCTTGGTCGGCGGCGACAGCCACAGACGCGTAGGAAGCTGACCCTTGACCTGATCCAGCAACTTGCCCGCAGCGCGGAAGTGGCCGATGTTGGTCATGCACGAACCGATGAACACTTCGTCGATCTTCTCGCCGGCAACGCTGGACAGCAGACGCGCGTCGTCCGGGTCGTTTGGCGCGCAGAGCACAGGCTCTTTGATGTCGGCCAGATCGATCTCGATGATTTCTTCGTACTCGGCATCAGCGTCCGCAACCATGAGCTCCGGATTGGCAACCCAGGCTTCCATCGCTTGAGCACGACGTTCCAGAGTGCGCGGATCGCCATAACCCTGTTCGATCATCCAGCGCAGCAGGGTGATGTTCGAGTTCAGGTATTCGGTGATCGACTCTTTCGACAGCTTGATCGTGCAACCTGCGGCGGAACGCTCGGCCGAGGCGTCGGACAGCTCGAATGCCTGCTCGATGCTCAGGTTGTCCAGGCCTTCGATTTCCAGGATGCGACCCGAGAAGGCGTTCTTCTTGCCCTTTTTCTCGACGGTCAGCAAACCCTTCTGGATCGCGAAGTAAGGAATCGCATGAACCAGGTCACGCAGGGTGATGCCCGGTTGCATCTCGCCCTTGAAACGGACCAGGATCGACTCCGGCATGTCCAGTGGCATCACGCCGGTGGCCGCCGCGAACGCAACCAGACCGGAACCGGCCGGGAACGAAATCCCCATCGGGAAGCGGGTGTGCGAGTCACCACCGGTACCGACGGTGTCCGGCAGCAGCATGCGGTTCAGCCAGCTGTGGATGATGCCATCGCCCGGACGCAGGGAAACGCCGCCGCGGGTCATGATGAAGTCAGGCAGCGTGTGGTGGGTGGTCACGTCGATCGGCTTTGGATAGGCCGCGGTGTGGCAGAACGACTGCATCACCAGATCGGTCGAGAAGCCCAGGCACGCCAGGTCTTTCAGTTCATCACGGGTCATTGGACCGGTGGTGTCCTGGGAGCCGACGGTGGTCATCTTCGGTTCGCAGTAGGTGCCAGGACGCACACCTCTGCCTTCCGGCAGACCGCATGCCTTGCCCACCATCTTCTGCGCCAGGGTGAAACCTTTGCCGGTGTCGACAGGGGCTTCAGGCAGCTTGAACAGGTCGGTTGGGCCAAGACCCAGCTCAGCGCGCGCCTTGTCGGTCAGGCCACGGCCGATGATCAGAGGAATACGACCGCCCGCACGGACTTCATCGAGCAGCACCGGGGTCTTCAGTTCGAAGGTGGTGATGACTTCTTCGCTGTCGTGCTTGCAGACTTTGCCAGCGTACGGGTAGACGTCGATCACGTCGCCCATGTTGATGTTCGAGACATCGAATTCGATTGGCAGAGCGCCGGCATCTTCCATCGTGTTGTAGAAGATCGGGGCAATCTTGGTGCCGAAGCAGAAACCGCCAGCGCGCTTGTTCGGTACGTTCGGGACGTCGTCGCCGAAGAACCACAGCACCGAGTTGGTTGCCGACTTGCGCGAAGAACCGGTGCCGACCACGTCGCCAACGTAGGCGATAGGGAAACCCTGGCCGCGCATTTCTTCGATCTGTTTCATCGGGCCGATGGAGCCCTGAACGTCAGGCACGATGCCTTCCCGGGCCATTTTCAACATGGCGAGGGCGTGCAGCGGGATGTCTGGACGCGACCAGGCATCAGGCGCAGGCGACAAGTCGTCGGTGTTGGTTTCGCCGGTGACTTTGAAGACCCGCAGGCTGATCTTCTCGGCCAGGGTCGGACGCTTGCGGAACCACTCGCCGTCAGCCCAGGACTGCAGGACGCCTTGGGCGATTGCATTACCGTTTTTGGCTTTTTCAGCGACGTCGTGGAAAGCGTCGAACATCAGCAGGGTGTGCTTGAGTTGGTCGGCAGCGACCTGGCCCAATGCAGCGTCGTCCAGCAGGTCGACCATGGTCACGATGTTGTAACCGCCCTGCATGGTGCCGAGCAGCTCTACAGCGTGTTTACGGTCCAGCAGAGGGGAGGTGACTTCGCCCTTGGCCAGAGCGGACAGGAAACCGGCTTTGACGTAGGCAGCTTCGTCAACGCCCGGTGGAACGCGATTGGTGATCAGATCAAGCAGGAAAGCTTCTTCGCCAGCCGGTGGGTTTTTCAGCAGCTCGACCAGGCCTGCGGTTTGTTCGGCGTTAAGCGGCTGGGGCACGATACCCAGGGCGGCACGCTCTTCGATGTGTTTACGGTAGGCTTCAAGCACAGTATTACCCTCATCAGTGGTCCCAAATGGGTGTCCGGGACGCTCATCCAGAGAAGGTCCGCATCGGCGCGCTCGAACTTTTTAAAGTTTCTTGGCAGGAAGCTGACGATCTCCAACAGAAGCTGTTTTCAAAGTTTTACGCCTGCATGATCGGTCGGGGGAGGGGACGTAAGCGAACTTACGTCGGACCGGACTGCGGGGCGGGCCTTCGTAAAAGGCCCTGACTGTGCTCGTGACGCTTTGAAAACAGCTTCCAACGGACATTGGCGCCTTAAAAGGCCCGGTGATTCTACGGTAAAAAACCGCTGAAGGTAAGTTAGCCCCTACAGGTTGAAGGGTGTACCTCGTTAGACAAAGGGCTAACATGCCGGCTTGTTTCGTTCGCCGCCGTGTTGCTCCGTCATGCCCAATCAAATCATCAAAACGCCCTGCGTGGGCCTGTGCTCCACCGTCTACGGGGACCTCGTGTGCCGGGGATGCAAGCGCTTCCACCACGAAGTGATCCACTGGAACGGCTACGACGAAGAGGCAAAGCGCGCTGTCTGGCTGCGCCTGGAACAGTTGCTGGTGCAAGTGATGGCAGGCAAAGTCGAGGTGTTCGACCCGGCCAGGCTGCGGCTGCAACTGGAGCAACGCAAAATCCGTTTCGTCCCGCACCAGTCCGAATATTGTTGGGCGTACCAGCTGATTGCCCGTGGGGCGCGGGTGATCAACCAGCTGGACGCCTACGGCATGGTGCTGCTGCCGGAATTTCGCGACTGGTCACTGCCTGAACTGCGCGATGCCATTGATCGGGAATTCTTCCTGCTGTCCGAAGCGCACTACGAGCGCTACATCGCGCCCGGGTTCCTCAAGGATGCGATGGGCACGGTTTGATCGTGACGTGACCCTCGCACCCGTGCGGTAAATCCTGCGCTTTTCATCTGCGCAGGCTGGCTCTGCCCGTCAGGCTCCGTATAATGCTGCGCCTTGCCCAGCCAGCCATCCGTGAAACCATGCAGATCTATCCAGAAATCGACGCCTTCCTGCTTTGCCCCACGCCCGACAGTTGGGTTCAGGCCGCCTTGCAGAATCTGGATATCCTGCTGATCGATCACGCCAACAATGAAAAGAAGGCCGCCGGTGCGGCATTTCAGTTCATGTTCCAGTACAACGACAAGTTCGACCTGCTGGCCAAGATGTCGCGGCTGGCGCGCGAAGAGCTGCGTCACTTCGAGCAAGTGATCGGCATCATCAAGAAGCGCAACATCCCGATGGCCAACATCAGTTCGGCACGGTATGCCGGGTCTCTGCGCAAACTCGTGCGCACCCACAACCCCTATCGCCTGACCGACGCGCTGGTCGTCGGCGCCATCGTTGAAGCCCGCTCGTGCGAACGTTTCGCTGCGCTGGTGCCGCATCTGGACGAAGACCTGTCGAAGTTCTACGCCAGCCTGCTCAAGTCCGAAGCCCGGCATTTTCAGGATTACCTGAAACTCGCCTACACCTACGGCACCGAAGCGGACGTCGACGCCAAGATCGAAGAAATCCGCCTGGCCGAGCGCGAGCTGATCCTGAGCCCGGATGAAGATTTCCGCTTCCACAGCGGTGTGCCGGCGCTCTAAGACCTCTCTCTCAATCCCCCCATTTAGAAGGCGAACCACGTTCGTCCGAATTCGTGCACCTTAAATATTGTTTCATTGTGTGTTTACTGCCTAGGCAGTAAGATCTGTTCCATTCACTGCCTAAGCAGATAATGGGTGGCTATCAATGGCGCATTTCACTCCTGAAAATTTTCACGACAGTCTGCTGGGCATGTTGCTGGGCCGGACTGAACAGCTGAAAAACCGCATCCTCGACCGGCATCTCGAGCCCCACGGCGTCACCGCGCAGCAGTTCAAAGTGCTGGTGATGATCGCGCGTTTCTGCGCTGAGACCCCGGCCGACATCTGCCGCATGTTGAACCTCGACAGCGGTTCGATGACCCGTATGCTCGACCGTCTGGAGCAGAAAAACCTGCTGTCCCGCGCGCGCTCGGAATCTGATCGGCGTCAGGTGCAACTGGTGCTGACCGAGGAAGGCAAGGCGCTCTCCGACCTCTTGCCGGAAATCGGCGCACACGCAATGAACGAGATGGTCGGCGTGCTGGAAGACAACGAGCTGCTGGCGCTGGAAAAGACTCTGACGAAAATTCTGGTTGCCTCGGGCGACCCCATCACGATTGCCCGGATCGCCGAACAATGAGCATTCACCTTCAGCGGGGCTCGACCCTGCGCACGTCCCTGAGCCTGATGTTCGTGGCGCTGGTGCTGGCCGGTTGCGCCAGTTCCAAAGGCCTGAAAACCGAGGCCGTCGGCATCGATGCCAACAGTCTGCAGACCGCTCAAAGCCTCAACGGCATCACCCTGTCACCGGCCGCCTGGCCGAAGCGCGACTGGTGGACCAGCCTGGGCGATCCGCAACTCAATAACCTGATCACCGAAGCACTGCGCGACAGCCCGGACATGCAGATTGCCGCGGCCCGCACCCATCAGGCGACCGCGCAGGCCTATGCCGCCGACGCCGAACGCATGCCGACCGTGGATGCCGACGCCAGCGTCAGCCGTTCGCGCCTGGCCCGCGACCAGGACCCGACCGGGGCAGGCGGGCGCTACAGCACCTTGCGCAGCCTGAGCGCCGGCTTCAATTACAACTTCGACCTGTGGGGCGGCCAGCGTGCGGCCTGGGAAGCAGCATTGGGCCAGGCCCGTGCCAGCGAAGTCGATCAGCAAGCAGCGCAATTGACCCTCGCCGCCGACGTCGCCCGCGCTTACAGCGACTTGGGCCAGGCCTACATCGTTCGTGACCTGGCGGCCGAAGACCTCAAGCGCACGCGGCAGTTGCTTGACCTCGGCTCGCGGCGCTTCAAGTCGGGCATCGACAGCGAGTACCAGTACGAGCAGACCCAAAGCCTGGAAGCCAACTCCCGCGAGTCGTTGGCGGACGCGGAAAAAAGCCTGCGCAGCGCCAAGATCCAGCTGGCCGTGCTGATGGGCAAGGGCCCGGACCGCGGCGAACAACTGAGTCGGCCTGCGGTGCTGCAACCTGCTGTCGTGGCCCTGCCTTCGGTGGTGCCTGCGGAGTTGCTGGGCCGTCGCCCGGATCTGGTAGCCGCGCGCTGGCGGGTTGAAGCGGCGAGTAAAAACATCGACGTCAGCAAGACCAACTTCTACCCGAACCTCAACCTGAGTGCGTCGGCAGGGGTGGAGTCGCTGCTGGGTGATGCGATGTTCGGCTCGGCCAGTCGCTTCTTCAACGTCGCGCCGACGGTGTCGCTGCCGATTTTCGACGGCGGTCGTCGCCGTGCCGACCTGGATGCGCGGGACGCCGACTATGACCTCGCCGTGGCGCAGTACAACAAGACGCTGGTCCGGGCGCTGGGGGATGTCAGCGATGGCATCGGTCAGTTGCGCGACATCCGCCGTCAGATCGAGGCGCGCCAGCAGGCGACCGACGTGATTCAGAAATCCTACGACACCGTCGTCCAGCGCTACTCCTCGGGGATCGGCAACTACCTGGACGTGCTGAGCGTCGAGCAACAACTGCTGCAATCGCAACGCCAACAGGCTGATCTCAACGCGGAACGAATCGATCTTTCGATCCAGTTGATGCAGGCCCTCGGGGGAGGCTTCGAAGACAGCAAGCCCGGCGACAACGCCGCCCCGGTCGTCCCGTCAACTGCTTCGCTGACTCATTAAGGTAATCGTCATGGCCACTGCCACTACCGACAACAACGCTACAAACGAAGAAAAGGACGTCAATGCATCGGCGTCTGACAAGGCCGCTGACCAGCCCACCGACAAATCAGCTGACAAAAGCGCCGAGCAGACCAAACCGACCAAGAACCCGCGCAAGCGCAAGCTGCTGTTGCTCGGCCTGCTGCTGATCGTGGTGCTTGGCGTAGTGGGCGTCTGGGCCTGGTACGAAATGTACGGTCGCTGGAGCGAGAGCACCGACGATGCCTATGTAAACGGCAACGTCGTGGAGATCACCCCGCAAGTCACTGGCACCGTGGTCAGCATCGGCGCTGACGACGGCGATCTGGTCCGCGAGGGGCAGGTGCTGGTGCAGTTCGACCCCAATGACGCCGAAGTGGCGCTGCAAAGTGCCGAAGCCAATCTGGCAAAAGTCGTGCGTCAGGTGCGTGGTCTGTACAGCAATGTCGACGGCATGAAAGCGCAACTGGCGGCTCAGCGCGCCGAAGTGCAGAAGGCCCAGGACAACTACAACCGTCGTCGCAGTCTGGCGGCGGGCGGGGCGATTTCCCAGGAAGAGCTGTCCCACGCCAAGGATGACCTGACCAGCGCGCAGAATGCGTTGGCCAACATCCAGCAGCAACTGGCAACCAGCACTGCGCTGGTGGATGACACTCAGGTGTCCTCGCACCCGGACGTCAAAGCCGCTGCCGCTCAACTGCGTCAGGCCTACCTGAGCAACGCACGCAGCACGCTGATCGCGCCGGTCACCGGTTACGTCGCCAAGCGCACCGTGCAGCTGGGCCAGCGGGTTCAGCCGGGCACTGCGCTGATGGCGGTGATCCCCCTCGACCAGCTGTGGATCGACGCCAACTTCAAGGAAACCCAGCTCGGCCAGATGCGCATCGGCCAGCCGGTGGACATCGAAGCCGACCTGTACGGCGGCGACGTCAAATACAGCGGCACCGTGGACAGCGTCGGCGCCGGTACCGGCAGTGCGTTTGCGTTGCTCCCCGCACAGAACGCCACCGGTAACTGGATCAAGATCGTCCAGCGTGTGCCGGTGCGGATTCACATCAACGCCGACGAGCTATCGAAGCACCCGCTGCGCATCGGCCTGTCGACCACCGTTGACGTCAACCTGCACGACCAGAGCGGTCCGGTGCTGGCGCAGCAACCGCCGAAGCAGCCGCTGTTCACCACCGACGTCTACGCCAAGCAACTGGCCGACGCCGACACGATGATTGCCCGCGTGATCCACGAGAACAGCGCGTCAACCGGCGGCAAGACAGCCCAGCGCTGATTCGCCAATCCATCTGCCACGGCCTGTGTGTACAGTCCGTGGTGATCTTCGAGTGTCAAAGGATTCGCGATGAGTACTAACGCTCCCGCTTCTTTTACGCCGCCAAGCCTGTTGCTGACCACCATCGGCCTGTCGCTGGCGACTTTCATGCAAGTGCTCGACACGACCATCGCCAACGTAGCGTTGCCGACCATCTCCGGCAACCTCGGCGTGAGCTCGGAGCAGGGCACGTGGGTCATCACCTCGTTCGCGGTCAGTAACGCCATCGCGCTGCCGCTCACCGGCTGGCTGAGCCGGCGGTTCGGTGAGGTGAAGCTGTTTCTGTGGGCGACGTTGCTGTTCGTGACCGCCTCGTTTCTCTGCGGCATTTCCACTTCGATGCCTGAGCTGGTGGGCTTCAGGGTTTTGCAGGGCATGGTTGCCGGGCCGTTGTACCCGATGACGCAAACGCTGCTGATCGCGGTTTATCCCCCTGCGAAACGGGGGATGGCATTGGCATTGCTGGCGATGGTGACGGTTGTGGCGCCGATTGCCGGGCCGATTCTCGGCGGCTGGATCACCGACAGTTACAGCTGGCCGTGGATCTTTTTCATCAACGTGCCGATCGGGCTGTTCGCGGCGTTCGTCGTGCGTCAGCAGATGGCCACACGCCCTGTCAGCACCAGTCGCCAGCCCATGGATTACGTAGGGCTTATCACGCTGATCATCGGCGTGGGTGCCCTGCAGATCGTGCTCGACAAAGGCAATGACCTGGATTGGTTCGAGTCGAACTTCATCATCATCGGCTCGGTGATTTCAGCCATTGGCCTGGCGGCATTCATCATCTGGGAAATGACCGATGATCACCCGGTGGTCAACCTGCGGCTGTTTGCGTTTCGCAACTTTCGCTACGGGACGATCTGTCTGGTAGCGGGCTACGCGGGGTTCTTCGGGATCAACCTGATTCTGCCCCAGTGGCTGCAAACGCAGATGGGTTACACGGCGACCTACGCAGGGCTGGCGGTGGCGCCACTCGGGGTGCTGCCGGTATTGATGTCGCCCTTCGTGGGACGTTACGCGCATAAATTCGACTTGCGCCTGCTCGCCGGTCTCGCGTTTCTGGGGATTGGCCTGAGTTGCTTCATGCGGGCAAGCTTCACCAGTCAGGTGGATTTCGAGCACATCGCCCTGGTGCAGTTGTTTATGGGGGCGGGCATTGCGCTGTTCTTCATGCCGACCTTGAGCATCCTGCTCTCCGACCTGCCGCCGTCGCAGATCGCCGACGGCTCCGGGCTGGCGACGTTCTTGCGCAACTTGGGCGGCAGCTTCGCAGCCTCATTGACCACCTGGATCTGGATCCGCCGCGCCGATCAGCACCATGCCTATCTGAGCGAAAGCGTGAACGCCTACGAGCCGACGACGCGGCACGCGCTGGAGACGCTGGGTGGGGCGAGCAATCAGGCGTATGCACAGCTCGATTCGATGGTCACCAGCCAGGCTTACATGATGTCCACGGTGGACTACTTCTACATGATGGGCTGGGTGTTCCTGTCGCTGATCCTGATCATCTGGCTGGCCAAGCCGCCGTTTACGGCGAAGGCGGCGCCTGGGGGAGGGCATTGATATTGGGGCGGGTGGGCCGAGTGCAGGGTAAGCACCATCGTCCAGATCGCCGCGCTTTTGAGCTGCAAACACAATCCTTGTGGGAGCGACCGGGGTGGCGCTCCACCTTGCTCACGAAGACGGTATTTCAGCCGCTGAAGATTCAGCGGATGTACCGGCCCCTTCGCGAGCAAGCTCGTTCCCACAGGTTCTGCGTCCGACAGTAATTCGTGGTCAGCCCTGACATACCGGCAACTCCGACTCTGCCTCAAACGCAAACGACTCCAGATGAAAGCCCGATTCATCGATCCGCAGCAACCACCCCTCGCGATCCCAGTCCCCCAGCACAATGCGCTGCGCCGTGGTCTCACCCAGTTGAACGTCGTGAACCGCAGGGCGGTGGGTGTGGCCGTGAATCAGCGTCTTCACGCCAGACTCGTTCATCACGCGCGGCACTTCTTCGGGCGTGACGTCGACAATGTCGTTGGCCTTCATCCGCGTCTGCGCACGGCTTTCGCTGCGAAGCTTGCGCGCCAGCTTGTGCCGTGTGCTCAGCGGCAGATGCCGCAGCACCCATAGCGTGAGCGGGTGGCGCAGGTAACGGCGCATGCGCATGTAGGCTTCGTCCCGCGTACACAGGCTGTCGCCGTGCATCAGCAGCACCGGTTCGCCATTGAAATTCACGACGCTCGGGTCCTTGAGCAGCGTGCAGCCGGCGGCTTTGCAGAACGCCTGGCCGATCATGAAGTCGCGATTGCCATGCATCAGGAACACCCGGATGCCGCTGTCGCTCAGTGCCCGCAGCGCCTGGCAAATCGAGCGCTGAAAAGGGGACATGGCGTCATCGCCAATCCAGGCTTCGAAGAAATCCCCAAGGATGTACAGCGATTCAGCCTCGCGCGCGCGCCCATTCAGCAGGTCGAGAAACGCCCGGGTAATGTCCGGGCGTCCTTCCTCCAGGTGCAGATCGGAGATCAGCAATATCACTCAATGATCTCGGCTTTCTCGACGATCACGTCTTCGGCCGGCACGTCCTGATGACCGGCCTTGGACGTGGTGGCGACGCCTTTGATCTTGTCGACCACGTCAGTGCCTTCGACGACGTCAGCGAACACGGCGTAACCCCAACCCTGCACGGTCTTGGCGCTGTGATTGAGGAAGCCGTTGTCGGCGACGTTGATGAAGAACTGCGCCGAGGCTGAATGGGGCTCCATGGTGCGGGCCATGGCCACTGAGTACTTCTTGTTCGGCAGGCCGTTGTCGGCTTCGTTCTGGATGCTCGGGCGCTTGTCCTTCTTCTCTTTCATGCCGGGCTCGAAGCCGCCGCCCTGGATCATGAAATTGCCGATCACGCGGTGAAACACGGTGTTTTCGTAGTGGCCGGCTTTGACGTATTCGATGAAATTGGCGACGGTGAGCGGCGCCTTTTCTGCGTTAAGTTGCAGAACGATTTCACCGTGGTTGGTGGTCAGCTTTACTTTCGACATGGTCAGCTCGCTCTTTGAAGTCGTGGTGGGAGGCAGTGGTCGCGGCAGTCGGCCATCGGCATGCGAGGCCAGTCCAGCGGATTCACCCCAGGCGCGCAGTTTACAGAGGGTAGCCGTTGCTCGGGTAGTTGCGATTGAGCTGCAGGTTCCGCCGCTGACCGGGCGCCCATCTCGGCAGTTTTGTCACAGCGCGCTGTCAGGGGCTTGACAGCTTCGGCTATGATAGGCGCTTTGATTTAACCGGCCTTCCTGGCCGCGACCCGTACAAGGATCCTATGAGCAAGCCCACTCAAGATGCCGCTGCGAATTCCAAGGCAGGCCCTGCCATTCCAACCAACTTCCTGCGCCCCATCGTGCAGGCAGACCTGGATTCGGGCAAGCACACCCAGATCGTGACCCGCTTCCCGCCGGAGCCCAACGGCTACCTGCACATCGGTCATGCCAAGTCGATCTGCGTCAACTTCGGTCTGGCTCAGGAATTCGGCGGCGTCACGCATCTGCGCTTCGACGACACCAACCCGGCGAAGGAAGACCAGGAATACATCGACGCCATTGAAGCCGACGTCAAATGGTTGGGTTTCGAGTGGTCCGGCGAAGTGCGTTATGCCTCGCAGTACTTCGACCAGTTGTACGCCTGGGCGGTCCATCTGATCGAAACGGGCAAGGCCTACGTCGATGACCTGACCCCCGAGCAGGCTCGCGAATACCGCGGCACCCTGACCGAACCGGGCAAGAACAGCCCGTTCCGCGATCGCAGCGTCGAAGAAAACCTCGACCTGTTCAGCCGCATGAAAGCCGGTGAGTTCGAAGACGGCGCCCGTGTCCTTCGCGCCAAGATCGACATGGCCTCGCCGAACATGAACCTGCGCGATCCGATCCTCTACCGCATTCGTCACGCCCATCACCACCAGACCGGTGATAAATGGTGCATCTACCCGATCTACGATTTCACCCACGGTCAATCGGACGCCATCGAAGGCATCACCCATTCGATCTGCACCCTGGAATTCGAGAGCCATCGCCCGCTCTACGAGTGGTTCCTCGACAACCTGCCGGTGCCGTGCAAGCCGCGCCAGTACGAGTTCTCGCGCCTGAACCTGAACTACACCATCACCAGCAAGCGCAAGCTCAAGCAACTGGTGGATGAAAAGCACGTGCATGGCTGGGACGATCCGCGCATGTCGACGCTGTCGGGTTTCCGCCGTCGCGGTTACACCCCGGCGTCGATCCGCAATTTCTGCGAAATGATCGGCACCAACCGTTCCGACGGCGTGGTCGATTTCGGCATGCTGGAATTCAGCATCCGTCAGGACTTGGACCACAACGCTCCGCGCGCCATGTGCGTGCTGCGTCCGCTGAAAGTCGTGATCACCAATTACCCGGAAGGCCAGGTCGACCACCTCGAACTGCCCCGCCATCCGCAGAAGGAAGAACTTGGCGTGCGCAAGCTGCCGTTCTCCCGCGAGATCTACATCGACCGCGACGACTTCATGGAAGAGCCGCCGAAGGGCTACAAGCGCCTGGAGCCAAACGGTGAAGTGCGCCTGCGTGGCAGCTACGTGATTCGCGCCGACGAAGCGATCAAGGACGCCGACGGCAACATCGTCGAGCTGCGTTGCTCCTACGACCCGGAAACCCTGGGCAAGAACCCTGAAGGCCGCAAGGTCAAAGGCGTTGTGCACTGGGTGCCGGCAGCGGAAAGCATCGAATGCGAAGTGCGTTTGTACGACCGTCTGTTCCTGTCGGCAAACCCTGAGAAAGCAGAAGAGGGCAAGACCTTCCTGGACAACATCAACCCGGGCTCCTTGCAGGTCCTGACCGGTTGTCGCGCTGAACCGTCGTTGGCTGACGCTCAGCCGGAAGACCGTTTCCAGTTCGAACGCGAAGGCTATTTCAGCGCGGATCTGAAGGACTCGAAACCCGGTCATCCGGTCTTTAACCGGACTGTGACGCTCCGCGATTCGTGGAGCTAAGGTAGGCAACGTGCTTTCTATCTACAACACGCTCAGCAAGACCAAAGAAGTCTTCAAACCGCTGGATGGCAACAAGGTGCGCATGTACGTCTGCGGGATGACCGTGTACGACTACTGCCACCTGGGCCACGGCCGCAGCATGGTAGCGTTCGACGTCGTCACCCGCTGGTTGCGTTTCAGCGGCTACGACCTGACCTACGTGCGCAACATCACCGACATCGACGACAAGATCATCAACCGCGCCCGTGAAAACGGCGAGGCGTTCGACGCGCTGACCGCGCGCATGATCGACGCGATGCACGAGGACGAAGCGCGCCTGAACATCCTCAAACCGGACATGGAACCGCGCGCCACCGATTACATCGGCGGCATGCACGACATGATCCAGCGCCTGATCGACAAGGGCTATGCCTACGCACCGGGCAATGGCGACGTGTACTACCGCGTCGGCAAATTCCTCGGTTACGGCAAGCTGTCGCGCAAGAAAATCGAAGACCTGCGCATCGGTGCGCGGATCGAGGTCGACGAAGCCAAGGACGACCCGCTGGATTTCGTGCTGTGGAAAGGCGTCAAGCCGGGCGAACCGAGCTGGGAATCGCCGTGGGGCGCCGGGCGTCCGGGCTGGCACATCGAATGCTCGGTGATGTCCACCTGCTGCCTGGGTGAGACCTTCGACATTCATGGCGGCGGCAGCGACCTGGAATTCCCGCACCACGAAAACGAGATTGCCCAGAGCGAAGCCGCGACCGGCAAGACCTACGCCAACGCCTGGCTGCACTGCGGCATGATCCGCATCAATGGCGAGAAGATGTCCAAGTCCTTGAACAACTTCTTCACCATTCGCGACGTGCTGGATAAATACCACCCGGAAGTGGTGCGTTACCTGCTGGTGTCGAGCCACTACCGCAGCGCGATCAACTATTCCGAAGACAGCCTGAAGGAATCCAAAGGCGCGCTGGAGCGGTTCTATCACGCGCTCAAAGGCTTGCCGGTCGCCGAGCCTGCGGGGGGTGAAGCGCTCGTCGAGCGGTTCGCGGCAGCCATGAACGACGACTTCGGGACGCCGGAAGCCTGCGCTGTGCTGTTCGAGATGGTCCGCGAGATCAACCGTCTGCGCGACAGCGATGTCCAGGCAGCGTCGGGGTTGGCGGCGCGTCTGAAAGAGCTGGCCAGTGTGTTGGGCGTGTTGCAACTGGAAGCCGACGACTTCCTGCGCGCCGGCGCCGAAGGGCGAGTGGATGCCGCCGAAGTCGAAGCCTTGATTGCCGCACGCCTGCAGGCGCGCGCTGACAAGAACTGGGCTGAAGGCGACCGCATCCGCGATCAACTCACCGCCATGGGCGTGGTGCTGGAAGACAGCAAGGGCGGCACGACCTGGCGCTTGGCGGATTGATCAGCCGCGCACACGGTTGATGTGGGAGCGACCGGGGTGGCGCTCCACCTTGCTCGCGAAGGCAGCTTTTCAGCCAATGAAGATGTAGCGACTGTACCCGCCTCTTCGCGAGCAAGCTCGCTCCCACAGGTTATCTGTCACCCGTTACATCCGCGGTGATTGTTGATGATCGTTCCCGCGCTCCGCGTGGGAATGCATCACTAGACGCTCCGCGTCCTCTCTGACGCGGAGCGTCGCGGGCGGGGTTACCACGCGGAGCGTGGGAACGATCACCGGGGGGCTGCGGGCCATCCCGCTAGCGACAAACCCCAATCAAAACCCCTGTTCCCGCAGCCGCTTGTACAGCGTGTTCCGGCTCACCCCCAAGCGCTTCGCCAGCTGCGAGATATTCCCGCCTGCCGCCTGCAACAACTCACTCAGCTCCTCCGGCGTGTCCAGCGCAGCTTTGCGGTTGAACACTGTCTCGGGCTCGACGCGTTCACACCCCATCGCCAGGTCCGCAAAAAAGTCTTCCGGCAGATGCTCGGTGGAAATTGGCTGATCGTCGGCCAACGCCAACGCCACCTGAATCACATTACTCAACTGCCGCAGATTTCCCGGCCACGGGTGCCGTTCAAACAGCTCCATCACCTGCGGCTCGAAGCCCGCTGTCTGCTGCGGTTCGCGGTGCTGTTCCCAAATGGCACGCACCAGCGCGGGTTTATCGCTGCGATCCCGCAACGGCGGCAACTCCAGGTTCAGGCCACTGATGCGGTAGTACAAATCCTGACGAAACCGCCCGTTCTGCACATGCTCGCGCAGTGAACAATGGGTCGCGGAAATTACCCGGATGTCCACCGGGTACAACTCGCTGCTGCCCACCGGTTGCACGCACCGTTCCTGCAACACCCGCAGCAGACGCGCCTGGACCGGCAGCGGCATATCGCCGATCTCGTCGAGAAACAGCGTGCCTTTGTCCGCCTTGCGGATCAGCCCGATGCTGCCTTTATGGTGAGCCCCGGTGAACGCGCCTTTTTCGTAGCCAAACAGTTCCGCCTCGACCAGTTCCGACGGGATCGCCGCGCAGTTCACGGCAATCATCGGCTGATCGGCGCGGGAGCTGGCGCGGTGCAGGGCTTTAACGAACACCTCCTTGCCAACGCCCGTTTCACCGAGGATCAACAGCGGGACGTTCTTCTCCAGCAGTCGCTGACCCTGGCGCGCCGCTTTCTCCACACGCTCATCCCCCAGACCCGGCTCAATGGCGCCAACAGTGGTCGACCGGGACACAACCGGTACTTGCACCGGAATCGGCACCGGTACTGTTCTGAGCTTGAGCACCGGCGCCTTCGGCCGCTTCAGCACGCAATGAAAACGGTTGTGGCCAGAAGCCTGAAGCGGGAAGGGCTGGCCTTCCATTTGATCCAGCAGGTCGGTGATCGGCGCCTTGAACAGGTTTTCGATGTTGGCGTTGAGCAGGCTGACGCCCAGTAGATTGTCGGCGCGGCGGTTGGCGCAGAGCACCCGGCCGCTTTCGTCGAACACCAGCAGCCCGGCCCACTGGCTGTCGAGGTTGTTCAGGCCGGTGTTGAACACCAGCTGGAAATGGCTGTGCTGGAACTGGTCGAGGATCAGCCGGTTTTCGATGGTCTGGCCCATCATCTTGACCATCCCAAGGGTGTGGGAGGGCGGCAGGAAGCTGTCGCTGGACACATCGAGCACCGCGATCATCCGCCGTGACGCATCAAAAATCGGCGCCGCCGACCCGGTCATGAAACGGTTGGCCTTGAGAAAGTGTTCATCGTGTTCAATGTGAACAGCCTGTTCACACGCCAGGGCCGTGCCGATGGCATTGGTGCCGGCGCCTTGCTCCAGCCAACTGGCCCCGGCGACGAAACCCGGCTGCTGATCTGGCTCGACGAAGCGCTTGTTGCCCCAGGAATTGAGCACCTGGCCCTGCTGATCGGCGAGCAGGATCAGGCAATTGGAATTGCTCAGGATGTTCTCGTAGAAGGGCAGCACCTGCTGATGGGTGGTCTGCACCAGTGAATGATGGCGCTCGAGCAGTTGCGAAACCTGAAGATCGGGCAGGCGACCGAAGGACGGGCGTGACTGGTGGTCGAGGCCGAACTCGCGGCAACGGGCCCAGGAGTCCTGAATAATGCTGTCGTGGCTGGGGGATGCGCCTGCTGTGGCCATGAAATGGCTCCGTCCGAGTACTTTTATTTATTGTTGTCGAGATGCCGCGAGGCAGAGCATCCCTGCTCGAAAACGTCCACCCATTGTTGTTCAGGATTGTTCAAAGTCAATGTTCATTTTGTTCAGGTGTTCAGCCTTTCCTGTTCATTTATGTTCATCAACGAATGCCGAGCTGTGCGGCAAATTGTCGCAACCGCTCTAGTCCGCGTATTCCAGCCAGAATGCGCCTGATCGGGCCGGTTGGCACGATTGTCGCTATCCAACAAGCGGTCAGCACAATCGGTCAACGGATGTCACGACCTGCCATACGGCACACACGCAACACCCCGAACAAAACAAATAAAAAGGGCACGCCATGTCTCTCACGCTTGAGCACGTCAGCCGCGCCGTCGACGGTCAGATCTGGATCGACGATGCTTCGCTGAGCTTTGAACCCGGCTCATTCAACGTATTGCTGGGGCGCACCTTATCAGGCAAAACCAGCCTGATGCGCTTGATGGCCGGTCTGGACAAGCCAGACAGCGGCCGGGTACTGATGAATGGCAAAGATGTCACCCAGGTCGCGGTGCGTCATCGCAACGTCTCCATGGTTTATCAGCAGTTCATCAACTATCCGAGCATGACCGTCTACGACAACATCGCCTCGCCGCTGCGCCAGGCCAAGATGTCGAAGGACGAAATCGACCGCCGCGTTCGCGAAACCGCGAAGATGCTGCGCATCGAAAAATTCCTCAGCCGTCACCCCCTCGAGTTGTCCGGCGGCCAGCAGCAGCGCACGGCCATGGCGCGGGCGCTGGTCAAGGACGCCGAGCTGATTCTGTTCGATGAGCCGCTGGTCAACCTCGACTACAAGCTGCGCGAAGAGCTGCGTCAGGAAATGCGCCAGCTGTTCGAAACGCGCAATACCATCGCCATCTACGCCACCACCGAGCCGAACGAAGCGCTGGCGCTGGGCGGGACCACCACGATTCTGCACGAAGGCCGCGTCATCCAGAGCGGCCGGACGCCCGAGGTCTATCACCAGCCGAAAACCGTGCTGGCCGCCGAGCTGTTCTCCGAGCCGCCGATCAACCTGATGCCAGGCCGCATCGAAGGCAACGAAGTGAGCTTCGCCAACTTCGTGCACTTCCCGCTCAATGTTGACCTGCGCACCATCGGCGACGGCGAGTACCGCTTTGGCGTGCGCCCGAGCCACCTGAGCCTGGTGCCGTCCAACGACGACGATCTCGAACTGGCGGTGACCGTCGAGCTCGCCGAGATCAGCGGTTCGGAAACCTTCCTGCACGTGCGCAACGAGCATTTCTCGCTGGTGCTGCATTTGCCGGGCGTCCATGAGTACGACGTGGACACGCCGATTCGCGTGTACATCCCGACTCACAAACTGTTCGTATTCGATCAGCAGGGCGGCCTGATTCAGGCGCCGGGCCTGCGCATGGCGAGGGTTGCCTGATGGCCGAGATCCGCTTGCAACAACTCGCGCACAGCTACAGCGCCAATCCGACCGGCCCTGAAGACTATGCCATCCGCGAAATGACCCACATCTGGGAGCAGGGCGGCGCTTATGCCTTGCTCGGCCCGTCCGGCTGCGGCAAGTCGACCCTGCTCAATATCATCTCCGGCCTGCTCAGCCCGTCTGAAGGCAAGGTCCTGTTCGACACCACCGTGGTCAACGACATGTCGCCGGAAGAGCGCAACATCGCTCAGGTTTTCCAGTTCCCGGTGGTCTACGACACCATGACGGTGTACGACAACCTCGCCTTCCCGCTGCGCAATCAGGGCATGCCGGAAGCGAAAGTGAAGATCAAGGTGCAGGAAATCGCCGACGTGCTGGACCTGCAGCCGTTGCTGAAGAAGAAAGCCAAAGGCCTCACTGCTGACGAAAAACAGAAAGTCTCCATGGGCCGCGGGCTGGTTCGCGATGACGTCTCGGCGATTCTGTTCGACGAACCGCTGACCGTGATCGACCCGCACCTGAAGTGGAAGCTGCGCCGCAAGCTCAAGCAGATTCACGAGCAGTTCAACATCACCATGGTCTACGTCACCCACGATCAGTTGGAGGCTTCGACCTTCGCCGACAAGATCGCGGTGATGTACGGCGGCCAGATCGTCCAGTTCGGCACCCCGCGCGAACTGTTCGAAAAACCGCACCACACCTTCGTTGGCTACTTCATCGGCAGCCCCGGCATGAACCTCATCGAGGTCAAGCCTGAAGCGGGCGGCGTCGGGTTCGGCGGCATTCATTTGCCGTTGTCCGACGCCTTGCAGCAGCGCCTTGCAGCCACTCAGTGGAGCACGTTGAAAGTCGGGATTCGTCCCGAGTTCGTGCACGTCTGGGACGGCCCGGTCGATGACGCCATGCAGGCCGAAGTGACCTACGTCGAGGACCTGGGGACCTACAAGATCCTCACCCTGAAACTGGCCGGCCAGCTGTTGAAAGTGCGTGTGCAGGAAGACAAGCCGGTGCCCCAGGGCCAGGCCTGGATCAGTTTCCCTGCGCAATGGCTGATGCTCTACGCCGATGAATTTCTGCTGGAGGCCGCGACGAACACACTGCCGGCCAGCGAGGTGTCCCATGACTAAAGTGCAAAACAACAAGGCCTGGTGGCTGGTGCTGCCGGTGTTCCTGCTGGTGGCGTTCAGCGCCATCATCCCGATGATGACCGTGGTCAACTATTCGGTGCAGGACATCTTCGACCAGTCCAGTCGTTACTTCGTCGGCGCCGACTGGTTCCGGCAAGTGCTGCAGGACCCGCGCCTGCATGACTCGCTGCTGCGCCAGTTCATCTACTCCGCCTGCGTGCTGCTGATCGAAATCCCGCTGGGCATCGGCATCGCCCTGACCATGCCGACCAAGGGACGCTGGTCCTCGCTGTGCCTGATCGTCATGACCATTCCGCTGCTGATCCCCTTCAACGTGGTTGGCACCATCTGGCAGATCTTCGGCCGTGGCGACATTGGTTTGCTCGGGTGGATCCTCAACGATGTGCTGGGCATCAGCTACAACTACGCGGCCAATGCGTCGGACGCCTGGGTGACCGTGCTGGTGATCGACGTCTGGCACTGGACCTCGCTGGTGGCGTTGCTGTGCTATTCGGGTCTGCGCGCCATTCCGGACGTGTACTACCAGGCGGCGCGAATTGATCGGGCGTCCAACTGGGCGGTCTTCCGACACATCCAGCTGCCGAAGATGAAGAGCGTGCTGCTCATCGCCGTGATGCTGCGCTTCATGGACAGCTTCATGATCTACACCGAGCCGTTCGTGCTTACCGGTGGCGGTCCGGGCAACTCGACGACCTTCCTCAGCCAGACCCTGACGACCATGGCGCTCGGCCAGTTCGACCTGGGCCCTGCGGCGGCGTTCTCGCTGGTGTATTTCCTGATCATTCTGTTGGTGTCGTGGGTGTTCTACACCGCCATGACCCACAGCGAAAAGAACTGAGGAGCGCCCATGAACAAGCGCGAGAAAGTGTCGTTCAAAAAGCTCATACCGCTGTGGATCTACCTGCTGTTTCTGCTGGTGCCGATCTACTGGCTGGTCAACATGTCGTTTAAGACCAACACCGAAATCCTCGGCGGCCTGACCCTGTTCCCACAGGACTTCACGCTGGCGAACTACAAGGTGATCTTTACCGACGAAAGCTGGTACAGCGGCTACATCAACTCGCTGTACTACGTCTGCCTGAATATGGTGATATCGCTGAGCGTCGCATTGCCTGCGGCCTACGCGTTTTCACGCTATCGTTTCCTCGGCGACAAACACCTGTTCTTCTGGCTCCTGACCAACCGGATGGCGCCACCTGCGGTTTTCCTGCTCCCATTCTTCCAGCTGTATTCGTCCATCGGCCTGTTCGATACGCACATTGCGGTAGCGTTGGCACACTGCTTGTTCAACGTGCCGCTGGCGGTGTGGATTCTGGAAGGCTTTATGTCTGGCGTTCCCAAGGAAATTGACGAAACGGCCTACATCGATGGCTATAGCTTTCCCAAGTTCTTCGGCAAGATTTTCATCCCGCTGATTGGCTCGGGCATCGGTGTCACGGCGTTCTTCTGCTTCATGTTCTCCTGGGTCGAGTTGCTGCTGGCGCGGACGCTGACCTCGGTCAACGCCAAGCCGATCGCAGCGGTCATGACCCGTACCGTTTCGGCCTCGGGGATCGATTGGGGGGTGCTGGCAGCGGCGGGGGTGTTGACCATTCTGCCGGGCATGCTGGTTATCTGGTTCGTTCGTAATCACGTGGTCAAGGGCTTCGCTCTTGGTCGTGTCTGAGGAGTCGAAAAATGGAGTGGATGTCCTGGACCCTGCCAACTGCTATTTTCTTTGCCTCCATCGCGGCGATTCTGGTTGCGATGACGGCTTGGGAACTGCGTTCGGCGAGCATTGAACGTCGTGGTTTTCTACCGATTGCCACCACACGCGGCGATCGTCTGTTCATCGGCCTGCTCGGAAGTGCCTACCTGCATCTGCTGGTCATCGGCGCGACGAGCTGGAATATCTGGGTGGCCTCCGGGTTGTCCCTGGTTTGGCTGTTGGTGGTAATGCGTTGGGGTTGAGAAGGTTTAAGCGAAACGCGGGATCACATAAGAATCAACACAAGAGGTGTCTATGTTCAATAAGAAAAACAAGCTGCGACATAGTGTGACGGTAGCGACGATGGTAATGCTCAGTGGCTTGAGCGTGTCGGCCTGGGCTGATCAGTACGAGGATGCGGCCAAGAAGTGGGCCGACAGCGAGTTCAAGCCGAGCACGCTCTCCGATGCCGAGAAACTCAAGGAACTGGAGTGGTTCATCAAGGCCGCCGAGCCGTTCCGCGGCATGGACATCAAGGTGGTTTCCGAAACCTTGACCACCCATGAATACGAATCCAAAACCCTGGCCAAGGCGTTCACCGAAATCACCGGCATCAAGGTCACCCACGACCTGCTGCAGGAAGGCGACGTGATCGAGAAGCTGCAGACCGCCATGCAGTCCAACCAGAGTATCTATGACGGCTGGGTCAACGACTCCGACCTGATCGGTACGCACTTCCGCTACGGCAAGGCGATGTCTCTGACAGACCTGATGGCCAGCCCGGAAGGGGCGAAAGTCACTTCTCCGACGCTCGACCTGAAGGACTTCATCGGTACCTCGTTCACCACTTCGCCTGAAGTCAAAGACGCGTCCGGCAAAGTCATCACGCCGGCCAAGCTGTATCAACTGCCTGACCAGCAGTTCGCCAACCTGTACTGGTTCCGCGCCGACTGGTTCGAGCGTCCTGACCTGAAAGCCAAATTCAAGGCCAAATACGGCTACGAGCTGGGCGTTCCGGTGAACTGGTCCGCCTATGAAGACATCGCCAAGTTCTTCAGCGAAGACGTCAAAGAGCTCGACGGCAAGAAAGTCTACGGCCACATGGACTACGGCAAGAAAGACCCGTCCCTGGGCTGGCGCTTCACCGATGCCTGGTTCTCCATGGCCGGCAGCGGCGACAAAGGCTTGCCCAATGGTCTGCCGGTCGACGAGTGGGGCATTCGCGTAGAAGACTGCCACCCGGTCGGTTCGAGCATCACCCGCGGCGGCGACACCAACGGCCCGGCCGCTGTGTACGCCACTCAGAAGTACATCGACTGGCTCAAGGCCTACGCGCCGCCTGAAGCAGCGGGCATGACGTTCTCCGAATCCGGCCCGGTGCCGTCCCAGGGTAACGTCGCTCAGCAGATCTTCTGGTACACCGCTTTCACCGCTGACATGACCAAGCCAGGTCTGCCGGTCATGAACGCCGACGGCACGCCGAAATGGCGGATGGCGCCATCGCCAAAAGGTCCTTACTGGAAAGAGGGCATGAAGCTGGGTTATCAGGACGTGGGCTCCTGGACCTTCCTCAAGTCCACCGAAGAGAAGAAACGCCTGGCCGCCTGGCTTTACGCGCAGTTCGTGACGTCGAAATCCGTCTCGCTGAAGAAAACCATCGTGGGCCTGACGCCGATTCGTGAATCGGACATTAACTCCAAAGAGATGACCGAGCTGGCGCCGAAACTCGGTGGTCTGGTGGAGTTCTACCGCAGCCCGGCCCGCGTGCAATGGTCGCCTACCGGCACCAACGTTCCGGATTATCCGAAACTGGCTCAGCTGTGGTGGAGTCATGTGGCTGAAGCCGTTACCGGCGAGAAAACCGCGCAGGCGGCCCTCGACGGTCTTGCCAAGGATCAGGATGCAATCATGACCCGCATCGAGCGCTCCAAGGTTCAGGAACCAAGCGGTTGCGCGCCGAAGATGAACCCGGAGACCTCGGCCGAAGAGTGGTACACCAAGGCCGAGAAGAGCAACGGTGCATTCCTCGCGCCACAACGCAAACTGGCCAACGAGAAACCGAAGGGCGAAACCATCGCTTACTCGGACCTCTTGAAGAGCTGGGAAGCCGCGAAGAAGTAACCTGCACGCTTCTACGTTCGGCGCATAAAAAAACGGCACCCTCGGGTGCCGTTTTTCATGTGCGCGCTTTGGGCTCGGGGCTTGGGAAATCAGCCGTGAAGCGTCTCAGCCGCATACAGCGTGTTTTCCAGCAGGCAGGCGCGGGTCATCGGGCCGACGCCGCCTGGCACCGGCGTGATCCAGCCGGCGCGGGACAGGGCGGTTTCGTACACCACATCGCCCACCAGCTTGCCGTCATCCTGACGGTTGATGCCGACGTCAATAACGATGGCGCCTTCCTTGATCCACTCACCCTTGACCAAGCCCGGCTTGCCCGCTGCCACGACCACCAGATCGGCGCGACCGACGTGTCCGGCCAGATCCTGGGTGAAACGATGGGTCACGGTCACGGTGCAGCCCGCCAGCAGCAGCTCCATCGCCATCGGACGGCCGACGATGTTGGAAGCGCCCACGACGACTGCGTCCTTGCCGTACAGATCGACACCGGTGCTTTCCAGCAGGGTCATGATGCCCTTGGGCGTGCACGGGCGCAGCAACGGAATGCGCTGGGCCAGCCGGCCCACGTTGTAGGGGTGGAAGCCGTCGACGTCTTTATCCGGGCGGATGCGCTCCAGCAGGCTGGAGGATTCCAGATGCTCGGGCAGCGGCAGTTGCAGCAGGATGCCGTCGATGGCCGGGTCGTCATTGAGGTGATCGATCAGATCGGTCAGTTCGGTCTGGGTGGTTTCACTGGGCAGGTCATAGGCCTGGGAGATGAAGCCGACCTCTTCGCAGTCTTTGCGTTTGTGCGAGACGTAAACCTGAGAGGCGGGGTCGCTGCCGACCAGAATCACCGCGAGGCCGGGCGTGCGCAGGCCTTGCTCGCGACGCTGGGCGACTCGTTGGGCGATCTGCTGGCGCAGGTTGGCTGCGATCGCTTTGCCGTCTATTAGTTTTGCAGTCATTACGCGTGATTAACCATCGGAAGGGGAGGGAAAAAGAGCGCGCATTCTCGCATGACCTGACGCAAGGGCAAAGACGGTTGGTCCGCTTAATAAGCTAAGCCCTTTAATTAACTGAATTTTTTAGAAAAAAGTGTTGACGACCTTTTGGACCGTCTATAAGATTCGTCGCACTTGTCGGGCACAACCCCACACAGGATAAGCCGGAAGCGGCGGATCAAGTCGAAAGGTTGAATAAGTCAGGTAGAGTTAAGATCGGCTCAGCGTGATTGAAAGCTCTTAATTTGCAGTCTCACGAAGGCAAATGAAATAAGTGCCCGTAGCTCAGCTGGATAGAGCATCCGCCTTCTAAGCGGATGGTCGCAGGTTCGAGTCCTGCCGGGTGCGCCATTAGGCAGCTTTGGCACAAGTAGCATTCAGTTTGAATGCGTCGGTTACAACGCAATATGGTGGGCGTAGCTCAGTTGGTAGAGCACGGGATTGTGACTCCCGTTGTCGAGGGTTCGATCCCCTTCGTCCACCCCATATTCGAAAAGGCGCCAGATTCATAATCTGGCGCCTTTGCTTTAAGCGCTTCAAACGCGGATGTGGTGGAATTGGTAGACACACTGGATTTAGGTTCCAGCGCCGAAAGGTGTGAGAGTTCGAGTCTCTCCGTCCGCACCAGTTACAACTCTCGCAATACCTCGGGTGTTGAGGGATGAAAGAAAGCCGCCTTGTGCGGCTTTTTTTTCGTCTTGAACAACCGCCTGGCAGGCTGGGTGAGCCGGACCCCGCAGCCCTGCCCAGTCCTGGTGTCAGCGGAAGCCGGTCAGTAAGGTTTGCGGATAATCAGGCCAATGGAAGTGGTGGTGTAGCCCTGAAGTTGAAGCTTGAGATGGACATGTTGCTTATAGGGAGGCAGATCAACGTGATAGTCGAGCGGGCTGGTCCCCATGTTCCAGTCCATGTCCGCAACCTTGTAGCCGTCATCGGTCAGTTGATCGATCAGTAATTGAATGTCCTTCCTGCGGAAGATGACCGTGGGTCCTTCTTCAATCGTGTCGTCATCTGAACAGACATTGAACTCCGTGGTGTGTACTGCAAGGCCGCCAGGCTTCAAGACCTTCATGGAGTTTCTGACAAAGTCCAGACCGTGTTGAATGCTCCCCAGGTGCTCGAAAGCACATGACGACCAGTTGAAATCAAATCTGCCCTCATACGCTGAGGGGATATTGTTCATGTCGGCGAATTCGAAGCTGACAAGCCTGTTGAACTCGGCTTCGTTACAGAGCTTGCGCTCGTTCAGTGATGCTTTGTTCTCTGCGTGCTCATTATTGATGAGCCAGCCTTTTTCAACGGCTTCGCCTGTGTCCAGATCTGTGGCAAGGATCTTCACGCCTTTGCTGGCGAAGGCCGATGCTAGTGGTTCCGAGCCGACAGCGAACCCGAGCCCCTCCTGGCCAGGCTGCAGAAATCCATTGCAGCGCAGCGCCTCCGCCGCGAAGACCCACTCCCATATCTTGCGATGCATATGGTTAGGTGTCCCGAAGAAAGCGGCCCAATCCTGATAGAGCCTGGAAGCGAGTTTTTCCTGCGTACAAAGTTGTGACTTCATGTCCGTTCCCTGGCTGTTTGTTTTACCTGGATCAATGCTAGTCCGCATTTTAAGTAATGGGTTGCTGAAGCAGCGTCGTTGGCGGTTTTTCGGTAAAAAGCGAGCCGCCCACGCGTGGCAGTTCCTGCTGAGAGTGGCGTGATTGCTGGCGCCGCAGTTGAGAGCGCCGTCCGGCGTTTTTGACGTTGCAGGGTGTTGAGTTGCCGATGCTGTGAATGGGGAGGTTGATCGGCGGGTAGTGTTGCGAGCGCCATTCTCCCGAGGCCTGGTCGACAGTCGGCGCAAATGGCTTTCCTTTATATGGGTGGTCTCGGGCCCGTCCCAACGCGTTTGTGGCTGCAATCGGCACTGATCGCGCGCCCTGTGAATCATTTCACTGTATTTACCCTTATTCAGTAGGGTGACTTCTTGAGTTTGACCCACTAGAATGCTTGCCCTTGATTCTGGGGTCGGAAACGGCCGGCTAACGTCTGTGCAACGAGGAATATCAATGCAAGTTTCTGTTGAAAACACTTCCGCTCTCGAGCGCCGCATGACCATTGGCGTGCCCGCTGAGCGCATCGAGACTGAAGTCAACAAGCGTCTGCAGCAGACCGCACGTAAAGCCAAGATCCCGGGCTTCCGCCCAGGCAAAGTGCCTATGAGCGTGATCCGCCAGCGTTACGAAGACGGTGCTCGTCAAGAAGCACTGGGCGACCTGATCCAGGCGACCTTCTACGAAGCCGTCGTCGAGCAAAAGCTGAACCCGGCTGGCGCACCTTCCGTCGAGCCAAAGACCTTCGAAAAGGGCAAGGACCTCGAGTACATCGCTACTTTCGAAGTATTCCCTGAATTCACCGTTGCCGGTTTCGAGTCCATTTCCGTCGAGCGTCTGTCGGCTGACGTCGCTGATTCCGATCTGGACAACATGCTGGAAATCCTGCGCAAGCAGAATGTCAGCTTCGAAGTCGTTGACCGTGCGGCACAAAACGAAGACCAGTTGAACATCGACTTCGTCGGCAAGATCGACGGTGAAGCATTCGCTGGCGGTTCGGCCACCGGCACTCAGCTGGTGCTGGGTTCGGGTCGCATGATCCCGGGCTTCGAAGACGGTCTGGTCGGCGCCAAAGCCGGCGAAGAGCGCGTTCTGAACCTGACCTTCCCTGATGATTATCAGAATCTGGAACTGGCCGGCAAAACCGCCGAGTTCACCGTCACGGTCAACACCGTGTCGGCACCGACCCTGCCTGAGCTGAACGAAACGTTCTTCAAGCAGTTCGGCATCAAGGAAACCAACCTCGAAGGCTTCCGCACCGAAGTTCGCAAGAACATGGAGCGCGAGCTGCGTCAGGCCATCAAGTCCAAGGTCAAGAACCAGGTAATGGACGGTCTGCTGGCCGCCAACCCGATTGAAGTGCCTAAAGCGCTGCTGGAAAACGAAGTGAACCGTCTGCGCGTTCAGGCTGTTCAGCAGTTCGGCGGCAACATCAAGCCTGACCAACTGCCGGCAGAGCTGTTCGAAGAGCAGGCCAAGCGCCGCGTCGAACTGGGTCTGATCGTGGCTGAAGTCGTCAAGCAATTCGACCTCAAGCCTGACGACACCCGCGTTCGCGAGCTGATCCAGGAAATGGCTTCCGCTTATCAGGAGCCAGAGCAGGTTGTGGCCTGGTACTACAAGAACGAACAGCAAATGAACGAAGTTCGTTCGGTTGTGCTGGAAGAACAAGTTGTGGATACTGTTTTGCAGAAAGCGAGCGTGACCGACAAAGCGGTCTCGTACGAAGAGGCAGTCAAGCCGGTTGAAGCTCCACAAGCCGACTGATTTCCTTCTCTCGTTCGAAAACACCATAAGCCAGCCTTCGCGCTGGCTTATGCGTATTCAAGACATGACTATTTGGGAGTGAATGCGAGACATGTCCCGCAATTCTTATATTCAGCAGAACTCTGACATCCAGGCCGCTGGCGGCCTGGTCCCGATGGTTATCGAGCAGTCCGCCCGTGGCGAGCGCGCCTATGACATCTACTCCCGCCTGCTCAAGGAACGCGTCATTTTCCTCGTCGGTCCGGTTGAAGATTACATGGCCAACCTCATCTCGGCGCAGCTGCTGTTCCTTGAAGCGGAAAACCCGGACAAGGACATCCATCTTTACATCAACTCCCCAGGCGGTTCGGTGACTGCGGGCATGGCGATCTACGACACCATGCAGTTCATCAAGCCGGACGTTTCCACGACCGTGATGGGTCAGGCGTGCAGCATGGGCGCTTTCCTTCTGGCCGGTGGTGCCAAGGGCAAGCGTTTCGCACTGCCGAACTCCCGCGTCATGATTCACCAGCCGTTGGGCGGTTTTCAGGGCCAGGCGTCGGACATTGACATCCACGCGAAGGAAATCCTGTTCATCCGTCAACGTCTGAACGAACTGCTGGCGCACCACACCGGCCAGACCCTGGAAGCGATCGAACGCGACACCAACCGCGACAACTTCATGAGCGCCGAACGCGCTGCTGAATATGGTTTGGTGGACTCGGTGATCGACCGGCGTCAAATGACCAAATGATTGCGTGAAGGGCAATGATCCCGGGCGGTTGATACATCCGTGCCGCCTGTGGACTTGAAAAATCGAGCAATTGCCCTCATCTTGTGTTGCAAGCCTACCGGATTGGATCGATCGAATGACTGACACCCGCAACGGCGAGGACAACGGCAAACTGCTTTATTGCTCCTTCTGCGGCAAAAGCCAGCATGAAGTGCGCAAGTTGATTGCCGGCCCCTCGGTATTTGTTTGTGACGAGTGCGTCGACCTGTGCAACGACATCATCCGCGAGGAGGTGCAGGAAGCACAGGCCGAGAGCAGCGCGCATAAACTGCCATCGCCTAAAGAAATCAGCGGCATCCTTGACCAGTACGTCATTGGTCAGGAACGTGCCAAAAAGGTTCTCGCAGTAGCGGTGTACAACCACTACAAGCGGCTGAACCAGCGCGACAAGAAAAACGACGACGTTGAACTGGGCAAGAGCAACATCCTGCTGATCGGCCCGACGGGCTCCGGCAAGACCTTGCTGGCCGAGACGCTAGCACGTCTGCTCAACGTTCCGTTCACCATTGCCGATGCCACCACCCTGACCGAAGCCGGTTATGTGGGTGAGGACGTCGAGAACATCATTCAAAAGCTGTTGCAGAAGTGCGATTACGATGTCGAGAAGGCCCAGATGGGTATCGTCTACATCGACGAAATCGACAAGATTTCGCGCAAGTCCGACAACCCTTCCATCACTCGTGATGTGTCGGGCGAAGGCGTACAGCAAGCCTTGCTGAAGCTGATTGAAGGCACCGTGGCTTCCGTACCGCCTCAAGGTGGTCGCAAGCACCCACAGCAGGAATTCCTGCAGGTGGACACGCGCAATATCCTCTTCATCTGCGGCGGTGCGTTCTCTGGCCTGGAAAAGGTCATTCAGAATCGCTCTACCAAGGGCGGCATTGGTTTCAATGCCGAAGTACGCAGCAAGGAAGAGGGCAAGAAGGTCGGCGAGTCCCTGCGTGAAGTCGAGCCTGACGATCTGGTCAAGTTCGGTCTGATTCCGGAGTTCGTGGGTCGTCTGCCTGTTCTGGCGACGCTGGACGAGCTGGACGAAGCTGCGCTGATGCAGATTCTGACCGAGCCGAAGAACGCGCTGACCAAGCAATACGGCAAGCTGTTCGAGATGGAAGGCGTGGACCTCGAGTTCCGCCCGGATGCGCTGAAATCGGTAGCCCGTCGTGCGCTTGAGCGCAAGACCGGCGCTCGCGGTCTGCGCTCCATCCTCGAAGGCGTTCTGCTTGACACCATGTACGAGATCCCGTCGCAGTCCGACGTGAGCAAGGTGGTGATCGACGAGAGCGTGATCGAGGGCACCTCCAAGCCGCTGTTGATTTACGAAAACAGCGAGCCACCTGCCAAGGCGGCACCCGACGCGTAGCCTGCTGGCAACGCACAGGGCGACTGGAAACGAAAAGGGCCCTCGGGCCCTTTTCGCGTTTCCTTCAAAGCCGGTCCGCGTTTCCGAGTCCTTTCGCTTTAACTCAAGCCGGCGCTTGTTTTTTTAAGGTTCAACCCCCATCTTGATTTTCAGCTTATTTATATCTGTCCATGGCCTGAAGGCCGCCGTAGAGGCGAAATCATGAAGACGACCATTGAACTGCCTCTCTTGCCACTGCGCGATGTTGTGGTTTACCCGCATATGGTTATCCCGCTGTTCGTGGGGCGCGAGAAGTCGATCGAGGCCCTTGAAGCGGCGATGTCCGGCGACAAGCAGATCTTGCTGCTGGCGCAACGGAACCCGGCCGACGACGATCCCGGTGAAGAGGCGCTGTACAACGTTGGCACCGTTGCCACCGTGTTGCAGCTCCTGAAGCTGCCGGACGGCACTGTGAAGGTTCTGGTCGAAGGCGAACAGCGTGGCTCGGTCGAGCGCTTCATTGAGGTCGACGGCCACTGCCGCGCCGAGGTTGCGCTGATCGATGAAGTCGACGCGCCGGATCGTGAATCCGAAGTCTTCGTTCGCAGCCTCCTGGCTCAGTTCGAACAATACGTACAGCTGGGCAAAAAAGTCCCGGCTGAAGTGCTTTCCTCCCTCAACAGCATTGATGAGCCGGGTCGTCTGGTCGACACCATGGCTGCCCACATGGCGCTGAAGATCGAGCAGAAGCAGGAAATTCTCGAAATCATTGACCTGTCGGCCCGTGTTGAGCACGTGCTGGCGTTGCTGGATGCCGAAATCGACTTGCTGCAGGTCGAGAAGCGCATCCGCGGTCGCGTGAAAAAGCAGATGGAGCGCAGTCAGCGCGAGTACTACCTGAATGAGCAGATGAAGGCCATTCAGAAGGAGCTCGGCGACAGCGAGGAAGGTCATAACGAAATCGAGGAGCTGAAAAAGCGCATCGATGCCGCCGGCCTGCCCAAAGACGCGATGACCAAGGCCACCGCCGAGTTGAACAAGCTCAAGCAGATGTCGCCGATGTCTGCCGAGGCCACCGTCGTTCGCTCCTACATCGACTGGCTGGTCCAGGTCCCGTGGAAGGCACAAAGCAAGGTCCGCCTGGACCTCGCCCGCGCGGAAGACATCCTCGACGCCGATCACTATGGTCTGGACGAAGTCAAAGAGCGGATCCTCGAATACCTCGCCGTTCAAAAGCGCGTGAAGAAAATTCGTGGCCCGGTGCTGTGCCTGGTCGGTCCTCCTGGCGTGGGTAAAACCTCGCTGGCCGAATCGATTGCCCACGCCACCAACCGCAAGTTCGTCCGTATGGCCCTTGGGGGCGTGCGCGATGAAGCTGAGATTCGCGGTCACCGTCGCACCTACATCGGTTCGATGCCAGGCCGTCTGATCCAGAAAATGACCAAGGTCGGTGTGCGCAACCCGCTGTTCCTGCTCGATGAAATCGACAAGATGGGCAGCGACATGCGCGGTGACCCGGCGTCGGCGTTGCTGGAAGTGCTCGACCCCGAGCAAAACCACAACTTCAACGACCATTACCTGGAAGTCGATTACGACCTGTCCGACGTGATGTTCCTGTGCACCGCCAACTCGATGAATATTCCGCCGGCGCTGCTCGACCGCATGGAAGTCATCCGTCTGCCTGGTTACACCGAAGACGAGAAGATCAACATCGCGACCAAGTACCTCTCGCCCAAGCAGATTGCTGCCAACGGCTTGAAGAAAGGCGAGATCGAGTTCGAAGTCGAGGCGATTCGCGACATCATCCGGTATTACACCCGTGAAGCCGGCGTGCGTAGCCTTGAGCGTCAAATCGCCAAGGTGTGCCGCAAGGCGGTCAAGGAACACGCTCACGAGAAGCGTTTTTCCGTGACCGTGACAGCGGACATGCTCGAGAACTTCCTGGGCGTGCGCAAATTCCGTTATGGCCTGGCCGAGCAGCAGGACCAGGTGGGCCAAGTGACCGGTCTGGCCTGGACGCAGGTCGGCGGCGAGCTGCTGACCATCGAAGCGGCGGTTGTTCCGGGCAAGGGTCAATTGATCAAGACCGGTTCGCTGGGTGATGTGATGGTCGAGTCGATTACTGCCGCGCTGACTGTTGTGCGTAGCCGTGCGAAGAGCCTGGGCATCCCTCTGGACTTCCATGAGAAGCGCGACACGCACATCCATATGCCGGAAGGCGCGACGCCAAAAGACGGCCCGAGCGCAGGCGTAGGCATGTGCACAGCGCTGGTGTCGGCACTGACGGGGATTCCGGTCCGAGCCGACGTGGCCATGACGGGTGAAATCACCCTGCGCGGACAGGTACTGGCTATCGGTGGTCTCAAGGAGAAATTGCTGGCCGCTCACCGTGGTGGCATCAAGACAGTGATCATCCCCGAAGAGAACGTGCGAGATCTCAAAGAGATCCCGGACAACATCAAGGCCGACCTGCAGATCAAACCGGTTAAATGGATTGACGAGGTCCTCCAAATTGCGCTGCAATACGCGCCGGAGCCCTTGCCGGACGTGGCTCCCGAGATGGTTGCCAAGGATGAAAAGCGCGAGTCTGACGCCAAGGAGAGGATCAGCACGCATTAGTCTGGGAGGCCTTCCTTGACAGGTTTTTGGAGCCCTTGCTATAAAGCGGCTCTTCAAGCCTGTTCAGGCCGCTCAGTGTTCGTTTGGTTACACCAAAAAAAACTTAGAAATACTCAAATATATAAGGGGACTTAGAGTGAACAAGTCGGAACTGATTGATGCCATCGCCGCATCCGCTGACATCCCGAAAGCTGCTGCTGGCCGTGCGCTGGACGCTGTAATCGAATCCGTCACTGGCGCTCTCAAGGCTGGCGACTCTGTTGTACTGGTAGGCTTCGGCACTTTCTCCGTCACTGATCGTCCTGCCCGTACCGGCCGTAACCCTCAGACCGGTAAAACCCTGGAAATTCCAGCGGCCAAGAAACCAGGCTTCAAAGCCGGTAAAGCTCTGAAAGAAGCCGTCAACTAAGTTTCTTTTTACTTTGCCCGCCCAGGACAGCGTTATCTCTGTTCGGGGCGTGAAGCGGCAAGTGCGGTTGCTCAAGCGCTGGACTGTCACTCGGGGAACGCACATCGAACCCCGCCCGCTTTGCAAGTTACGAGAAGGCGCATCCTCGGATGCGCCTTTCTTCTATCCGGATTCAACCCACGCTCCGCGTTACCGTGTGCAGCAGCCTGGTGAGTCGAGTACAACCCTCTGGGGGATACATGCTGCAGAATATCAGGGACAATTCACAGGGATGGATTGCCAAAACCATCATCGGGGTCATCATCGCTCTGATGGCCCTGACCGGGTTCGATGCCATTTTCCGCGCCACCAGCCACTCGCAGGATGCTGCGAAGGTCAATGGCGAAGAAGTCACCCAGGCTGAACTGGGTCAAGCGGTTGAAATGCAACGCCGACAGCTGATGCAACAGCTGGGCAAGGATTTCGACCCTGCAATGCTCAACGAAAAGATGCTGCGTGATTCGGCCCTCAAAGGCTTGATCGACCGCAAGCTGCTGTTGCAGGGCGCCGCTGATTCGAAGTTCGGCTTCTCCGAAGCCGCGCTGGATCAGCAAATGTTGCTGACCCCTGAATTTCAGGTCGACGGTAAATTCAGCGCTGATCGCTTCGATCAGGTCATTCGCCAGCTCGGTTATTCCCGTCTGCAGTTCCGCCAGATTCTGGGTCAGGAAATGCTGATCGGCCAGATTCGTGCCGGTATCGGCGGCAGTGCGTTCGTCACTGACGCCCAGGTCGACGCCTTTGCCCGCCTGGAAAAACAGACCCGTGATTTCGCCACCTTGACCCTGCCGGCCGACCCGTCGAGCGTGAAAGTCACCGACGATGAGATCAAGGCGCACTACGACCAGCACGCGAAAGAGTTTCTGAGTCCTGAGCAAGTGGTGCTCGACTATATCGAACTGAAGAAGTCTTCGTTCTTCGACAAGGTGTCAGTGAAGGATGAAGACCTGCAGGCGGCTTATCAGAAAGAGATCGCCAACCTGGCCGAGCAGCGCCGCGCGGCGCACATCCTGATCGAAGTCAACGACAAGACCACGGACGCTCAGGCCAAAGCCAAGATCGAAGAAATCCAGCAGCGCGTGGCCAAAGGCGAAGATTTTGCTGCGCTGGCCAAGGAGTTCTCTCAGGATCCGGGCTCGTCCACCAAGGGCGGTGACTTGGGCTACGCCGGCAAGGGTGTCTATGACCCGGCCTTTGAAGACGCGCTGTACGCGCTGAACAAGGATCAGGTTTCCGCCCCTGTTCGCAGTCAGTTCGGCTGGCACTTGATCAAGCTGCTGGGCGTTGAAGCGCCGTCGGTGCCGACATTCGCCAGCCTGAAGGAGAAGCTGACCCACGAGCTGAAGTCTCAGCAGGTCGAGCAGAAGTTCGTCGATGCGAGCAAGAAGCTGGAAGATGCTGCGTTCGAAGCGTCGGATCTGTCGCAGCCGGCTCAGGACCTGGGTCTGAAAGTGCAGACGACTGCCCCGTTTGGTCGTGAGGGTGGCGAAGGCATTGCAGCCAACCGTGCGGTGATTCAGGCGGCTTTCAGTCCGGAAGTGATGGAAGAAGGTTCCAACAGTTCTGCGCTGGAGCTGGATCCGGAGACCGTGGTGGTGGTGCATGTCAAAGAGCACCGTCAGCCTGACCAATTGCCACTGGAGGCGGTGTCGGCGCCAATTCGTGCGCAACTGGCGAAAGAACATGCCAGCGATGCGGTGAAGGCCAAGGGCGAGGCGCTGCTGGCAGGCCTGCGTGACGGCAAGGTGCCGTATGCGGCGACCAAGCAGGAAGGCCAGAGCTGGAAGGTCGTGGAAGCGGCCTCACGCAGCCAGGAGGGTGTTGATCCTCAGGTGCTGCAGGCGGTGTTCCGTATGCCGAAGCCGGAAGGCAAGGACAAGCCGGTTTATGGCAGCCAGACGGCAGCGGATGGCAGCTTTGTGATTGTGCGTCTGAACGGCGTGAATCAGGCGGCTCCGGCGTCGGATGAGGAGAAGAGCCAGTACCGTCGTTTCCTGTCATCCCGTGAGGGTCAGCAGGATTTCGCGGCCTACCGTAAGCAGTTGGAAGCGGCGGCGAAGATCGAGAAGTATTGATCGACGCAGAACGCTGCTAACAGAAAGCCCCGACTCGCGAGAGTCGGGGCTTTTTTGTGTCTCGTGAAAGCGTGAAAGGGGACTGATTTATTTACAACGCTTCACCGTAAATTAATCTGTCCCCTGGTCTGCGGCGCGGCTTACTGCGCCAGGATCAAAGGCTTCTGCCTCACGGCAGACATTTCGCCTTCGGCGAGTTACTTGGAAAAGCACCCCAAGTAACCAAGGGTGCTTGCTCCTGGTTTGGCCCTTCCTTCGTCAGGGTTCCTTCACTCCGGTCCCGCTCCGTGGGCTCGCGCCGAACGGACATCCCTGTCCTGACGGCGCTCTCGCCGCATCCATGCGGCTCGGCCCACTGCGCGAGACCTGCGTTCAGCCTGCACCCAAGTCGCGATTGGCGGTGTCTGGATCTTTTGTGTTTGAAGATCAAGATCAAAAGCAGATCAACAGCTTCCCGGCTGAAGCCGGTCCCACAATGTGTACGCGGTGTGCTTTTTAGTGGGACCGGCTTTAGCCGGGAAGCCTTTGATCTACCTGCTTTGCTGCTGATTTTGATCTTCGTGCACATAACGCCCAGACGACTCCTATCGCGACTTGGGTGCAGGCCGAACGCAGACGACGCGTAGTGGGCCGAGCGGCATGGATGCCGCGAGAGCGCCGTCAGGACATGGATGTCCGTTCGGCGCGGGCCCACGGAGCGTCGTCGGAGTGAGGGAATTCCGACGTAGGAGGAACCTAGCCAGGAGCATGCACCCTTGGTTACTTGGGGTGCTTTTCCAAGTAACTCGCCGGAGGCGAAATATCTGCCATTAGGCAGATCCAGTCAGCGCCACCGTGATCTCGAATTCTCACGTCGAAAGCAGCGCCAAACGTAGGACGAAAAAAAACGGCAGATCATTCAGCCTCAGGGCCGTCTGATCCACCGTTTTCGCCAGCGAACAGGCGCTTGCAGGTCTTGCGACCGTCTTCAGAGCGTCATCACGCTGAAAACGGGCAGGCAACCATCAACCTTCCAGATCACCCATCGCCGTGGTGTTGAAACCACCGTCGACGTACATGATCTCGCCACTGACACCGGACGCCAGGTCAGAGCACAGGAACGCGCCAGCGTTACCCACTTCTTCAATGGTCACGTTGCGACGCAATGGAGTCTGGGCTTCGTTAGCCGCCAGCATTTTGCGGAAGTTCGAAATACCCGACGCCGCGAGGGTACGGATCGGACCAGCCGATACTGCGTTGACGCGGGTACCTTCCGGGCCGAGGCTGCGGGCCAGGTAACGGACGCCGGCTTCAAGGCTGGCCTTGGCCATGCCCATCACGTTGTAGTTCGGCATGGTGCGCTCTGCGCCCAGGTACGACAGCGTCAGCAGGCTGCCGTTACGGCCCTTCATCAGGTCGCGGCCGGCTTTGGCCAGGGCCACAAAGCTGTAGGCGCTGATGTCGTGAGCGATACGGAAACCTTCACGGGTGGTGGCTTGGGTGAAGTCACCGTCCAGCTGGTCGCCCGGCGCGAAGCCCACGGAGTGCACGATGCAGTCCAGGCCGTCCCACTTCTTGCTCAACTCTTCGAAGACCTTGGCGATTTCTTCGTCGCTGGCGACGTCGCAAGGGAAGCACAGATCAGCGTTCGAACCCCAGCTCTCGGCGAATTCCTCGACGCGCTTCTTGAGTTTTTCGTTCTGATACGTGAAGGCAAGCTCAGCGCCCTCGCGGTGCATGGCGGCAGCGATACCGGATGCGATGGACAATTTGCTGGCGACACCGACGATCAGGACGCGCTTACCGGCGAGAAAACCCATTGTTTTGTTCCTCTTCAGGTTAATCGACAGCTGCCGGCGCCAAGAAGGCGGCCTCCAGCAGCTGCTGTGTATAAGGATGTTGCGGTGCAGCGAAGATGTCTTCTGCCACACCCTGTTCGACCACTTGGCCTTGCTTGACCACCATCAGCTGGTGGCTTAACGCCTTGACCACCGCCAGATCGTGGCTGATGAACAAATACGTCAGGTTGTACTTGGTTTGCAGGGAGCGTAACAGCTCCACCACTTGACGCTGAACGGTGCGGTCGAGGGCCGAAGTCGGCTCGTCCAGCAAAATCAGCGCCGGTTTTAACACTAATGCCCGGGCAATGGCGATCCTTTGCCGTTGTCCCCCGGAAAACTCATGGGGGTAGCGGTGCCGGGTCGCCGGATCAAGACCCACTTCCTTGAGCGCTTCGACCACCGCCGCTTCCTGCTCCACCGGCGTGCCCATCTTGTGGATCCGCAGGCCTTCGCCAACGATGTCACACACTGACATGCGCGGGCTGAGGCTGCCGAACGGGTCCTGAAACACCACCTGCATCTGCCGCCGCAGCGGCCTGACCTGGTGCTGATTCATTCCCGCGAGCGACTGCCCGTGAAAGCGTATCTCGCCTTCGCTGCGAATCAACCGCAGGATCGCCAGGCCCAGCGTCGATTTGCCCGAGCCGCTCTCGCCGACAATCCCCAGCGTCTGGCCCTTGGGCAGACTGAAGTGAATGCCGTCGACCGCCTTGACGTGATCGACCGTGCGCTTGAACACGCCTTTCTTGATCGGAAACCAGACCCGCAGGTCCTCGACCTCCAGCATTGGCGCGCCCGGCGGGTTGTTCGCCGGCCCGCCTTTGGGCTCTGCGCTGAGCAGTTCCCGGGTGTACGGATGCTGCGGCGCGCGGAACAGCTCTTCGCACGATGCCTGTTCGACGATGCAACCGCGCTGCATGACACATACTCGGTTGGCAATTTGCCGGACGACGTTCAAATCGTGGCTGATCAGCAGCAAGGCCATGCCCAGCCGGGCCTGCAATTCCTTGAGCAGCTCGAGGATTTTGAGCTGCACCGTGACGTCCAGCGCCGTGGTCGGCTCATCGGCGATCAACAGCTCGGGCTCGTTAGCCAGGGCCATCGCAATCATGACTCGCTGACGCTGGCCACCGGACAGCTCGTGGGGCAGGGCTTTCAGGCGCTTGGCCGGTTCCGGAATGCCCACCAGATCCAGCAGCTCCAGCGTCCGTCGCGTCGCGGCTTTGCCGGTCAGGCCCTTGTGCAGACCGAGCACTTCGTTGATCTGCTTTTCGATGGACTGCAGCGGGTTCAGCGAGGTCATCGGCTCCTGGAAGATCATTGCGATGCGATTGCCGCGAATGCCCCGCAGGCGTTTCTCACTGACTTTCAGCAGGTCGTCACCCGCGTAGCGAATCGTCCCGGTCGGGTGCCGCGCCAGCGGGTAGGGCAGCAATCGCAGGATCGAGTGGGCGGTGACTGACTTGCCCGATCCGCTTTCGCCGACCAGCGCCAGGGTTTCGCCCTTGCGGATGTCGAAGCTGATGCCCTCGACCACCCGCTGCACGTTGGTGCCGTTCACGAATTCGACGGAGAGGTCGCGGATCTCGACCAGATTGTCCTGATTCATCTCATTTCCTCGGGTCGAATGCGTCGCGGGCGGATTCGCCAATGAACACCAGCAGGCTCAACATGATCGCCAGCACGGCGAAGGCACTGATGCCCAGCCACGGTGCCTGCAGGTTGGATTTGCCTTGCGCCACCAGTTCGCCCAAGGACGGCGAGCCAGCGGGCAGGCCGAAGCCGAGGAAGTCCAGCGCGGTCAGGGTGCCGATCGCGCCGGTGAGGATGAACGGCATGAAAGTCATGGTCGAGACCATCGCGTTGGGCAGGATGTGGCGGAACATGATCGCGCCGTTCTCCATGCCCAGCGCCCGGGCGGCGCGCACGTATTCGAGATTGCGGCCCCGCAGAAACTCGGCGCGCACCACGTCCACCAGGCTCATCCACGAAAACAGCAGCATGATGCCCAGCAGCCACCAGAAGTTGGGCTGGACGAAGCTGGCGAGGATGATCAGCAAATACAGCACTGGCAGCCCGGACCAGATTTCCAGGAAGCGCTGGCCGATCAGATCGACCCAGCCGCCGTAGAAACCCTGCAGCGCCCCGGCGATCACGCCGATGATCGAACTGAGGATCGTCAGCGTCAGGGCGAACAGCACCGACACGCGGAAGCCGTAGATCACCCGCGCCAGCACGTCACGGCCCTGATCGTCGGTGCCCAGCAGGTTCTCCCGCGAGGGCGGGGCAGGGGCCGGGACTTTCAGGTCGTAGTTGATGCTCTGGTAGCTGAACGGAATCGGTGCCCACAGCGTCCAGCCGTCTTTGGCCGCCAGCAGCTCCTTGATGTACGGGCTCTTGTAGTTCGCCTCCAGCGGGAACTCGCCGCCGAAGGTGGTTTCCGGGTAGCGCTTGAACACCGGGAAGTACCACTCGCCGTCGTAGCGCACGGCCAGGGGTTTGTCGTTGGCGATGAGCTCGGCGCCCAGGCTGGCGCCGAACAGAATCAGAAACAGCCACAGCGACCACCAGCCACGCTTGTTGGCCTTGAAGCGTTCGAAGCGGCGTCGATTGAGAGGGGACAGCGTCATATCAATGATCCCTGCGGTCGAAGTCGATGCGTGGGTCAACCAGCGTGTAGGTCAGGTCGCCGATCAGTTTCACCACCAGCCCCAGCAGGGTGAAGATGAACAGTGTGCCGAACACCACCGGGTAATCGCGGTTGATCGCGGCTTCGAAGCTCATCAGGCCAAGGCCGTCGAGGGAAAAGATCACTTCCACCAGCAGGGAACCGGTAAAGAAGATGCCAATGAACGCCGACGGGAAACCCGCGATCACCAGCAGCATGGCGTTGCGGAATACGTGGCCGTAAAGCACACGGCGTTGGGTCAGGCCCTTGGCCTTGGCGGTGATCACGTACTGCTTGCCGATTTCATCGAGAAAGCTGTTTTTCGTCAGCAGGGTCATGGTGGCGAAGTTGCCGATGACCAGCGCGGTGATCGGCAGCACCAGGTGCCAGAAGTAGTCGCCCACTTTGCCCAGCCAGCTCATCTCATCGAAGTTGCTCGACGTTAATCCGCGCAACGGGAACCAGTCGAAATAGCTGCCACCGGCAAACACCACGATCAGCAGGATGGCGAACAGGAACGCCGGGATGGCGTAGCCGACGATGATCGCCGAGCTGGTCCACACGTCGAAATGGCTGCCATGGCGCGTTGCTTTGGCGATCCCCAGCGGGATCGACACCAGGTACATGATCAAGGTGCTCCACAGCCCGAGGGAGATCGACACCGGCATCTTCTCGACGATCAGGTCGATGACCTTGGCGTCCCTAAAGAAACTGTCGCCGAAATCCAGATGGGCGTAGTTCTTGACCATGATCCACAAGCGTTCCGGCGCCGATTTGTCGAAGCCGTACATGTGCTCGATTTCTTTGATCAGGCTCGGGTCCAGGCCCTGTGCGCCGCGATAGGTCGAGCCGGCCACCGAGACTTCCGCGCCGCCGCCGGCGATGCGGCTGGTGGCGCCTTCGAAGCCTTCGAGCTTGGCGATCATCTGCTCCACCGGACCGCCGGGCGCCGCCTGGATGATGACGAAGTTGATCAGCAGGATGCCGAACAGGGTCGGGATGATCAGCAACAGACGCCGCAGAATATAGGCCAGCATGTTATCGCTCCGTGCCTTTTGGCTGGTCGGTTTCAGGCTGGGCTGCTTCAGGCTCGGCGGCGTCCGGCGCGGCCTGCACGGGAATGGCCGGCGTCGCGTCGGGTTTGACCCACCAGGTCACGGTGCCGATGTCGTAAAGCGGGGTTTTGCCCGGATGACCCAGGTGATCCCAGTACGCCACGCGCCAGGTCTTGATGTGCCAGTTCGGGATCACGTAGTAGCCCCACAGCAGCGCACGGTCGAGGGCGCGGGTGTGGTCGATCAGGCTCTGGCGCGAGTCGGCGTTGATCAAACCGTTCACCAGCGTGTCGACCGCCGGGTCCTTGAGGCCGATCACGTTGTAGCTGCCCGGCTTGTCGGCTGCAGAGGAATCCCAGTATTCGCGCTGCTCGTTCCCCGGCGAACTCGATTGCGGGAAACTGCCGACGATCATGTCGTAGTCCCGTGAGCGGCGGCGGGTGATGTACTGGGAGACGTCGACACGGCGGATTTCCAGGTCAATGCCGATGTCGGCCAGGTTGCGTTTGTACGGCAGCAGCACGCGCTCGAATTCGGTCTGGGCAAGCAAAAACTCGATGGTGACGGGCTTGCCTTCGGTGTCGACCATCTTGTCGCCAACGATCTTCCAGCCGGCTTCCTTGAGCAGCTGGAACGCCTTGCGCTGTTGCTCGCGGTTGATGCCGCTGCCATCGGTGACCGGCAGTTTGAATGCCTCGGTGAACACCGATTCCGGCAGCTTGCCGCGCAGAGGTTCGAGAATCTTCAGCTCGGCCGGCGTCGGCAGGCCTTTGGCGCCCATGTCGGAATTGTCGAAATAGCTTTTGGTACGGGTGTAGCTGCCGAAGAACAGCTGCTTGTTGGTCCACTCGAAGTCGAGCAACAGGCTGAGGGCCTGACGCACCCGCACGTCCTGGAACATCGGTTTGCGCAGATTGAAGATAAAGCCCTGCATGCCCTGTGGATTGCCGTTGGGGATTTCTTCCTTGATCAGACGACCTTCTCTGACCGCCGGAACGTCGTAGGCCGTCGCCCAGTTCTTCGCCGCCATTTCCTGCCAGTAGTCGAAGGCACCGGCTTTCAGTGCTTCGAGGGCCACCGTGTTGTCGCGGTAGTAGTCGGTGGACAGCCGGTCGAAGTTGTAGAAGCCTTTGTTGATCGGCAGGTCCTTGCCCCAGTAATCCTTGACCCGCTCGTAGCGCACCGAGCGCCCGGCCTTGACCTCGACCACTTTGTACGGCCCGCTGCCCAGTGGAATTTCCAGGTTGCCCTTGCTGAAGTCTCGGGTTGCCCACCAATGCTTGGGCAGCACCGGCAACTGGCCAAGGATCAGCGGCAGTTCGCGGTTGTTGTTGTGCTTGAACTTGAACAGCACCGTGGTCGGGTTTTCGGCGACGGCTTGATCGACGTCCGCGTAGTAACTGCGGTAGAGCGGGGAGCCGTCCTTGATCAGGGTCTCGAAGCTGAACACCACGTCTTCGGCGCGGACCGGATGGCCGTCGTTGAATTTCGCTTCCGGGCGCAGGTAGAAGCGCACCCAGCTGTTATCCGGGGCCTTTTCGATCTTGCCGGCGATCAGCCCGTACTCGGTGAACGGCTCGTCCAGGCCCTGCCGGGCGAGGGTGTCGTAGATCAGGCCGATGTCGCCGGCCGGCACGCCTTTGCTGATGAACGGATTGAGGCTGTCGAAGCCGCCAAAACCGGCGCTGCGCAGGATCCCGCCTTTGGGCGCGTCCGGGTTCACGTAATCGAAATGCTTGAAGTCGGCCGGGTATTTTGGCGCTTCGTTGTACAGGGTGATGGCGTGTTGCGGAGCCGCCTGGGTTGCACAGGTCACGCCCAGCAGCAGCGGGGCGAGCACGAACGGACTCAGAAACAGGCCGCCGGCGCGGGTCAGGGAGCGCAGGGCAGTCATTGGGTTTTCTCCGAAGGCTTGAGCCACCACGCACGCAGGCCCAGGGTGTAGGGCGGGGTGGTGACCATGGCGAACCGGTTGCGGTACGCCAGACGATGATTATTGAGGTACCAGTTGGGGATCATGTAGTGCTGCCACAGCAACACGCGATCCAGGGCGCGGGTGGCCGCCACCTGGTCATCCCGGGTTTTTGCCGCCAGCAACTGGTTGAGCAGGTTGTCGACCACCGGGTTGGCAACACCCGCGTAATTTTTGCTGCCTTTGATGTTGGCCTGGCTGGAATGGAAGTACTGCCATTGCTCCAGCCCCGGACTCAAGGTCTGGTTCAGGGTCATCAGAATCATGTCGAAATCGAACTGGTCCAGCCGCTGTTTGTATTGGGCGCGGTCAACGGTGCGCAGGTGCACGTTGACGCCGATCCGCGTGAGGTCTTCGATGTAGGGCTGCAGGATTCGTTCTAGATTGGGATTGACCAGAAGTATTTCGAAACGCAACGGCTGGCCGGCGCTGTTGGTCAGGCCGCGCTCGGTGAATGTCCAGCCGGCGTCGGCCAGCAGCCCCAGCGCCTTGCGAATGGAATCCCGGGGCACGCCGCCGCCGTCGGTTTTCGACACAGCGAAGGGCTGGGTGAACAGCCTGGCCGGCAACTGCTCGCGGTAGGGCGCGAGCATGAGGAATTCGCGGCCGGCGGGCAGCCCGCTGGAGGTGAATTCGCTGTTGGGGTAGTAGCTGGTCGAGCGCATGTAGGCGTCGTTGAACAGCGTGCGGTTGGTCCACTCGAAGTTGAACATCAGCCCCAGCGCTTCGCGCACGCGGATGTCGGCGAACGCGCCGCGGCGGGTGTTCATGAACAGCCCTTGGGTCTGGGTGGGGATCTGGTGCGGGATCTGCGCCTTGATCACCTTGCCCTCAGTCACCGCCGGGAAGTCGTAACCGGTGAGCCAGTTCTTCGCCTGATGCTCGATGTAGATGTCGAACTCACCGGCCTTGAACGCTTCGAACGCCACATCGGCGTCGCGGTAGAACTCCACTTCCACCCGGTTGAAGTTGTACTTGCCGCGGTTGACCGGCAGGTCCTTGCCCCAGTAATCCTTCACGCGCTCAAACACCAGACTGCGCCCCGGCCGCACCTGGGTGATGCGATACGGGCCACTGCCCAACGGGGGCTCGAAGGAGGTGGCCTTGAAGTCGCGGTTCTTCCAGTAGTGCTGCGGCAGGACCGGCAGCTCGCCGAGGCGCAGAATCAGTAATGGATTGCCGGAGCGCTTGAACACGAAACGAATGCGGTGGCGGTTGAGGATGTCCACCCGCTGCACTTCCTGCAACGCGGTGCGGTACTGCGGGTGACCGTCCTTCAGCAGCGTTCTGTAGGAAAACGCCACGTCGTAGGCGGTGATGGGCTTGCCGTCGTGAAAGCGCGCTTCGGGGCGCAAGTTGAACACGACCCAGCTGCGGTCGTCGCTGTACTCGACGGTTTTGGCGATCAGGCCATAACTGGAGGTCGGTTCATCGCCGGAGGGGTCGTACTGGCCGGTGCCGACCATGAGCGGTTCGTTCAGCTCACTGACGCCGTACTGGCCGAAGTTGGCCGTCGAAATCGGGCTGCTGCCCTTGAAGGTGTAGGGATTGAGGGTATCGAACGTGCCGTTGGCCATGATTCGCAGGGTGCCAGCCTTCGGCGCCTCAGGATTGACCCAGTCGAAATGCGTGAAGCTGGCAGGGTACTTGAGGACGCCGAATTGTGCGTAACCATGGCTTTCGCTGATGGTCGCGGCGGCTGTCGTGCTCAAGACCAGGCTGAAAGTCAGCAGCAGGTGACGTATCAAGTCGGCGGTCGATCCAGGCAGCGGTCGGTCACAGTAACAGCTTGTATCGGCTGGAAAAAGGGTGGGGCGGGCGGCTGGAGGGTGCCGACCCAGGCGAGAGTCTGTGGGAGCGAGCTGGCTCCCACGAGGGCGCGGCGGGCGCTAGATCAATGGGGCAAATAAACCGTCAGTGTCTGCCCTGGCTTGAGCGCCTGGCCGCTGCGCGGATTCCAGCGCTTGAGGTGCTGCATTTCGACGTTGAAGCGTTTGGCGACGAGGTACATCGAGTCGCCTTTCTGGATCTTGTACTGCATCGATTTCTTGCCGGCGTCTTCGCCTCTGGCGCTGCTGTCAGCCTTGGCCACGGCACGGGAGCTGGCTTTCGCCGGTTTGCTGTTGTCCTGCATGACCAGGGTCTGGCCGACCTTGAGGTTCTGGCCGGACAGCTTGTTCCAGTGCTGCAAATCCTTGACGTCGACCTTGTTGATGCGCGCGATCTGCACCAGATTATCGCCCTTCTTCACCCTGTAGCTGCGGGTGCGCGCGGGCTTCTCGTCCACCTCGGCGACTTCCTCGAACACCGGCATCGCATACTGCATGCCCGGCTGCACCGGAATCGTCAGCGCCTGGCCGCGTTTCACCTGGTTGCCGGACAGCTTGTTGATGTCCTTGAGGGTGCTGGTCGAGACCTTGTAGCGACTGGCGATGCTGGCCAGGCTGTCGCCCGGACGTACGCGGTATTGCTGCCAGTCGACCAGCTCTTCGGGCTTCATGTTCGACAGGTTGGTGGTCAGCAACTGGGATTTCGACGTGGGCACCAGCAAGTGCTGAGGGCCGTCGATGGTCAGGCGCTTCTTGAACGCAGGGTTCAGCTGCACCAGCTCGTCTTCGTCGATGTTTGCCATGGCCGCGACTTTCGACAGGTCCATGCGCTGATTCAGCTCGACCACCTGGAAGTACGGCTTGTTGTCGATCGGGTTGAGGTTGACGCCATAGGCGTCCGGCGACATGACCACCTGGGACAGCGCCAGCAGTTTCGGCACGTAGTCGCGGGTCTCTTGCGGCAGCGGCAGGTTCCAGTAATCGGTGGGCAGGTTGAGCTTTTCGTTGCGTTCGATGGCGCGGCTGACCGTGCCTTCGCCGGCGTTATAGGCTGCCAGTGCGAGCAGCCAGTCGCCGTTGAACATGTCGTGCAGCTTGGTCAGGTAATCCAGCGCTGCCGTGGTGGACGCCGTGATGTCTCGGCGACCGTCGTAGAAATTGGTCTGGCGCAGGTTGAAGTAGCGGCCGGTGGACGGAATGAACTGCCAGATCCCCGCTGCATCGCTGCGCGACAAGGCCATCGGGTTGTACGCGCTCTCGATCACCGGCAGCAGTGCCAGCTCGAGAGGCATGTTGCGCTCTTCCAGTCGCTCGACAATGTAGTGCATGTACAAGCTGCCGCGGTTACCGGCCGTTTCGAGGAACGACGGGTTATTCGCGTACCAGAGGCGTTGCTGATCGATGCGCGGGTTGAGGTCGTTGCCGTCTTGCAGCTGGAAACCCTGACGCATGCGCTCCCAGACATCATGGGGCGGGGCCAGCGGCACAGGTTTGCGCGCGATATAAACAGGTTTGGGTTTGGTGCTGGCGACGGGATGTGCAGCACTGGCGCCGTTGCCGGATTCATGGCCGCCGGTGCTCAGGCAGCCTGCCAGTGTCGCGCTCGCGACGACCGCGATTGCCTGGGCCAACCGAGTCAATGTGTCGGAATTGAAGGTTTTACGTATAGATGACGACATTGGCTGGGGGATAGTTCCAGGCGAAAATGTCGGGCGATTCTAGAAAGCGGCTGCTGAACGGTCAACCTTTCAGAATTTCCGTGCTGATTCGCCGCCTGTTTAGAACTTATCTTTCCATGCCCGCAGCACCGCAAAGACCTCTGTGGGCGTTGCGTTGTGGGTTCCGCTCCGTTCGTCTGCTTTTTGTTTCACGGAGATGACGGAGGCTCGCAGAAAAGGATTGGTCGTGCGCTCGAGCGCCAGCGTCGACGGCACGCTGATGCGGTTTTGCGCGCGCCATTGCGTCACTTGCTCGAAGCGCTGCAGCACGTCGGCATTCTCCGGCTCGACCGCCACGGCAAAGCGCAGATTGCTCAGGGTGTATTCGTGGGCGCAGTAGACGAGGGTGCTGTCGGGCAGCTCGGCGAGCCGGCTCAGGGAGTGATGCATCTGCTGCGGGGTGCCTTCGAACAACCGGCCGCAACCGGCGGCGAACAGCGTGTCGCCGCAGAACAGTAGCGGCTGCTGCGCGTCGGCGTGGTAAAAGGCGATGTGGCCCAAGGTGTGTCCGGGGACTGCATGGACGGCAAATGTCAGGCCGAGTACGGTGAGCTGATCGTTGTCGGACAGGGCTACATCCCGCGCTGGAATATTCTCGTTGGCCGGGCCGTAGACCTTGGCGCCGGTCAGTGTTTTCAGTTGCGCGACGCCGCCGGTGTGGTCCGCGTGGTGATGGGTGATGAGAATGTCGGTCAGGCGCCAGTCCGGGTTGCGCTCAAGCCAGGCAATGACGGGGGCGGCATCACCCGGGTCCACCACGGCGCAGCGCTTGGCGGCATTGTCTTGTAACAACCAGATGTAGTTATCGCTGAAAGCGGGCAGGGCATCGACCTGTATCATGGCGCGGTTCGCTTGGCTGGAAACATAGAGAAGCATCTTAGGGTCTGAACAGACTCGAGGCGAGTCTCTATCGCAATGACCCTCTCATGGAGACCGGAAATGACCGATGAAGCGTTCGCCCAGGCCGATCCCGAGTGGCTTGAGCTGATCAGCGCAGCCCGCGACTGGCTGTCCGGGCCCCTGGGGCAGTTGTTGCTGGAAGAAGAAAGCCGTGTGCTGGAACAAGAGCTCGAGCGTTTTTTCGGCGGCTATCTGGTGCATTACGGCCCGTCGGCACAAACGCCGCCGGCGGCGAAGCAAGTGCAGCGCAACGTGCGGCTGGGCGCGCCGTTGCCGGGCGTTGAAATTGTTTGCGAAGAGCAGGCCTGGCCGTTGAGCGAGCACGCCGCCGATGTGGTGGTCATGCAGCACGGTCTGGATTTCTGCCTGTCGCCCCACGGTTTGTTGCGCGAAGCCGCCAGCAGCGTGCGTCCCGGCGGGCATCTGGTGATCGTCGGCATCAACCCCTGGAGCACCTGGGGCATCCGCCATTTTTTCGCCAATGACGCCCTGCGCAGGGCCCGCTGCATCTCGCCTTCACGGGTCGGCGACTGGCTCAACCTGCTGGGCTTCGCGCTGGAGAAACGGCGCTTCGGGTGCTATCGTCCGCCGCTCGCTTCGCCCAAGTGGCAGGCCCGTCTGGCCGGACTCGAACGTCTCGGCGATGGCTGGCAAAGTCCCGGCGGCGGCTTCTATCTATTGATCGCGCGCAAGATGAGTGTGGGGCTGCGGCCTGTGCGCATGCCGCGTCGCGAGCCGATGGGCAAACTGCTGCCGCTGCCGATGGCCAAGGTCAATCGGCGCACGCCCGAGCCTTGATTCACAGGCAGGCGCCACGCTTTCTCAATTTCTGGAAACATCGTAATGAGCGATACCGTAGAACTTTTCACCGATGGCGCCTGCAAGGGCAACCCGGGTCCCGGCGGCTGGGGCGCGTTGCTGGTGTGCAAAGGCGTCGAAAAAGAACTCTGGGGCGGTGAAGCCAACACCACCAACAATCGTATGGAGCTGCTCGGCGCCATTCGCGGGCTGGAAGAGCTGAAGCGTCCCTGTGAAGTGATCCTGGTGACCGACTCGCAGTACGTGATGAAAGGCATCACCGAGTGGATGACCAACTGGAAGAAGCGCGGCTGGAAGACAGCAGCGAAGGAACCGGTTAAAAATGCCGATCTGTGGAAGCAACTGGACGAGCAGGTCAGCCGGCACAACGTGAGCTGGAAGTGGGTGCGCGGGCATATCGGCCATCCCGGCAACGAACGCGCCGACCAGTTGGCCAACCGCGGTGTGGATGAAGTGCGCGGCATCAAGCACGCTTGATGACAGTCGTGAACGGTGACGCCGGATAAAACTGTGAGAGCGAGCTTGCTCGCGAAAAGATATTTCTGCCATCAGGGACCCCGTGGATGGATCGGCCCTTCGCGAGCAAGCTTGCTCCCACACTGGCAGGTGCGGTCTGGCAAGGTTGCGCACATCCCAAAACCCCCATGCTAATATCCGCGCCTGAAGCTGAGGCGGTAGGCAATGACTGTACAAAACATCATCACTGAACGAAGGGTCGTCCTCGATACCGAGACCACCGGTATGCCCGTTACCGACGGCCACCGGGTCATCGAAATCGGCTGCGTCGAGCTGATTGGCCGGCGTCTGACCGGGCGGCATTTCCACGTTTACCTGCAACCGGACCGTGAGAGTGACGAGGGCGCCATCGGCGTTCACGGCATCACCGACCAGTTCCTCATCGGCAAACCGCGTTTCGCCGAAGTCGCCGATGAATTCTTCGAGTTCATCAAAGGCGCTCAGCTGATCATCCACAACGCGGCGTTCGACGTCGGCTTTCTGAACAACGAATTTGCCCTGATCGGCCAGCACGATCGCGCCAACCTCAGCAGCTATTGCACCATCCTCGACACCCTGGCCATGGCCCGCGAGCGGCATCCGGGCCAGCGCAACAGCCTCGACGCCCTGTGCAAACGCTACGACGTCGACAACTCCGGCCGCGACCTGCACGGCGCCCTGCTCGACTCCGAGATTCTCGCGGAAGTCTATCTGGCGATGACCGGTGGCCAGACGACCCTGTCGCTGGCGGGCAACAACGATGGCGAGGGCGGTGCCGACCGTCCTTCCGAGATACGCAGGATCGCCAACCGCACGCCGGGCCGCATCATCGTCGCCAGCGAGTCCGAGCTGGCGGAGCACGAAGCACGTCTGGCCGTGATCGCCAAATCCGCCGGTGCCCCGGCCCTGTGGACCCAGTTGATCGAGGCGCAGACTCAGGCCGAAGCCTGACGATGGCAGCGGCGTTCAAGGCCCTGCTTGCGTCAAGCGGCGGCCTTGATAGAAGGTGATGTCGATCCCGGTAATGGTGCAGGAGGCCCATGGTGAAAACGTCCAGCCCGACTTTCAGCATTCGTGTCGCTGACGAGTGCTTCGAGGATTACATCCTCAACAGCGAATTCACGTTCACGGTCACCGGCTATGCGCGGGTGCAGATCGGCGAGCCAGTGGCGCATTGGCAAGTGGATACGGTCGAGCCTTACCTGAAAAACTACGGCATCGATTCCGAAGAGTTCTGCAATTATCGGGACGCCGCAGACAGCACTGTGCTGGTGGCCTGGCTCGATGAACAGCCTGTCGGCCATGTGGTGGTCAGCCAGCACTGGAACGGTTTCGCCCACATCGACGAGCTGGCGGTCGACACCGGGGCGCGGCGCAACGGCGTGGCGCAAAAGCTGCTGGACGTGGCGCAGTTCTGGAGCCGCAAGCGTGGTTTGCCGGGCATCACCCTGGAAACCCAGAACAATAATCTGGCGGCGTGCCGGTTATATGAGCGCTACGGGTTTGTGGTCGGCGGGGTGGATCATCTGCGGTACCGGGCGATAGACCCGGGTACGCAAGAGGCGGCGATTTTCTGGTATCTGCTGTTCGACGCGCCGGTCGTCGATTGAAGCCGCAAGCCCTTATGGCCTGACTCGCGGCCGCGCAAAGTGAGCGGCCTGTGTGTCAAGAGCCGGGCTTGCAGCAGCGCCTCAGCGCTCTCTTGTCAGTACGACCTTGCTTTGAATCAACTCGAATTCCTCTCCGCTCAAGTGCTTGACGCGGTCGCCAATGGCCAGGCGATAAGTTGAAACGGGCTCCTTGCCATCAGCCTCATCGGGCTGTGATTCACGGAATTCATGCACCGAGTAAACGCGTCCCTCCGCGTCCCGCGCATGAAATTGCCCAACTAGAACTGAAGCCATTTGCTTTGTAACCTCTGGAAATAACTGCTCGTTTTCGCTCGCATCCTAACACCGCGAGTGAATAAACCGTGTCCGCTTGTAAGGTAATTCCCAAATTTCTATCAGGACCTTATTCGCCTAAGGCTGTCAGACCGCGGTTTTCAGGGGGAGTTTTCGGCCCTCGGAAAAATAGTGGCGACCGACGGCAGCGCGGCCCGCGCGACGCGCATGCGCCGATAACCCACGCTACAGCATCGAACGTTTCGATGATCAGCAACGGAAAAACAACACAGAATTGCGCACATGTTTCATCTATAACTGTTATCTCCTCCAACAGCAGAAGGTCCGTTTCATGAGCCAGGTTCATTCGATTGCAGTCATCGTCGGCAGCTTGAGGAAAGATTCCATCAACCGCAAAGTGGCCCGTGCACTGGCCGAACTGGCGCCGCCAAGCCTGAAACTGAGCATCGTCGAAATCGGCGACCTGCCGCTTTATAACGAAGACATCGACCATGATTCACCGCCTGCTGCTTACACCGCCTTCCGTCAGGCCTTGCAGGGTGCAGACGGGTTTCTGTTCGTTACCCCGGAATACAACCGCTCGGTGCCGGGCGCGCTGAAAAACGCCATCGACGTCGGCTCGCGCCCCTACGGCAAAAGCGCCTGGGGCAGTGCGAAGCCGGCGGCGGTGGTCAGTGCGTCGCCGGGTGCGATCGGCGGTTTTGGTGCCAATCAGCATTTGCGCCAGTGCTTCGTGTTCCTCGACGTGCTGTGCATGCAGCAGCCGGAAGCGTACCTGGGCAACGCGGGCACCTTCTTTGACGAACACGGCAAGCTGAGCGAGAAGACCCGCCCGTTCCTGCAGAACATCATTGATGCATTCGCCGGCCATGTTGAGCGCACCCTGAAAGTCTGATCGGCTGGACTGTCTTCTGATGAAAAGGCCTGCACGCCACTCAACGTGCAGGCCTTTCGCATTCATGGCCGTACGTCGCCGCGTCTTCGCCATTCAATCCTGAATTTCCTTGCCCGTGTACAGCGTTATGTACCGCAGTCGCGGTGGATTTCTTCCCTACGCTCCCAGCCTTTCCTGCCCATGCCCGGCCAACGCCGGCCGTGGGCGCTTGTGCTCAAGGAGTTGTCATGTCCACCGTTACCACCACGTATTTCAGCAGCGCGTCACTGCGACAGCGCTTTCTCGACGAACTCGACCACGCCTTCGCGGCCGGCGTGCTCCGCTCATCCGAACAGACCTGGCTCAGAGGCGCGGCAGGCGCGATGGCCGCCGATGATCCCGACCCGGTGCGGGTCGACCGGCTGATTCTCAACGAGGGGCCGCCCAGTTCGCTGGAGCTCGGTGCTGCGCTGATGTTCAGCCATGCCCAGACCGCCGATCCACGGATTTTCCTGTTTACCCTGGCGTCCGGGGTCGAGGCCTTCGACGGTCGCTCGCAGCTATTGGAGACACTGCTCACGCGATTTGTGAGCAATGACCCTGCAGCTTCGTTCGAGTACGAAAAAATCGACGAGGATGTTTTTCAGTCGCAGATGCAGGCCATCGTTGAGTATCAAGCCCATTCGGTCAGGCAGTTCACCGAGCAACTGAAGCTGACGCCAGACCTGTCCCGCGCTGTCACGTCAACGATGGCCCTGCAACTCCTTCGGCTGTTTCCGGATAAGCAGATTGATCCGGCGAGGCACCTCATGCACATGATTCAACCGGCTTTCAATGCCGACGAAGAACTTGTGTTGATGACTCAAACCCTCGCTCAAACGGCGTTTGAAGCGTTTTGCGGTTCCAATCAGAATGCGGGGGTGACGCAGCAATTCCTCGATGCGCAGGGGAGGGTGGTAAGCGATAGCGACGCGGAATTATTCGCTCGGGCAATAGCCGACACAACGCCAGCGTTGCCTGACCGATTTGCCCAACTGCTGCGCGATTACTGGAGCGAGCAACGCGCTACCGGTTCCTGCCGCGACATGGCTGTCCAGATCTACGCGACTAGCCTGTGCCACGAGCTAAATCGCTACGGCCACGAGGGCCATCTCACTCGGCAAGAGCAGGAAACGGTGAGGCCGTTGCTCATGTCCGGTCCGCGCTATATCTCGTCAGAAGCTCATTTGCGCTGCAGACGTCTTGTGCTGCACGTGGCCGACGGCACGACCACGCCACTGGCCGGTACGCTGGTTTTCGATTTCAGCCCCGCCGATCTGCCGCTGCTGTGGTTTACGCCGGAGCACGGCCTGCGTCGATTCGCCAACCTGACGGCGCTGAGTTCTTTTTGCTCAACCCCGGAAGGCCGCGAGTTGTTGCGCCCGACACTGGCGCTTGTGGACCAGCCACTGTTGCTGCGTGAAGGTGCCTTGACGCTTTCGCTCGATAGTGTCGACGGGCCCTTGTTCCGCGAACGGGTGGATTCCATCCTGGCATTGCAGCTGCGCAATCTGCAGTACGTCACGGGTTTGTCGACCGACCCGGTCAAGGTGTCAGCGATGTATGACGATGCGCTGGACGTGCGCCAGCTGATCGATCCGCGTCAGCTGCATTTCAGTGCCGGACGCTGGCGGCATGATCAGCCGGTGAACTTTGCGGCCGTCTGGTGCAGCAGCGCCGCCGATGACCTGATTTTGGTCGCTCCGCACCCGGAGGGTGATAGTAATGGTCAAGAGCCGGCAGTCTCCGAAACCGCCGAGCCGCCTGAATTGCAGCTGTCAACGCCCTCCTGGATAGAGAAAACTCAGGTGTCCGATACCAATGCGGCGCATCTGCGCCAGTTGGATAACGTCTTGGTGAGCTATGCAGAGGAGGCGCTGCAAAGCTATTTATGCGTGGCCTCGGCGCGCGGCCTGTACGCGGGCGAGGTGCGGGTGCGCTGGCTGGAGTCGCAGCCGCTCGGCGCCTCCGATGTGGAGTCGGACTCTGTCGCCATCAGTGAGTCCTTGCACGCCACGTCGATGGATCTGCTGGCGCTTTTGCTGGAGCGCGTCAGCGGACACCGTCCTGATCCCCTCGAACACACGGCGCAACTGCTGCTCACCCGTCAAGCCGCAGGGGCGCACCTTGATATCGAGCTCATCAACTTCATGCTCAAGCGCGTGGCAGCGGATTTCGTCGAACGCTACCTTGAGCGTTTCGGACGATCACGCACGGCCCTTGCGCGTATGGGCGACAGGCAGCTACAACCGGTTTCCATGGCATTGGTGCTCAGGGAAGACGCATTGCGGCTGGATCTGGCGGTCAGGGAGCGAACGGGGGCAGTCAAGAGCGAGCCTGCCCGTATGGCCATGCAAGTCATGAACGCGCCTGTCCGTGCCCAGAGAACAGAATCGGGTGCGGCGATCACCGAAGTGTTCTCGCTGTCGCTGGTCTATGGCGCAGAGGCGGGGGCCACCCTTAGCGATTCGATGGCGCTCTGGCAGCCGCTGGCGCCCGATGCCGGCGTGATGCTCTGGAGCGGCCGGCGGGGCTGGCAGCATTTTGCCTCGCCTCAGGCGTTGAGCGAAACATTGGGCAGGCGACTGCGGCGCAAGCACAGCGAGCACTGGCTGGGGCTGTTGGGGGAGCGCGACCGTGCGCTGCTGCGCACCCAACTCCAAACGCAGCCAGCGGATCAGGTTCGCGTCCGCTTCACTCGCTGCGACGGCCACGCGATCGAGGCGTTGCAGCAAAGTGTGTTTGACCGCCAGCTACAGAACCTCCAGCAACTGTGCGCCCGCGCCCGCCGCTGTCGTTTCGAAGCCGGGCTGTTCAGGCGCGTTGCCGGGGCCACTGAACTGGACACGCAACTGGTCGACATGCTTGATGCGCTGGCGATACGCATCGATACCTCATTGTTTCAAGAGATGTTGCCGGACTGGATGAAGTCGGCTTCTGTCAGCGATCTTCGCGCCTATAACGCGCTATCGCGCCGTTATTTCATGGCCTGCGAAGGGGGCGATGGCTTTCTGTTCGACATCCCGACGCTCTCCGAGTACGCACGCGACCGGCTGGTTGAACAGATGCGCAAGGATTTCCCCGAGCGCACTCTGGACCCTGACCAGATCACCGTCACTCACCGCCGCTACGTCGCCGCGCCCCCCGGCATCGGACAGATCCCTTCAGGAATTCCCGCCGCCACCCTCGAACGCAGCGAGTCACTGACGGACTACGCCATCAACCGCTTCGTTGACATCCCGGACGCGGTGCTGAGCATCCATTCCGCCGATCAGTCTGATGGGGCCAGCGTGATCACCCCCGATTACGTGCGCAGGACTGTCCGACGGCTGGACGTCGGCGCCGGGTTCCGAACGCTGCTGCGTCAGACGTTGAACCCGACGGACGGGAAATGGCTGAAACGCAGCAAGCTTTTTGTCAACCAGATGCCACCGATGATGCAGGCGGTGGCGATGGAGCTGAAGCTGAAAGGACAGCTGAGCCCCCGAGCCTGCGCATTCATCTCCCAAGTGGTTGAAATGCCCGACGGGATAGCCCGCGAGCCGCTCGACGATGAGCGGACGATCATCAGCGCGCTGCGGCTGGTCGCAGACGAAGGCATGACGGCAGACACCGTCAGGGGTGTCTATCTGATCTGCGCCGAGGACGCTGACAGCGGCCCGGTGATTCTGCACGCCGTGTTCCATCCGGATTTCATCTTCCGCGAGTACACCACGCTGGCCGCGCTGCTGGCCGATATCCGCAGCGACGCGAGCCTGCAACGGCTGCTGCTGGAGCGACTGGACCCGGAGATTCGCAAGCGCTATGAGCACGGCGGGTTCGTTGAGCCTCATCTGCCGTTCTTTGATCAGGGGCCGGGCGATGTGCCGACAAACACGCCAGGGCCGGTCACGATTGCTCTGGCGGAAGAAAAAGGTAACGCGCTGCAGTTCATGTTCACCGACACCGTGAGCCTGCTGGTTCACGTCGGCGAGTCCAACACGGTTACGACCGAGGAGGCCGATCAGGCTTCGCGCAAGTTTCTGGCTTACCTGGGACTGGAGCAGGCACTGAGCATTGTGCCCGGCAAGTTTGCCACTATGGTTGCGTTGTGGCAGAGCCATACGCTGTTTCGCGCGTCGGCCGCTTCTGCGTCAGGGCGTCACTGGGGGGAGGCCATCTCCGAATTTTCTGCTGCGTTGGGCGTGATGGTGACAGCCCGGGAGCAGGCTGAAAAAGACGAGTTGATCGGCGGCGATCTGGTGGCGGACGAGGAGGTACCGACGCCGGTCGTCTACTGGGGTGGCGTCACGCTCACCGCTGAACAATTGGCCCGCCTGCATGCGCTGCAGGCCCCAAATATCTCGCTGAAAGACCTGCGCCGCGATGACTTGCTGAATCTGTTCATGGATCCGAACAACGGGAAGGCGTACGCAGCGGTCGCCGGACGGGTCTATGAGGTGCGCCGCCAGGCCGGGGATGGCAGCTGGATGATTATCGGTGCTGACCGAACGGTTGGCCCGCGCCTCATGCTGGATGAAAATCAACGCTGGCAGCTGGATATCCAGTCCGGTCTGAAGGGCGGCGGAGGGGCACTGACCAAACTGCGTAAACACGCTGCCGATGTTAGCGCTGATGACGTAATGCTCATTGAAGCCAGTGGCATGGCCGACATACGCAAGTTCTATCGCGAGCGCGCGCGGCATATTGGCGAAGCCCATTTACAGGCCAAGCGGTATCTGGAAAACGCCCTGGACAACCTCAACGTTCATGCCCCCGGCGCCCCGCTGGACCCGCGCGTCACGCAGATCATCGGTGACTTTTTCGGTGTCAGTTCGCCCGACCACGAGCTGTTGGTCGATACCGAACGCGCGATCAAGGCAATCTTCGACGAGGTCATGGATGCGTCTTTGTCGCCCTACTCATCGCCACGGTTTGTGGTGGGCACCAACCGCGCAGGCCACGGAGCCACCATGGGCTTCGTCATCAAAAGAGACCCGAAAAAACGCGTGTTTCTGACTGACCGGTATTTCGATGCGCCGCAGTTTCCGCTGAAGCGGGAGGCCGCGTTGGAGGGATTCGATTTCCCGGCCCATTACCGCGCGACGACCTTGATCCACGAACTCTCGCACCTGGTGCTCGATACCCATGACATTGCCTACCTGGAAACCACGGCGCCCTATACAGACCTGCTGCTCGAAAACAACGCCAACAATATCAAGCTCAAAGCAGATATCGAACGCCTGCAGGCGTACGGCTTGTCGCATCTGAGCGCCCGGGATGAGCTGTTTCTGCAGTTGAGGGAGGGCGAGTGGCGTGACTTTGATGAGGAAGAGGGCTTTGAACACGATGCAATCCTGAAGCTCACGCGCAGCAAAACCCTGGAGGAGGCCCGCGACGTGTTTCTCAGCGATGCACGCAAACGCGGCCAGGTGATTCTGGCCAATGCCGATTCGGTGACCCTGCTGATTCTGCGGCTGGGGCGACGCAGCTTTGTCGTGCCGAGCCCCGCGCCGGGCGGTCGCTGAGTGACAGACGCCGAGCCCTGAGGGGCTCGGCGTTTCTGGGGGGGGGAGGGGCGTGACCCTTACAGCCCGTAGTGCCGCAGCTCGCGGGCGATCAGCAGGCGCTGGATTTCGCTGGAGCCTTCGTAGATCTGGGTGATCCGCGCGTCCCGGTAGTATTTCTCCACCGGGTAATCTTCCAGATAGCCATAGCCGCCGTGAATCTGTATCGCTTTGGAGCAGACCCACTCGGCCATTTCAGAAGCGAACAGCTTGGCCTGGGACGCTTCCGACAGGCAGGGTTTACCCGCCGTTCTCAGGCGCGCGGCGTGCAGGACCAAGAGGCGAGAAGCGTTGATGCGGGTGTGCATGTCGGCCAGCAGATTGGCGATGCTCTGGTGTTCGATGATCGGCTTGTCGAACTGCACACGCTCGCGGGCATAACCCAACGCCGCCTCGAATGCCGCGCGGGCGATGCCCAAGGCCTGGGCGGCGATGCCGATGCGGCCGCCTTCCAGGTTAGACAGGGCAATGGACAGCCCCTTGCCCCGTTCACCCAGCAGATTTTCCGCCGGAATCCGGCAGTTGCTCAGGGTTACCGCGCAAGTGTCGGAGGCGCGGATGCCCATCTTGTGTTCCATACGGTCGACGCGATAACCGGGGTTGTCCGTGGGCACCAGAAATGCCGACAGGCCGCGCTTGCCCAGCTCCGGGTCGGTCACGGCGAAGACAATCGCCAACTGCGCGCGCTTGCCGTTGCTGACGAACTGCTTGGCGCCGTTGAGCACCCATTGGCCGTCTTTCAGCTCCGCGCGGGTGCGCAGGTTATGGGCTTCGGAACCGGCCTGGGGTTCGGTCAGGCAGAAGCAGCCGATGGCCTGGCCGCTGGCGAGTTTTTCCAGCCACTGTTGTTTCTGCGCGTCGCTGCCGTAGTTGAGCACCGGCCCGCAGCCCACTGAACTGTGCACGCTCATCAACGTGCCGGTGGCACCGTCGGCGGCGGAGATCTCCTCGACTGCCAGCGCGTAGGCGACGTAGTCGATGTAACTGCCGCCCCATTCGTCCGGGACGATCATGCCGAGCAGGCCCAGTTCGCCCATCTTCGCCACCAGCGCGTCGTCGATCCAGCCGGCTTGTTCCCAGGCCTGGGCATGGGGCGCGATTTCATTGCGCGCGAAGTCCCGCGCCATGTCGCGGATCATTACTTGTTCTTCGGTCAGTTCAAGATCTTGCATAGGTCACGCCTCATGACCGCTGAAGAAGCTTGCGACGTGCTCGGCATCCAGGGCCTGCACGCTGGAAGGGCTCCATTGCGGTTTCTTGTCTTTGTCTACGATCAAGGCACGAACGCCCTCGATCAGGTCACCTCGTTCGAACCACTGGCGGTCCAGATGCAGCTCCAGGCCGAAGCAGCTCTCCAGCGGCAGGTGCCGGCCGCGGCGCAACAGCTCCAGCGTGACCGCCATCGCCAGCGGTGAACGGGTTTGCATCAACTGGGCGGTGTCGAGGGCCCAGGCATGGGTATCGAAGACGCTCACTTGCGACAGTTGCTCGATGATGCTCGGGACGTCCGGCAGGCCGAAGAAATGATCGATGGCCGGACGCAGCTTCGCCAGCGGCGGCGCAGGCAAGTGCTGAACGCCGAGTTTCGCCAGCGCGCCCTGCACATCCTTGAGCGGGGTCAGGCTCCACTTCAGGTTATCCAGCTGCAGATCGAGGTCATTGAGGCGTTCGCTGTCGAGGTACCAGTCCGCCAACCCGCAATACAGCGCATCGGCGGCCTGAATCTGCACGCCCGTAACGCCCAGATAAATCCCCAACTCGCCGGGCACACGGGGCAGAAAGTAGCTGCCGCCCACGTCAGGGAAATAACCGATTGCCACTTCCGGCATCGCCAGACGGCTGCGCTCAGTGACCACGCGCAGGTCCGCGCCCTGGGCCAGGCCCATGCCACCGCCCAGCACGAAGCCGTCCATCAGGGCGACCACGGGTTTGCGGTAATGATGCAGGGTGAGGTCCAGCGCGTATTCTTCGACGAAGAAATCCAGGTGCTCGGTTCGGCCGGCCTGGAAGCTGTCGTACAGCGAGCGGATGTCGCCGCCGGCGCAGAATGCCTTTTCGCCGGCACCGCGCAGGACCACGGCGTAAACGTTGTCATCCTTCGCCCAGGCGTCCAGCTGGTACTGCAGCTGACGGACCATGTGCAGGTCGATGGCGTTGAGGCCCTGGGGGCGGTTGAGGGTGAGGTGACCAATGTGATTGCGTACGTCGGACAGAACGCTCGCGCAGGCTGATTGCTGGCCCGCGTATTCGGCAGGTATTACCTGAGCCGTCATCGCTGACTCCCTGTTGATTATTGTTGTGCTCAATCCCCGGCTGTATTGCCGGGGTCCGTGAGGGTGCGAACGGATGCTACCAGCGCCATTTTGCAAATGACAATGAAGTTTCCGGCGGGAATGAGCCCATCATCTGTCACGCCTGCAAGCTGAACAACGCCATCTCCGGCGCGTCGCTGATCCAGCATTCGCTGACGGTCCAGCCCGCACGCGCGGCCAGTTCGGTGAACGACTCAACCGTGAATTTGTGGGAGTTCTCAGTGTGCAGGCGTTCCCCGGCGGCGAAGCGGAAGGTGTGACCGGCAACGGTGACGCTCTGCTGTTTGCGGCTGACCAGGTGCATTTCCATGCAGGCCTGTTCCGCGTTCCACACGGCCAGGTGATCAAAAGCAGAGACGTCGAAGTCGGCGCTCAGCTCCCGATTGATGCGCGTCAGCAGATTCTTGTTGAACTGCGCGGTCACGCCCTCGGCGTCGTCGTACGCCGCCACCAGTGTCTGCTCGTCCTTCACCAGATCGACGCCAACGATGAAATGGGCGTTTTCACCCAGCACGTCATGGACCCCGTGGAGAAAATCAACGGCCTGCTCGTGGCTGAAGTTGCCGATGGTGGAGCCCGGAAAGAAACCCACGCGGGTGTGGCCGTCGGCTTCTTCAGGCAGCGTAAGTACGCGGGTGAAGTCGTCGACTTGCGGCGCGACGATCAGCGCCGGGTAACGCTGGCGCAGGGACCGCGCGGCCTTGTTCAATGCCGTCACACTGATGTCGATCGGCACGTAAACGCCGATGTGCGGCGCAGCATCCAGCAGCAGACGGGTTTTCTCGCTGGCGCCACTGCCAAATTCCACCAGTGCCGCGCCCGCCGGAACCGTCGCAGCGATCTCGCCGGCGATGCGTTTCAGCAACCCGGTTTCGGCGCGCGTCGGGTAGTACTCAGGCGTTTCGCAGATGGCTTCGAACAGGTCGGAACCCGCAGCGTCATAGAAATACTTGGGTGACAGGGTTTTCTCCGGGGCGCCGAGACCGGCCACCACGTCGCGGGCAAACTCGCTGTCATTCGGGTCCACCACGCCGGGCTGACGGCTATCACGGGCCAGGCGAAGGCCAGACACCATCCAGCGTTTGTCGGCGTGGAAGAAGTTGCGGTAGGTCAGGCGGCAATGATCGGGCGACGTAACGCTGGCACCACCGCGCAGGACCATCTGATTGACCATGAACTTGCCGTTGTACTCACCGACTGCGCCCACTGAGGGCTTGAAACCGGGGTAGGCGCTGTAGGCACTTTGAGTCCACTGCCAGGCCACATCGTCCACTTGCTCCAGCAAACCGGCGCGGGCGGCGGCTTCCCATTCGGCTTCGGTGGGCAGGCGCGCATCGGCCCAGAGCGCAAACGCGGCGGCTTCGTAGTAACTGATGTGCGTGACCGGCGCCGAAGGGTCAATCGACTCAAGGCCGCGCAGGCTCATGCGCTTCCAGCCGTTCTCGTCGTGCTGCCAGTACATCGGCGAATTCCAGCCATTTTCCTGCACCAGGGTCCAGCCTTCGGACAGCCACAACGCAGCGGTGTGATAGCCGCCGTCAGCAATAAAGCTCAACCACTCCCCGTTGGTCACCAGCCGGTCGCTGATCTCGAAGGACTGCAAATACGTGGTGTGGCGTGGGCCTTCGTTGTCGAACGAAAAGCCGTCGCCGTCGTGGCCGATTTCGGTCAGGCCGGCGCTCAGCGGCTTGAAATGACCGCGACGGCCCGACAGGTCTTTCGGCCAGCGCGGGCTGTAGGCGGGTTTCAGGGACGACAGGCTGAACAGATGAAGGATGTCCATCAGCAGCAGTTCCTGATGCTGCTCTTCGTGGGCCAGGCCGAGTTCGATCAGGCTGGTCATCTCGTCGCTGAGCGGCGTCAGCAGCAGCGTCGTCATGTTTTCGTCGACGTGCCTGCGGTAGGCCAGGACCTGATCGACGCTTGGCCGGGTCATCAGGCCGCGCTGCGGACGCGGATGACGCGGGCCGACAGCTTCGTAATAGGAATTGAACAGGTAGCCGAACGTCGGATCGAACGCTTCGTAGGCCGGCAGGTTCGGCGCCAGCAGAAAGGTTTCGAAGAACCATGTGGTGTGCGCCATGTGCCATTTGGCCGGGCTGGCATCGGGCATCGACTGCACCACCATGTCCTCGGCGCTCAGCGGCTCGACCAGAAATTCGGTACGGTCGCGCACGCTTTGAAAGCGCTGGCACAGGGTGTGCGTGGAGGATGTTTCGCGAAGCTGGCGTAATTGGCGCGTCATCAGGTGCTCTCCGGCGTAGCCGATGCCCGGTGGACCCGGTGGAGTGATTCCACACAGCCAGGCGGTACGGCGATTCAGGGTTTGAGGCTCGCGTCGCTCGGAATGTTCAACCGAAATATCCAAATGAAGGACGGCCACTTCCCATGACTACGTTGATGCCTTGGATCATCAGCGTTTTGCATGGATTTAACGGCACGCACCGAGTGTAGTCCCGGCGCGGGCTGATTCGCGCCGCGGGTGACCGATGGCCAATCCGCGCGCCGTCTGCGGTAACCTGCTGGCCATTCGCTGCAAGTGCGCTGCGCACAACACGTGTTTTGCAGGCAAAACCTGAACCTGCGCGACGACGCACAGTCTGCACAACAGCACGTTTGCCCGAGAGGGCAGGGGCGTTGCAGGTTAGAGGTAAGGTTAAAAGTGAATCACGCCAGATGAATAAACCGGTTTTTGGGGACGCGCATGAATGATCTATCCAGTCTGCTGGGGGCGCTCGATGAAGCGCAGACCGGGCAGCAGGAAGTGGTGATCGCCACGGTGGTCAAGGTCGAGGGTTCGGCGTACCGACGTCCGGGTGCGCGGATGGTGATCGCCCCGATGGGCGAGGCGACCGGCACCGTGAGCGGCGGCTGCCTCGAAAGCGACGTCAGCAAAAAGGCCTGGTGGCTGACCGCCAATGGCAAGCCGTCCCTGCGCACGTACAGCACCGGCGAGGACGACGACGAACTCGAAGACGCCGAACTCAGCTTTGGCCTGGGTTGCAATGGCACGGTGCACATCCTCTTCGAACGGATAGATCCCCGGGCGGCAAGTCTGGTGGTCGACGTGTTGCGTGAGGTCAAGGCCAGCGGTGTTGGCGCTGCGCTGGCGACGGTGATCGGTACGCAAAGCGAACGCCACACGGCGCTGGGTGAGCGGGTGGCGATTCGTTCATCCGGGCAGGTGCACATCGAAATGCGCGAACGCTGGCTGGCGACGGCCGTGGCCGAGGACCTGAAAACGGTGCTCGACGCCCGCCGTTCGGCCACACGTATTTACGAAAGCGCGGACGGTGCCGTTGAAGTGCTGCTGGAGTTCATCGCAGCCCCGCGTCGACTGGTGGTCTTCGGTGCCGGCCATGACGCGATGCCCTTGGTCAGCATGGCGCGTCTGCAGGGCTGGCACATCACGGTGATCGATGCGCGCTCGCACTTCGCCCGGCCCCAGCGTTTTCCCGAGGCCGATCAGGTGCTGTCGGCGCCGCTGCAGCCAATGCCCGAATTGCACGGGATGGTCGCCGATGCCGCCGTGGTGGTGATGACCCACAGCCTGAGCCAGGACCGCCACTGGCTGGGACAGGTGCTGCAATCCACGCCGCGCTACATTGGGCAGCTCGGACCACGCAGCCGCACCGAACGTTTGCTCGACGAGCTGCCGGATCAGGCCCGTCAAGCCGCTGCCCAGGCCAGCCTGCATTACCCGGTCGGGCTGGACCTGGGCGGTGACGCGCCCCACAGCGTGGCGTTGTCGATCCTCGCCGAGATCAACGCGGTGTTCAACGGCCGCAGCGGCGGGATGCTCAAGCACCGGCAGGCTAGCATTCATGCGGTGGATGTCACACTGGAGCAGGCGCGGGAGCTGAGAATGATTAGCTGAGAATGCTCAGCTAGCCTTCACAGGCGGCCGCTTTCATAGCGGCTGGCCCCATCGCTTTTTCAGTGGCTCGGCACGGCATTCATCAGGTCCGCTCAATGAACGACAAGTACAGACCGCACGACTGGGCTCCCCACGAGCGACCGACGTTGCCGGGCTCGCCGTCGACGCCGTTGCACGCAACGCCCAAGCGCTGGGCGTATGCCATCGTCGGCGTGATCGTGGCGTTGACCGGCGGGCTGGGCAACGCGCTGGTGGTCGCCAACCTTCAATACCTGCAAGGCTCGCTGGGTGCCACCCAGGCCGAGATTGCCTGGCTGCCCGCCGCGTACGTCATGACCAATGTGTCGATGAACCTGCTGCTGGTGAAGTTTCGCCAGCAGTTTGGTCTGCGCGCGTTCACCGAAGTATTTCTGGTGCTGTACGCGCTGGTCACCTTCGCGCACCTGTTCGTCAACGACATCGAATCGGCCATCGCCGTTCGCGCTGCTCACGGCATGGTCGGCGCGGCACTGAGTTCGCTGGGCCTGTACTACATGATTCAGGCCTTCCCGCAGAAGTGGCGAATGAAAGCCCTGGTGCTGGGCCTCGGCACCGCGCAGTTGGCAACGCCGCTGGCGCGACTGGTGTCCGAAGACCTGCTGCAGATTGCCGAGTGGCGCGGGCTTTACCTGTTCGAACTGGGCATGTGCCTGCTGTCCCTGGGTTGCGTGCTGATTCTGAAACTGCCCCCCGGTGACCGCTTCAAAGCCTTCGAAAAACTCGACTTCCTGACCTTTGCCTTGCTCGCTTCAGGCTTCGCGGCGTTGTGCGCGGCGTTGTCGCTGGGGCGGATCGAATGGTGGCTTGAAGAGCCCTGGATCGGCATCGCCCTGGCGTCGTCCATCGTGCTGATCCTTGCCGGGCTGTGTATCGAGCACAACCGCACCCGACCGTTGTTGATCACCCGCTGGCTGGGCAGTGGCCGGATGATCCGCTTCGCCTTCGGCGTGCTGCTGACGCGGATCGTGCTGTCGGAGCAATCCACCGGCGCGGTCGGTTTTCTTCAGGGGATGAATCAGGGCACCGAGCAGCTGCACACGCTGTACCTGTTCATGCTGCTGGGCAGCGTCGCCGGCCTGGCAGTCAGCGCGCTGACGATTGATCCGCAGCACCTGTTCAAGCCGCTGATCATCTCCCTGGCACTGATGGCGATCGGTTCGAGCATGGACAGCTTCTCCACCAGCCTGACCCGTGAACCGCAGATGTATTTCAGCCAGTTTTTGCTGGCGTTCGGCGGCACCTTCTTTCTGGGGCCAACCCTGGTGCTGGGGATCAGCGGGGTGATCAGCAACCCGCGCAACATGGTCAGTTTTTCGGTGATGTTCGGGATCACCCAGAACGTCGGCAGCCTGATCGGCTCGGCGCTGCTGGGCACCTTTCAGGTCTGGCGCGAGAAATTCCATTCGGCGCACATCGTCGAGCACGTCACGCTGATCGACGCTCAGGTGCAATCGCGCCTGCAAAGCGCGAGCGGTGCGTATATTTCGGCCATCGCCGATCCGGCCGCGCGCACCAGCCTGGGCATTCGCTCGCTGGCAACCGCCGCCACCCGCGAGGCCAATACCCTGGCCTACAACGACGTATTCATGCTGATCGCGGTCATCGCGGTGCTGACCATGATCTGGATCACCGGCCGCGCCACCTGGCTGTGGATCACCACGGAGCCGGTCGCGCCGTTTACGCCGGCGACACCTTCAGCATCTCCCTTAACACCTTCTGGCGCTCAACCTTCATGACAGAACCTGGCAAACCTTCTGGCACCCCTCCAAACAGCGCTTCAGGCGGCTCTTCTGGCAATGCGCCGTCCAACGCCGCCCCGTCACAGGCGAGTTCCGCAGCGCCTGCGCCAGCGGTCATGCCGGCCACCACGCAACCGCGTTCGGCGCGCATACGCCTGGTGTCGGCGATTCTGTTCGGCGGCATTGCTCTGGCGGGCGTCCTCATCGTGCTGTATGCGTGGCAGTTGCCACCGTTCAGCAGCCCGATCGAAAGCACCGAGAATGCTCTGATTCGCGGGCAGACCACGATTATCGGCCCGCAACTGAGCGGCTACGTCTACGAAGTGCCGGTGCAGGATTTCCAGTGGGTCAGGCAGGGCGATCTGCTGGTGCGCATCGACGACCGGATTTACCAGCAGCACTTGGATCAGGGCATTGCCCAGTTGGGCGTTCAGCAGGCCGCGCTGGCCAATAATCTGCAACAGCGGCGCAGCGCCGAGGCCACCATTGCCCAACGTCAGGCTGCTATCGCAAACGCCCAGGCGCAGAGCGACAAGGCCGCTGCCGACCTTCGCCGGGGGCAGGCATTGGTGATCGATGGGTCGGTGTCGAAAAGCGAATTCGACGTGACCTGCGCGGCCGATGCACAAGCAAAGGCAGCATTGGCCGAAGCCAAGGCGGCGCTGGAGATTTCCCGTCAGGACCTGCAAACGGTGATCGTCAATCGCGGCTCGCTGGAAGCGTCGGTAAAGAACGCCGAGGCGGCCATCGAGTTGGCGCGGATCGACCTGACCAACACGCGCATCACTGCACCTCGGGACGGTCAGCTGGGGCAGATCGGGGTGCGCCTGGGGGCGTACGTTAACTCCGGTGCGCAGTTGATGGCGCTGGTGCCGCGCCCGCGCTGGATTATCGCCAACATGAAGGAGACCCAGATGGCCAACGTGCGTCTGGGCCAGCCGGTAAGCTTCACCGTCGACGCGCTGGAAAACCTGAAAATGCGCGGCCGGGTGCAGCGCATCTCGCCGGCGGCGGGGTCCGAGTTCAGCCTGCTGCCTGCTGATAACGCTACCGGCAACTTCGTCAAAATCGCCCAGCGCATTCCGGTGCGCATCACCATCGACGACGATCAGCATGACGTGGACCGTTTGCGCCCGGGGATGTCGGTGGTGGTGAGCATCGACACCAGTCAGGACGGCGCCGTGCCGCCGGACCCCGTGGATGGCAAGGTGGATTCAGTGAACGGCCGCTGAATCGGCCCGCCGGTATCGCCGTGTATCCCGCTCCACGGCAGATACGTACTTATTCATTCACTGATTTCCCGGACACACCGGCGACACCTCCCGGACGTTGAATGGCGGATCCGAGGCATCACGCCTCGGCCGCTGCTACATCCAACGTGCCCAGTGCCCGGAGCCCGCCATGAACTGGAAGAAACTCATCTTCGCCTTTCTGTCCGCCACGCTCATCAGCGATGTGGGTGACCGCCCATGTTTCTGATCGCGTTTCTGGGCGGCATCGTCACGGTGCTCAGCCCCTGCATCCTGCCGGTCGTACCCTTTCTGTTTGCCCGGGCCGATCGGACGGCGGGGTCGGTGCTGATGACCCTGTTGGGGCTGACGCTGACGTTTGCGCTGGTCTCAAGCCTGGCGGTGGTGAGCAGCGACTGGGTGGTGGCGGCAAACGGTATCGGCCGCGACGTCGCGCTGGTGGTCCTGACGCTGTTTGCCCTGTCGCTGCTTTCCGCCCGCGTGGGTCACTGGCTGATGCTGCCGCTGGTGGCGCTCGGCAATCGGCTCGACCCCGCCACGCGGCGCTTGTCCGGTCCGTCTGCTTCATTACTGATCGGCGTTGCCACCGGGCTGCTATGGGCGCCGTGTGCCGGGCCGATTCTGGGGATCATTCTTACCGGCGCCATGTTGCAAGGGCCGAGCGCGCAGACCAGCCTGTTGCTGCTGGCGTACGGGCTTGGCAGCGCAGTGTCGTTGGGGGGGCTGATCTTCGCCGGACGCGGATTGCTCGCGCGGCTGAAACTGTCGCTGCCGGTCACTGCCTGGCTGCGCCGTGGCGTTGGGTTCGCTGCGTTGCTGGTGGCCGTGACCATCGCCACGGGCTCGCAGAATCAACTGCTCGCCGGCACCTCATCCGAGGGCGCAGCAGCGGTGGAAAAGGGCCTGCTCCGCGGCGTGCCCAGAGTCATCGATTACGTCGTCTCCAGCGTCAAAGCCGCAGCGGCACCGGACGTCAGCAGCCAAGGCGCGATGCCTTCGTTGTCCGGCGCTACCGCGTGGCTTAACTCGCCGCCGCTGAATGAGGCATCCCTGCGCGGCAAGGTGGTGCTGGTCGACTTCTGGACTTTCGACTGCATCAATTGCCAGCACAGCGTTCCTTACGTTAACCAATGGGCGAAGAAGTACGAGAAGGAAGGCCTGGTGGTGATCGGCGTGCACACCCCCGAATACCCGTACGAACGGGTCATCGACAACGTGCGCAAGCATGTCGCCAGGCTGGGCCTGAATTACCCGATCGCCATCGACAACGACTACGCCATCTGGCGCGCTTTCGACAATCAATACTGGCCCGCGCATTACCTCATCGACGCCAGGGGGCAGATCCGCTACACCCACTTTGGCGAAGGCGCCTACGACACCCAGGAGCAGGTCATTCGCCAGCTCCTCGACGAGGCCCACGGAAAGGGCTGAAGCGAGAGGCGCTGACGAAGGAAGGGTCGCGCTTACACCATGCGTTTGACAGTGTTGTCCTTGCGCACGAAGTGGTGCCAGATCGCCGCGACCACATGCAGGCCGATGACGTAGTAAAAAATCGTGCCCAGCAGGATGTGGTAATGCTCCAGTGTTTCGGCGGTGTCCTTGGACATGTCGAATGGCGCCGGAATGCTCAGGGAGGTCAGGGGGATGGGCAGGGCGCCGCGTTCCAGCAGCACGGTGAACAGACCCAGCAGGGGTTGCGCGAACAGGAAGGCGTACAGCGCGTAATGGGACAACGTGGCCGCCAGACGCAAGATGCCCTCCAGGGGCGGGGTGATGCCCGGCGGCGTATGGCGGTGGCGCTCGGCAATGCGGAAAAACGCCATGACCAGCACGACGATGCCGACCCAGAAATGCGTTTGCACGACGAAGGTTCGCGCATCACTGCCACGGGCCAGTTGGGTACGGCTGAGGATCAGCGCGTAGGCGAGCACAATCAGGATCGCCATCACCCAGTGAAACCAGCGGGCTTTGTAGCTGTAGCGTTCGGTATCGGAAGGTTTGCTCACGGTCAGCTCTCTTGGTCTGTTTTTTTGATCTGGCGCGGCGCAGTCACTGCCGCAGCGCTTTCATAACCCAACGTCTGGCAGCCGTCGAGTAGAACGTGCAGGGCGCGCTGCGACAAGGCCTTCGCTTTTTCCTGGGGAAACGCGTTGACGACACATGCGCTTGCATCTTGGCAACTCAATAATATAAGTACCATGACTGATTAATTCGGCAGTTCAGGGTGTGACGTTTATTACGATTAGCCACTCATCAATACAAATCTGCACTGAATGTTGTATGGAATACTGAATTTCATTCGTTTGAGTTACTTCAAAAAAGGGAGGAAATTTTAATATGTACTCGTCGTCATATTCGACGTTGAAAATCATAACTCTTATTCCTATTTGGCATTAGCAACCCGGCTAATTGCATTTGACAGGTTATCCCAATGGATCCATCTTAAATGCCTCGACGGCTCAGATCCCTGACTATCAGCCTGAAAAAGCTGGCATTTTGCCCATATGCAACCGGGGCCTCGACGTTCGTGAATCTATCGAAAAGGGAAGGGCATTGTTATGGATGTTTCAGGCTTCGTTCACCTTTTAAAATGTCATAACTCCGATGCGCAAGTCTGGTTTGATTCGTCACCGACTGTATATAAGGAGTGCGGCAAAAAGTTGGTGCAGGCTTATCCGGATATGCGCGATCTTATAACCGGATTATTGCCCGATGAACCGGGTAGTTCGGATGCCGGCGTCAGCGGGGCCACCACCAACCCGACGCTGATCAGTCAGGCGGTCATGAGCAATGCCGCTCATTACCGTGATTTTCTCCACACCCTGCCCCCTTCGATGTCGGCAGACGCTCGGCTGCGACAGCTCTACAACCAGGTGGTCATCGACAGCGCTCAACCGTTGCTGCCGCTGTTCAAGCGTTCAAGGCAACGATACGGCTGGCTGTCGGCGCAAATCGAGGGCGGGCACTGGATGAATCAGGACGCGCTGGTTGTCCGCGGGCTGGAGCTGGCGGCGCTGGCGCCGAATATCATGATCAAGATCCCGGGCAGCGCCCAGGGCTATCGCGCCATCGAACAATTGGTGGCGCGGGGTTGCTCGATCAACAACACTTTCTGCTTTACCGTTTCCCAGCTGGATGCCTGCCTCAGGGCCGTTCACGCCGGGCGTCAGCGGGCGCTCGTCAACGGGGTGAGCACGGAGCGGGCGCGTTACGTGGTCAGCTTCATGATTGGCCGACTGGGTGCGGAACCGGAATTTGCGCGGCAGGCGCGTCACTGCTGCAACAAACTCCGGCCCAGAGACACGCGCTGGGCGGAGCTGGCGGTGTATCAGGCGATGCAGGCGCTCATTCGCCGGCGCGAGACACCGGTGCAACTGTTGCTGTGCAGCATCAAGGTCGACACCGATGCGCGTGGGCGCGAGCATTGTTGGCATCTGCAGCGCACGGGCGCTGACACCACGCTGTACACGCTGACGCCTCGGCTCATCGAGTATCTTGTGCGTCGCCAGCAGGCCGGGCGCAGCATCGCGCCGGCGACGGAATGGGTGCAGATCCCCGGCAAAGTCCTTGATCGTCTCCTGGCCATTCCGTATTTCAACCAGGCGTACTTTGAGGATGGCCTGAATCCGGACGAATACGCCCGTCATCCGGCGTTCCTGACCGCAGGCAATGACGTACGCCTGGGCGTGCAGCGCCTGCAGGGTTTCATCAACGACACCCTGGATCCGCCAGGTGTCGCGCCTCGCATCGCGCGTCGTCCAGCGACCGTGGAGGGGCGGGCATGAACCGCATGATTGCCCTCTGGGCTCATCCGCGCTCGCGATCGACGGTGCTGGAAAGGGTGTTCATCGAGCGCGGTGATTTCGAGGTTTTCCACGAGCCTTTTTCGCACATGGCGTTCGACGAACAGTCAGCCATTCCCCATGGGAACCTCAACTGCGCGATGCCCCGCGACTACGAAGCGATCAAGGCCCTGTTGCGTGCCACCCGCCAGCGCGCCCATGTTTTTCACAAAGACATGGCCTATCACTGCCTCGACCGGTTGAAGGCCGACGCCGAGTTTCTAACGGAGCAACAGAACGTCTTCATCATTCGCGATCCGGCCCGGGCGATTCTGTCCCATCACGCCATCTTCCCGGAGATGCCGGCGCACGCTATCGGTCATCAAGCGCTGTACGAAATCTTCCGCGAGGTCAGGCGGCTGACCGGCCACACCCCCTGTGTGATCAACGCCGAGGACCTGGCCAGCCACCCGGAGCGCACCGTGCGCAGGCTTTGCGACCACCTGCAACTGGATTTCATGGCCGAGGCATTGAGCTGGAGTGCAACCTGCCCCGAGCAATGGAAGGCCTGGCGCAGCTGGCACAAGGAGGCCGAGCACAGCACCACGATCATGCCGGACAGTGCCGATTTCGACCCGCGTCCTCTGCACGCCAATCCCCACCTGATGACGTATGACCAGCTGCATCGACCTTTCTACGAGCGTATGAATCAGTTCACGGAGGAGGGACAGCCATGAAAAAAATCGTCATCACGGGCGCCGCCAATGGCATCGGCAAGGCCACTACCCTTGCTTGCGCCGAGGCCGGCTACTACGTCATCGCCGCTGACAAGGACCGCCTGGGACTGCAAGCGTTGCAGGCGCGTCTGCCCCCGCATCGGCTGGAAACCCACTTGGCGGATTTCTCCCAGGCACACGTCTATCAGTCGTTTATCAGCAACTTGTACGACCTCCACAAACATCGTTCGCTGCATGCCCTGGTCAACAACGCCGGGATCTATCACGGCAAGAGTGTCTACGACTACAGCGACTGGGAAGTGGACGAGATCTGGGCCGTCAACCTCAAGTCGCTGGGATGCCTGTCCAAGGACTTCGCGCGGCGGGAGTCGGCGGCGGGCTACTCGCGCAGCATCGTCAACATCACATCGGTGGCAGGGGAGGTCGGGAGCATGGATGCGTGGTACGGCGCGACCAAGGCGGGCGTGATCGGCCTGACCAAATCCAACGCCTGGAACTTCGCTCCCCGGATCAGGGTGAACGCCGTGTCCCCGGGGCTGATTCGCGACACCTCGATTCATGACCGTATTCCCGATCCCCGTCGCAGGGAGTACGAGCGACAGGAAATCATCAAGGAGCCCATCCAGCCAGACGGCGTGGCCGACGTCATTCTGTTCCTGCTGTCGGAACAGAGCCGTCACCTGACCGGAAAAGTCATCGCAGTGGATAACGGCGCTTACCCGCGCTAGTGATCGGGAACACCACCGTCCCTCACGTCTTCCAGGGAGAACACCATGCACCGCAAAAAACTGCTCATCGTTGGCGGCGGCAACCTGTGCCTGCAAATCCTGCAGATCCTGGCCCCTCGCAATCAATTTGAATTCCACGTCGCCAGTCGCGATCTCGAAAAGGCCACGCGGATGTGCAATCTGATCCGACTGGCCGCGCTGCAACAAAACGTCACGATCCAGATTCACAGCCATCAGATGGACCTGCGCGAATTGTGCATCGGCCGCAATGCGGAAACGCTGTTGCAGATCCGGCCGGACATCATTCTCAACTGTGCCTCGCTGCAATCCTGGCGAGTGATCACGCAATTGCCGGCCGAACGCTTTGCTGCTCTTGATCAGGCGCAGCTCGGGCCCTGGCTGCCGATGCACCTGGCGCCGGCCTACGCGCTGATGCGAGCCGTCAAACAGTCCTGCCCGAAAAGTCTGGTGGTCAACGCGGCGTTCCCTGATGCAGTCAATCCGATTCTTTACAAGGTCGGCATGGCGCCGGACGTCGGCATCGGCAATATCGCCAACCTGATTCCTGCCACCCGGAGCGCCGTAGCGCATCTGTCCGGCTGCCTGCCCACGCAGGTCTGCGCCAAACTCGTTGGCCACCACTATTTCAGCCACAGCGTCCCCCGCCATGGCCTGCCGCCGCAACGGCCCGAAGCCAGCTTCAACCTGACGTACTGGATTGATGGCGAAGAGCGCACCGACGAACATACGGCGGAGGCTATTTTCGGTTGCGTCGCCCGTGAATTCAGCCGGTTGGGCGGCGTTGACGGGCAATATCTCACCGCCATGTCGGCCGTGACGGTGCTGGAAAATCTTCACGCCGAGCATGAGGTGCGGGTCCACGGTCCCGGCCCCCAGGGGTTGCCCGGCGGTTATCCCGTCAAGGTCGGCATGGGCAAGGTGCTGCTCGACCTGCCGTACGGCGTGACCCGGGAAGAGGCGATCAAGGTCAACGAAGCAGGGCAGCGGCTGGACGGCATCCAACTGATTCGCGCCGACGGCACGGCGGTGTTCGGTGAGGCACAGATGCAGGTCATGCAGCGTGAACTGAATTTCGCCATGGCCGAGATGCGCGTCTGCGACGCCGCCGCGTGGGCTGAGGAGTTGGGCAGCAAATACCTGGCGTATGCCGAGGGCGCTCAGCACAACAGCGGTCATCACACAGGAGTCGCCGCCCATGCCGCCGGTCATCGCGCTTTCGCCTGCTGACCGACTCGCCGTCGCCGATCACGACTATGCCGGGCAATACGCCGTGGACTTCGTCGAGCGCTGGGATGAATTGATCGACTGGGACAAGCGCGCCGCCGGCGAGGGGTCGTTCTTTTATGATTTGCTGCGCCGGACGGGAGGCTGGCGTGTGCTGGATGCCGCGACCGGCAGCGGCTTTCACGCCGCGCAGTTGCACAAGGCCGGCTTCGACGTCACTGCCTCTGACGGGAGCCCGACCATGGTGCAGCGGGCCCGACGCAACTTCGATCGGCTGGGCGTCGATGTGCCGGTCCATCGTTGCGACTGGCAAGCGCTGGACGCTCGTGTGCTGGGCACGTTCGACGCGGTGCTGTGCCTCGGCAGTTCGCTGTGCCACGTGTTCGACCGCGAGGCGCGCATCGCCGTGCTGAAACGGTTTCGGCAGATGCTCAAGCCCGGTGGACTGCTGCTGATCGATCAGCGCAATTTCGAAGCCATCCTTGCCGGCCGCTTCAGGTCATCGGGGCGCTATTACTACTGCGGCGACACCGCCAGCGTCACCCTCGGCGAGCTGGACGAATCGGTGTGCGAGTTCGTCTATCGCTTCGCCGACGGGGCGCAGTACCGGCTGCGGGTATGCCCGATTCGTCCGCGCCAGTTGCAGGAAGAACTGCGCGCGGCCGGCTTCCGCGCCCCCCATGCGTACGGCGATTTCAAACCGATTTACGACGTCATGAACGTGGACTTCATCATCCACCAGGCCCACGCCTGAGCCTGACTCAAGGAGGAGCATTGTCATGATCAGCCATACCCCTGGCCTGACGCAGCACAACAACCTGGTGCCGTATCCGTTCACTCAGATCATTGCGCCCACGTGCGTCGCCAGACCCCGGGTCATCTGGTTGACCGGCCTGTCGGCGGCGGGCAAATCCACCATCGTCGACAGCCTCAACCCGGTGCTGCGCGCACGCGGGTTGACGACCTGCATTCTGGACGGCGACTCCGTGCGCACCGGTCTGTGCCGCGACTTGAGTTTTTCTGCGGAGGATCGTGAAGAAAATGTGCGGCGAGTGGCGGAAGTCGCGGCGTTGATGGTTGAAGCGGGGTTGACGGTAATGGTCGCGCTGATCTCACCGACCCGCGCGGCACGCCATCTGGCGCGCTCGATTGTTGGCAGTGCGCGGTTTGTGGAGGTGTTTGTGGATGTACCGCTGGCGGTGGCTGAAGCGCGGGATCCGAAGGGGTTGTACCGCAGAGCTCGGGCCGGGGGAATTCCGGGGTTTACCGGCGTGGATTCGGCGTATGAACCGCCGGTGTTTCCGGAACTGCATATTCGCAGTGATCAGGTTGAGGTGGGGCGGGCGGTGAGGATGATTGATGACTGGTTGTTGGCGCGGGGGTAAGGGAATCGGGGGAAGGTCGCTGGACGTGACGGGGGACGAATCGTGAACGCGTCCCCCGACGGTTTTTTTAAATCACGAATTTGTTGACCAGTTGATTGAGGTTAACCGCCAACTTTGACATCTCGCCACACGCAGTCGCGGTCTGGGCGGCGCCTGCAGAACTCTGGATGGCAAGCTCGCGAATGCTGACCAGGTTGCGATCCACTTCCCGGGCGACGTGGGACTGTTCTTCAGAGGCTGTGGCGATCAGGAGGTTACGTTCATTAATCTGAATAATGGCCGTTGATATCTGGTCCAGAGAGGTACTGGCCTCCTGGGCAACGCCCAAGGATTCGGTCGCCAGGTCCCTGCTCGTATTCATCGCCTTCACGGCCTGATCGGAATCACCCTGAATGGCCGCAATCATCTGCTCGATTTCCTGGGTCGACACTTGTGTGCGATGGGCCAGAGCCCTGACTTCGTCAGCCACCACCGCAAACCCGCGGCCTTGCTCGCCAGCCCGTGCGGCCTCGATCGCGGCGTTCAACGCCAACAGGTTGGTCTGCTCTGCAATGGCCCTGATCACCTCGACAACTTTCGTGATGCTCTGGGCACGATCTGACAGCCCTTGAATCTGTTCGCTGGTGTTTTCAACATTGACGTTCAGCTTTTGAATGGACGTCAGTGTCTGCGCCACCCGCGCCAGACCGACCTCGGTAAAGCCCTGGGTGCGCTTGGACTCTACGGAAGCCGACTCCGCGTTACGCGCGACCTCGTCCACGGCGGCGCTCATCTCGGTGACCGCGGTGGCCGCCTGATTGACTTCATCGTTCTGGGAAACAAGGCCCCGACTTGATTCCTCGGTCACGACAGTCATCTCTTCAGACGCCGACGCCAGTTGGGTCGAGGAGTCGGATATCTGCATGATGGTGGCGCGAAGGTTGGTCTGCATCTGCGAGAGCGCCTTCAACAGGCGTCCGGCTTCATCCGTGCCGCTGACCAACACTTCTTTGGACAGGTCACTGGCGGCAATTCGCTCGGCGACAGACAGTGCATCGTTGATCGGATTCGTGATGCTTTTCGTCAGCAGCAATGCCAGACCAATCGTCAGGACGACCACAATTGTTATTAGCCCGACAACCAGCCAAAGCCCGTTGTCATAAAGAGCGGTTGCGGTTTGCCCCGCCTGCACTGCGCCTTCGTCGTTAAAGGTGGTCAACTCTTTGATCTGGGTTTCCATCGTGTTCGTCAGGGGGCGGATGCCCGAACTGACCAGGCTGACCGCAGCCGCGATATCGCCCTGTCTCATCAGCGGCGCCAGAATATCCAGCTGTTTGGCGTAGGCATCGGCGCTGTTTTTCACCGGCGTATAAAAGGAGCGTTCTTTGTCACTGGCAATGAGCGGCTCATAACCCGCGACCGCGTCGACAAAGGCTTTGCGATAACCCGCGAAGTTTTCAATGTTTTTTTCAATGGACTGAGGGTCCGCGAGGCCGCGCTGGGTTTCGAGCCTGAGGCGAAGGGCGGTGTTGTTCATCAACGCCGTCTGGCGGATGCTGGCCATCCAGTTCAGCTCGACGTCTTTTTCGGAGTCCCTGAGCTTACCCATTTGTACAACGGCAAATACGCCCAGCACACAAACCAAAATGATGATCGAGGCAAAAAACAGGGCGGCTCGTGGAGCCAGGTTGAGGTTTCTAAGGCGCATGCGAGCTTCCTGTTTTCCGTTAATGGCTTATAGGTTCAACACGCTATCGACCCAAGGTTGCAACGCTTGAAGCGTTCCGTCGGGAATCAGCAGTGACCGGGGTCCAGAGCAGGTCGGGAGATGAACTGCAGTTTTGCGGCAGGGGCCATTGAATGCCCCTCCACACGGTTGCGGCCTTTGGTTTTAGCGCAATAGAGAAGCCGGTCTGCTTCCTCCAGAGCCGCTTTATAACCTTCTCTTTCAGGCGCGTTGATCGCCACCACGCCGGAGCTGATCGTGACGGCGCCCATCGGGCTTGTGGGGTGCTCTATCTGCGCAGCTTCAATCGCTGACCTGACCTTTTCGGCGATGATGAGCGCACCCGCCAAATGAGTTTCAGGTAACAGGATCACAAACTCTTCGCCGCCAAATCGCGCCGCCAGATCCCCCGGCCGGTTGATGCAGCTTGCGATGAGCGCCGCGACCTCGCTCAGGCAGTCGTCTCCTTTCAGATGGCCGTAGCGGTCGTTGTATTGTTTGAACCAGTCGATATCCAACAGAATGATGGCGATGGATGAGTGATTCCGGGACGCTCGTCCCCACTCCTGTTGCAAGGCGGCGTCGAAGCAACGGCGATTGGGCAGGTGGGTCAGACTGTCTGTCCGGGCGATGATTTCCAGCGCGTTCCTGGCGGTGTTCAGTTCATTTTCCGCAGTGATCAGGTGCCGGATTTGCCGGTACAGCAGAAAACCCAGCAACATCAGTGCGAACGTGATCACGCCAATGGAGGCTATTGATCGGTAGGCATACGACCACCAGGGTGCGAATACATGCTCACATGACACGCCAGCGGCGGCGACGATGGGTAACCCGGAGACGCGCCGATAGGCATAGATCCTTTCCACACCATCCACGACAGATTTGATCACGGCGGTACCGCTGTCGCTGTAGGGCAGGTATCGGATGAACAGATCCCCTTTGGCCACATTGGTTGTCATCAGTGCGGTGAGCGTCGGTCGCCGGGCCAGGAGGTCGCCGTTGTTCAGCGCAAGGAAAATCACGCCCTTGTCGTCCACATCCATGCGTTTGAAGAAAGTCTGGAAATAGGCAACGGGCACGGTCGCCAACGCCACACCTGCAAATGTACCGTCGTCCCCGTTGATGCGTCGGCTGATCGGGATGACCATGTCCCCCGTGCTGCGACTCTCGACAATGGAGCCGATGTGGATGGACTCATCGGTACTGTCGCGGTGATAGGCAAAGTACGCACGGTCGCTGTTGTTTTTCAGCGGCGCGCCCTGGGAGAAGGAGTTGGCGACCCAGTTGCCCTGGGCATCGTAGATAAACAGCCCCTGAATGCCATCGACGTTCACCACGGCCTGAGCCATCAGCTTTTCCAGTCGAGCGCGCTGTTCACCCTCTACGCCGTCGTGCTGCACGCGCTCCACGAGATCGCGCAGCGTATTGTCAGCCTGCCGCACCGTATCCTGAGCTTGCTGTTCGGCCGCCAGAACGATATTCGACATGGCTATTTTGGCGGTAGCGATGCGTTCTATCCGCGACTGGTTCATTTGCCAGGCGGTAGCCAGGATCAACGAAAGACACACCAAAGCAATGAAACCAATCAGGGCTTTGGTCAGTACGGAAGGGGCAAGCCTGGTCGATGTCAGGTACAGCGGCTTCATGGGCGCGTCATCAAATTGGCTCGTGCACGCTCTATGCAGCTATCGTACCGTTACCGGCAGATCTGGCCAGATACGCGGCAATGTGCTCGCCAACGCCCGCGATGGTTGCGTTTCCTCGTCTATCGCCAAGGCGCTTTGCGTACACCGTCAATGAGGCCAGGTATTGCATCCATGCGCCTGGGTTCCTGTTATCGCGCGGTGTGCGCAATGCGCCCGACATTGCCTTTGCCGAAGGTCTCACCGTTGTGCGCGCAGTTACTTCTGCTTCATGTGCGCCAGCGCCTTGTTGGCCTGGTCGGCGCATTTCTTGAAGTCGCCCGACTCATGGGCCGCTTTGGCTTGCTGATGCTCATGGTGACCTGACGAGGTGAAGTCAGCCTCTGTCGCTGCCTTCAGCTTGTCGAGTGCTGCTTCACATTCGTGGTGATCATCCTTGGCAAACGCAGGTCCTGTGACGATAAGTGCTGCAAGCAGAGATAAAGAAAGAAAACGCATCGACCACTCCTTTCAAATAACAGCCATTAATAAGCAGAAATTAGCGCATTTAGAGATGCTTCTTGGCTTCCTTATCCAGATGCTTATCCGCTTTATGACGCTCATCGTCGTCATGTTTAACGCCTTTATCCACTTCGTTGGCGTCATGCTTGACGCCTTTGTCTGCTTCCTTGGCATCATGATCCACGCCCTTGTCCAGCTCACGATTGTCGTGACGAATCCCCTTTGCTATTTCGTCTTCGGCGAGGGCCAAAGGAACAACGGACGCAGTTATCAGCGCCGTGATGAGCGCAGACGAAACGAGCTTGTGCATGGTAATACTCCTGAGCGAACGTCGAGGTCCTCATGACCTCATCGCTTTTCAGCGTAGACAACGTCCAGCAAGATGCAAAAAGTTTGGCTATGCCACCGACGGCGCGGATGCTGCGGATGGAACTGACTCAAGAAGACCCAGGCAATGACTTCACATTCGCATCTTCAAGCATTCATCGATCGCCTCGCGCCTGCCAGGGTCCCTGGCCTTGCGTTAGCCGTCGGGGACAGTCGGGGCGTGATGTGGGAAGGGGCTGCCGGGTATGTCGATCTTGAGCAGAACATGCCGGCACATCCCGGCTGCACCTTTGGCGTGGGCAGCATAACCAAGGTGTTTGTCGCGGTGGTCACGTTGCAACTGGTGGAGGAGGGGCGTATCGGTCTCGATCACACCTTGGCTCAGTACCTCCCAGTGCCGATGCTGAAAGGCATTGCGAATGCCGCAACCGTAACCCTTCGCCAGTTGCTGTCCCACTACAGCGGCATCGCGAGTTGGGAAGATGACGCCCGATGGATTCGTGACGGGAGAGGCGAGCACATGACGCCCGGCAAACGTTGGTCCCATTCTGAGCCACTGGATTACATCCGTGGCGTGGGCGCCGTATTTGAGGCGGGTGAAGGTTTCCATTACTCCAACACCAACTACACATTACTGGGCTTGCTCATTGAAGCGGTGACTTCTCAGCCCCTTGAACATGTGCTGAAACAGCGCATTATCAGCCCGCTCAAGATGACCTCGACCGGTCTTGAAGACGCTGAAGGACTCACAGCCTCGGGCATTTCCAGACGCTACCATTGGGCGAGCGAATGTTTTCTAAAAGCGGCCGGCGTCGCGCCTTCCTGCCGTTACGCCGGCCCAGGCTTGCTGGACGTTTCATCCAGTCAGTTGTCGGTGGAGTGGGCTGCAGGGGGCATCGTGTCTTCAGCATCGGACATCGTGACGTTCATGGCGGCCTTGAAATCCGGGCGGTTGCTAGGCCCGATGATGCAACGGCAGTTGTTTGCCTGGCTCCCCGCTCAGCCCGGCAGGCAGATGGGGCTGGGTATTTTCCGTGCTTCTACGCCATACGGGCCTGTGATTGGTCATGGCGGGAACGTGCTCGGGTTTAGCGCAACCACGTGGTGGTTCGAAGAAACCGACTGCGTGTTGGCCCTCCTCACAAACGTGGGTTCGATGCACTCAGGGCCCGATGCCTGGTCCGCTTCCAGAATATTCGAATCGACAACGCTGGGAATGGAAGCGCAGGAAGTCTGCAGGCTCGGGCGGGCGTGATCCGGTTAATGTTGTTGCAACAATTTTGGTCAATTCATGAGCAGGGACAACATCGCTCGACCGATCAGACGCGCATTCCCGCGGAACTCTTCAAGCAAGCTGACTACTGAGTTTAAGCGCCTACCCGTACATTCCGGATCAGCACGCGACCTCACTGCGCAGCCTCGGAGAACACGTCCATGCTTGAGCTTGATTCCCGCACCAAAGTCATCACTTTTGACTGCTATGGCACCCTTGTTCAATGGCATGACGCCGTACGGCGAGCGGCTGCCTCCATCCTTGAGCGGCATCTGACGGTTACGGCCTCGAAGGAAAGCATCGCAAGTTTCGCGGCGCGGCTGCGTGAGATAGCGATGGAGCATCAGCAACAATCGCCTTTCCTTGAGTACGAAACGGTACTCGGTGCGAGCCTGAACCAGGCGTTGCGTGAAGCCGGTCATGACGCCACGGCGGCAGATCTGGAAACGTTGCTCGCGACCCTGAGGAGGATCGAGCCCCACCCTGACGTACCCGAAGCCCTTGCCCGGCTGCGCCAGCATTACCGGATCGCCGTCATCAGCAACACCTCCGATGACCTGATTGCCGACACCATCACGGCAATTGGTACACCGATCGATTTTGTCATCACGGCCCAGCAGGCCGGTGCCTACAAGCCTGATCACCAACTGTTCCACCATGCCTACGCCACGATGGGCGTTAAAAAAGATGAGACGATCCATGTCGCCATGGGGCAGTTCAGTGACTTGAAAGTCTGCCAGGAACTGGGGATCCGCTGCGTCTGGATTGATCGAGAGGGCGAACCCCTCGATCCCGCGTGGAAACCTGACGCTGTATTGAAGGACCTTAGCGGACTGCCGCAGTTGCTGATGCCGTCCTGACACGCCGGCTCGACTGTCGGACACCACGCTTATAAGGGGGGCACACGTGCTGGTTACCGGAATCCTCTGGATAGCGTTCTTCATCATCAACTTCAACGTGGTGATGATGATTCCGCTGCTGCCGTTCATTCAGCGTGATCTGCACCTTTCCCCCAGCGAGTCCGGGTGGATTTTGGCTGCTTTTCCGGTGGTGGCGCTGATCAGTAACCTGGCGCTTGGCCCGCTGATAGATCGCTTCGGCAGGAAGCTGTTCATCATCGTGGGCGGCGCGGCTTGCTGCCTAACGCTCCTGCTCACCGCCGCATCCCACAGCGCCTCAATGATCGTGCTGAGCCGTGCGGCGACAGGCCTGTTCATGCCGATGATTGGCGCATCCATTTTTGCCGCCCTGGCGGACTATGTCCCCGAGGCCAAACGCGCCAGGGCGGCCGGGTATGTCACCACCGCAGCGCCGATTGCCTTTCTGTGCTCACTCTCGATGGGCATCGTTGTCGGAGGACTGCTGTCCTGGCAAGTCACGGTCATTGGCCTGGCGGTTGTCTGCGCCACCCTTGCCGGTCTGGCGCTTACCTTTCCGGCACCGCCTCCAGCCTCGTTGTCCTCTTCCCAAATTAGCTGGGCGATGTACAAGGAGCGGCTGACGTCGCTGTCGGCGAGCCCCGGCACCCGCCCGTTGATGGCGGCGTACTTTTGCTGGTCGATTGGCGTGTACATTTTTCTGGGGCTGTATCCGAGCTGGCTCGTGCAACATGGGCTTTCGTCATTTGGCGTCGATACCGTGGGCTCGGTCATTTTCATTGGTGAGGTCGGCGGACTCTTCGGCGCGGTGCTTTCCGCCAGGCTTGCCAGTCGATTCAATAATCCGTTGCGCTTATGCGCCGTTGCCTCGATGGCGATCGCGGCGGTGGTTCAGGTGATCCCATGGGGCGTGGGCTCGCCGATTGCCCAAGGCGCGGCCTATATGGCCTTCGCGTTCGGGCGAGACCTGATGCTGGCGCTGATATTGGGCGATGCCATGCGGCTGGTTGAAGCGTCGCGAAGGGGGAGTCTCAACTCATCGCTCAACGCGGTCTATCAAACGGGCGGCACGCTGGGTGGATTGTTGAGTGCCTGGCTGTATGGCTTGAGCGCCGGGTATTTTGCGAATGTTGCGGGCGCTTCGCTGGCGTTCGTGGCCTCTGCGGTTTTGCTGCATGGAATTTCGGGGGCGAGGCTTCGTTCTTGAGCGCGGGGCGGGGTATCTACGAACTAGACTTCTTGCTCCCAGGCAAACGCTGATCATTAAGCAAGACGTGTTGAGCAGACGCATACGCAGAAGGGCTTGCCGCGAACCTACTTAGCTAACAACCGTCGGCGCTATGCGCCGACAGTACTTTTTTACACACTCTGGGCCGAAAGCTGCAACAGGCGCTCCTTACGGGTACCCCTATTAGATATCGACCCTATGGCTCCCCATTTCTGCCATGCAAACGAAAGCCGACGCGCTCGTTGAGCCTCTCATAATAATCCCTCACCGCTGGCAATTCGGGATGTTCCATCGGGGTTTCAAACCATCGATTGACCGAGAGACCCATCGGTATGTCAGCCAGCGAAAACTTGTCACCGGCGACATATGCGCTCGTCGAAGCCAACTGGCGCTCCAGTATTTGCATGTGCCGGGCCCAATCCGCGCACCCGGCGGCAAGCGCGGCAGGATCTTGATGGGCAGGCGAATACCTGACCAACGACATGAATGCGTAGCTCCAGGACCGGTTGAGGTCTGAGGCTTGCCAATCGGTCCATTGGTCGATTCTTGCCCTTATTCTCGCTTCGGTGGGATACAGCGCCCACGCCTCATAGCGCGTGGCAAGGTAGCGAATGATGGCGTTGGATTCCCACAAAGTGAAACCATCATCCTGGATGACCGGGACCATGGCATTGGGATTCAATGCAAGGAATTCGGGCGAGCTGGTGGGTTTGAAACCTGCGCCCCAGTCTTCACGCTCGAAAGGGATGTTGATCTCCGTACAGGCCCACAAAACCTTTCGCACGTTGATCGAAGTCGCTCTGCCCAGAATCCGCACCATGTCTTAGTCCTCGTCTTGAGATGGGAAATCGTCTATGGCGATGGTGCATGGGTCAAGGGGCATTTTGTTGAACGCTTATGGCCGTTCTCTTTCGGTCATCGTTTGCAGTAGCGCGCTCGCAGAAGCGCGCGACGGGAAGATCATTCGTTTGCGGATGTATCCGCATGCACCGCAAAGATAAGCATCCTTCGGACCCATTTCTTTACGCGGAACCGATCTGCCCTCCAGCGCCACACAAGGGCTACCCACTCACCACGCGAACCTCACAGCGATCGCCCCGTTACGACATCCAGCACGCCTGCACCCGTGCAAGCGGCCATGAGTGGGCTTGGGGCACTGCCAACCGACCTTTCAGTTTGGAGAAAAAACGTGAAATTACCCGGACTCGGCGCCTCGCCGCCCAAGACACCTGATATCACTCCCCATGCTTCCAAGCCCGACGGCAAACCAACCCCTGACGCTGCAAAGCCGTCGAACACCCCGACTGATTCCGGTAACGGCGGCAGCCGAGCCACCGGCAACTTCAGCAACGTGGCTCAAGGCACAGGGGCTCTGGCCAGCGGCGGCTCGGCCATCTATCGGGCTGATCAGAGCACGCAGAATTCGCAGTACGCTACTCAGTCCACCACGGGCGCGGTCAACTATGGCAGCCCTGCCGGGAATGGCGGGCCGTCGGCGTTGCAAAGCCAATCCCTGACTCAACAAAGCCCTGGCTTGGGCAACGGTGGTGAGCAATCGACGCAGAACTCACCCCTGCTACAGCTGCTGGATAAGTTGGTTGGGGCGCTGTTGCAGGCATTCAATCGCGGGGCGAATTCGGAAGCTGCTGGCGGCGAGCCGGCCAAAACGGGCGCGGCGGCTCCCACGCAAGTGGCGGCCACCCAAACGCAAGCGCCCGCGGTCAACACTGAGAAGGACACGTCCACCAAGCCTACCGAGGCGACCGGCAGGCCAGAGGGCGACACCCGCAGCGCCGATGAAATCATCGCGGCCAACCCCATCCTGGCCAAGTTAGGCGACCAGAAAGACATCAACCGTGAAGGGGCTTACAAGCAGCTCGGTGACTGGACGGCGAACAACAAGGACCCTGAGGCCCGTGCCGATGCGGCCTATAACGCCGCGCGCGTGCTGAATTACATCGATGCATCCCATACCGCCAAAGACGCGGATCGTGGCGAGTTGGCCGGCAACGGTGATCTGGAAGGCATCACCAAAGACGGTGATGCGCGCCACGGCACACCGGCGGGCAACTGGAAAGACTTCACCGAGCAGGGCTACGCCGCTTTGAAGGACGACCATCGCCTCGACAAAACCAATGACACCCATGTGACTGAGAAGGGTGGCAACAAGGACAACCTGCCTTGGGCCGCTGGCGAAGCCGGCAAAGCGCTGTGGATGATTCCCGGTTTGAGCAATGTGCTGACCGGCATTGGCGACTCGGACGGCAGCATTGGCGGGATGATCAAAGGCGGCGTCGAAGGCGCAGTCGACACCGCCAAAGGCGCAGCTGAAGGCATGATCGGCGGTCGCGGCAACCCGGCAGCAATGTTGGCGGGCGCCTATGCCGGGGCGTTATCTGAATCCAAGGCGGCGCCGGAAGAGGTGCGCAATATCGCCGGCATGCTCTAAACGATTCCTGCCGCATGTTTCCCTTTTGGGAGGCATGTCGGGCAGGGACGAACGTGAAGCTGAGCAAGTCTCGGGACTCATCACAGCGCAACAGACTGGCCCATCGGAAACTTTAGCCGCGCCATGAATGCCTCCGCGTGACGGCTCAACTATTTCCCTTTCGATACATAACGGACTTGCAACTCGACATGTATTGTCAGACACTCTCGCTGTCGGTTTCGACAATATACAGGCGCCATTAGGGTGACTATCGGAAGTGCGCTGGATTAAGTATTTCTATACAGTCCCTGCTATAGCGTTCGTCGCGACAACGGTATATAAGAAAAGATCCAATTTTGCAGACGAGCGGCACGTGTTAACGCTCGGTCCCCCGGAAACACTGGTCCAAACGCATGTTTAGTTGCTTCGTAAGTTGCCCTCCTCAACTAAAGCAAAACCCCTAAATGACTGTTCATTACTTCGAAAGTTTCACACGTGCGAATTAAACATTCATTTTGCATATCTGCCTTTGCAGTCATCGATATTAATGTTAATAATCCGGCCTGCTCCGGGAAGCAAGGCAATGCGCCATCTCACACGAAGTGAAATATCAAGCCTCCATTCTGATTAAGTCCCCGGCCCCATAAACTCAGTATCTCTGTTTGCTCAAGAGGCGATCACGCCTGGAGCATTGAGAAGGCGCGGACAAGCCGTGTGAGGAGGGCATCATCGCTCGTAGTCATTCCGGGATTAAGATCCTGTCGATTTTCGGTACACGTCCGGAAGCCATCAAGATGGCGCCGTTGGTGAAAGCGCTGGCTGCAGAGCCGGGTATTCACTCGCAGATCTGCATCACCGGCCAACACCAGAGCATGCTCAAGCAGGTGCTGGAGCTGTTCGATCTGAAAGCCGATTTCACGCTGGATGTGATGACGCCGCACCAGACCCTCAACTCGCTGACCGCCGCGCTGTACGGAGCGATTGATCCGGTGCTGGAAATCACCCGGCCGGACCGCGTGCTGGTGCACGGCGACACCACGTCCGCCATGGTGGCGTCGATGTGTGCCTTCCATCGCCGCATCCCCGTGGGCCATGTCGAAGCCGGTCTTCGCACCGGTGACATCTACAGCCCGTGGCCTGAAGAAATGAACCGCCGCTGCATCGATTTGAGTGCCGACCTGCTGTTCGCCCCGACCGATGAGTCGCGCCGCAATCTGCTGGGCGAGCGCTTGCAAGGGCGTTCCTTCGTGACCGGCAACACGGTCATCGATGCCCTGCAGTTGACCGCTCGACGCATTGAGGAGAACGCTGACCTGCGTACCCGGCTGGATCAGCAATTCTCGTTCCTGCGGGACGACCGCAGAGTCCTGCTGGTGACCGGCCATCGTCGGGAAAACTTCGGTGACGGCTTCCTGGATATCTGCAAAGCCTTGCGTCAACTGGCCAAGCGCAGCGATATCCAGATCGTTTATCCGGTGCACTTGAATCCTAACGTCCTGGGCCCGGTCACCGAGCACTTGGGCGATCTGGCCAATGTGCACCTGATCGAACCGCTGGATTACCTGGCGTTCGTGCGCCTGATGCAGCGCGCCCACGTGATCCTTACCGATTCCGGCGGTGTGCAGGAAGAAGCGCCGAGCCTGGGGAAACCGGTACTGGTCATGCGCGAGGTGACCGAGCGGCCCGAAGCCGTTGCGGCCGGCACCGTGCGGCTGGTCGGGACGTCACCGGACTCGATCATCAGCGGCGTCAACGCGCTGTTTGACGATGACCTGCTGTGGCGTCGCGCATCCCAGGCGGCCAACCCCTATGGCGACGGCAAAGCCAGTTCGCGCATCGTCGATGCCTTGATGGGCCGCCCGGTCAACGACTTCGTGGTCGGCCAGCTGCACGTGCCCAAATACCTTGAGCATGGGCGAAGCGCCCCGACACCGGACAGCAGCCGCCCGGCCTCCACGTACCAGTAAAGACCGATCGAACGACCGCCCGCCCCTCTATCAGCTTGAGATCTGCCTTAATGAAGTCTTCCGTTGCCACCCAAACGGGCGCGCTTAGCGCCCTTGTCTGTGGCGTGAGCCTGCTCGCGCTCGTGCCCAACTTTGCCCTGGCGGCGGACAGCCCGCTCACCGAGGCGATCAACCGACTCAATGCCGATACCCAGCAACACCGGGAGATCCGCCTGAGCGATCTGGGCATCGATGCACCCATCGTGCTCGGTTCCACGGATTCGCGCCGCGAACTGTACCTGCCGGTTCCAGCCGGTGTGCCGTTGACCGACGCGTCGCTGACCTTCGATGCCAGTTACCTCAACGGGGAGGGCGGTCGCAACACCTTGCTGTTGTCCCTGGACGGTTATCCGGTACGGGCCGAAGGGCTCAGCGAAGCACAAGGCAACGCCAGCTCCACGCTGGGCGTCGACAAAGCCGCTCGCAACAGCGGCTCGGTGCGCCTGGGCGTGGCCTGGTCGTCGATCGTTTCTCGCGTGTTGTGTGAAGACGAACGCGCGATTGGCAACGTGTTGCGCATCGAACCGGACACCCGCCTCAATTACAGCTACGACGCCAACCTGTTGCAGGACGTCGGCGCTGCCTGGGCCGCATTGCCGGGCAAGCCGGGCATCATGGTCGCTCCGGGCAGCCTGGCAGCCGGCTCTTACGACGCCGCCTGGCGCCTGGGCGTGGCCCTTGAACGGATTGGCAAACATGCGCGCATCCTGTCGTTTCCTGCCGTACAGGACAGCGTTGACCTGAGCGGCCTGCGCATTCCGGCCGAACTGCAGAGCATCCCGGCCTTCGCCGCCCTCAACGGCAAAGGCCCGCATACCCTGGCCAACCCGGCGGAAATCGGCGCATTGCTGATGCTCGGCCAGACCCCTGATGTGCAGGCGGACCTGGCCATCAACGACCCGCAATTGCTCAAGGCGATCAACGAATCCCTGGACGCCTTGCAAAGCCAGATTCAAGGTCTGGATGCCTCTGCGGGCGGCGCGTTTACTCAATGGCGCGAACGTCACGTGAACGCCGGTATGGCCGCCAAAGGTACGGACAATGTGCGTCTGGCGTTGCTCGGCACTCGTCCGGTACTGATGATCGCCCCTGACGCGGCCGGCAAGGCCATGGCCCTGTTCAGCAGCGCATGGAACAAACTGGCACGCAGTCGCACGCTGACCGTCAGCGAAGCGCAGATGCCGCTGAGTGCCGACGGCCGTGTGGCCCTGACCAATCTGGGCGGCAACCCCGGCCCTATCGACGTGCTCGCCAAGTCCGACTGGAGCGCTTCGTTCCCGCTGGGCAGCGTGGCCTACGACGGTCGCCTGCCCGTCAAGGCCGTGATCGATGTGTCCGCCGCCCCTGGCGCTTCGGACACCGCTCCGGTGGCGTCACTGTTCCTCAACGACTACCTGATCGGCGCGCAACAGTTGCTTGCCAACGGCGAGAAGCAACGCATCGAAGCGCGCATCCCGAGCTACGCCCTGGGTTCCAGAAACGTCCTGCGGGTCTCGTTCCAGCGTCAGCCCGTCAGTGATCGCTGCCTGGAAACGCCGCAGGCGTTCCCGGTTTCCGTATTGCCGACCAGCCACATCGTGCTGGACAAGATTTCCCTGGATGACGGTTTCTCCGGCATGGCCGCCCGTTACGCCGCGAACGCGCAGATCCTTGTGCCCCAGGCTTACCTGGATCACCCGGCCAGCAGCTTGCCGCAGGTGATCTCGGTGGCTGACGGTGCGGGCGTTTCGCCGCTGCGCGCTGAATTGAAAGTCAGCAGCGACCCTAAAGCCACGGTCACGCCGGACAAAGACTTCCTGGCCTTCGAGCTGCCGCTCAAGGACAGCAAGGAATCGGTTCAGGTCGATGACCAGGGTCGCCTGCGTATCAACCACAAGGACCAGCCGCTGCTGGACCTGTCGCCGCTCAACCACCTGGCGTCATTGCAGGCGGTGGATGCCGGTGGTCAGCACGGTCTGGTCTATCGCGTTCTTGGCAGCGACGCCCCTGTGTTTGCCAAGCCGGTGCTGTTGACCCGCGGCGACGTGTCAATCCTGGGCGACAACGGTGTTGTGAACACCTTCGATACCCAGGATCCAAGCGGCAGCCAGTTCATCGACAGAGAAGAGCCCAAGGGCCTCGACGCCTGGCGCACGCCTTCGCTGTTGTGGCTGATTCCCGGCGGCATCCTGTTGGTGCTCATCCTGATGTTGGCCGGCCGTAGCGCCCGTCGCAATCGCCAGTAACGGAACCCTTCGATGACGTCGCTTTATTGGCCGTACTGGCTGGCTCATTACTACAGCTTCCTGGAGGTCGCGACCATTGTGGTCGCGGTGCTGATCCTGATCTCCAGCCTGGACGATCTGTTCATTGATCTGTGGTACTGGTCTCGCCGCCTGTTTCGCAAGTTCACTGCGGACCGCAAATACCGGCCACTGACCGCCCGGCAATTGCTGGACCGGGATGAACAGCCACTGGCGATCATGGTGCCGGCCTGGCTGGAATACGACGTCATCGCGCCGATGATCGAGAACATGGTGTCGACCCTCGACTACCAGAACTACGTGGTCTTCGTCGGCACCTACATCAACGACCAGCGCACCATCGATGAGGTGGAGCGCATGCGTCGGCGCTACAAGCAATTGCATCGCGTTGAAGTCCCCCATGCCGGGCCGACCTGCAAGGCTGACTGCCTGAACTGGGTGATTCAGGCGATTTTCCTGCATGAACAGACCCACGGCATGACCTTCGCCGGTGTCGTGCTGCACGACAGCGAAGACGTGCTGCACCCGCTGGAACTGCGCCTGTTCAACTACCTGTTGCCGCGCAAGGACATGATTCAGCTGCCGGTCGTTTCCCTGGAGCGCAACTGGTACGAATGGGTAGCCGGCACGTACATGGACGAGTTTGCCGAATGGCATGGCAAGGACCTGGTGGTCCGCGAAAGCATGACCGATACCGTGCCCTCGGCCGGCGTCGGCACCTGCTTCTCGCACCGGGCCTTGAAAGTGCTGGCCGGGGAAACCCAGAACCAGCCGTTCAACACCGACAGCCTCACCGAGGACTACGACGTTGGCGCGCGCCTGGCCAAAGTCGGCATGAACGCCATTTTCGTACGCTTCCCGGTGGAGTTCCGGGTGCTGCGCAAATCGTGGTTCCGCAAACCCTATGAATCCACCCTGAAGATGCCGCTGTGTGTCCGTGAATTCTTCCCGGACACCTTCCGCACGGCGTTCCGCCAGAAAGCGCGCTGGACCCTGGGCATCGGCCTGCAAGGCTGGGAGCAGATGGGCTGGAACGGCTCGCTGGCCAACCGGTACCTGCTGTTTCGCGACCGCAAGGGCGTGGTGACAGCGTTTGTCAGCATCCTGGCCTACGTCATTCTGGTGCAACTGGTGGCGCTGATTATTCTGCGCCAGAGCGGGTTGTGGAACGTGAGTTTCCCGACGCCGTTTGAATCCAACGGCTGGATCAAGTACCTGTTGATTGCCAACGGCCTAGCCCTGGGCTGGCGCATCCTGCACCGCTGCTACTTCACGACGGTGCTGTATGGCTGGCAGCACGGTTTGCTGTCGATCCCGCGCATGGTGGTGGGCAACTTCGTCAATTTCATGGCCGCCTCCCGGGCGTGGCGCATGTTTCTGGTCGGCAAGGCGCTCAATCGCAAGCTGGTCTGGGACAAGACCATGCACGACTTCCCGTCCACCGACCTGGTGGCCGCCGCACCGCGCAAGCTGGGCAGCGTGTTGCTGTCCTGGCAGGCGATCAACGACGCCAACCTGCAAACGGCACTGGACGAACAACAAACCCGCCACATGCCACTGGGCCGCATTTTGCTCAGCCACGGCTGGCTGGATGACGAAACCCTGGCTGAAGCCATCGCGTTCCAGAACGATCTGCCGCGGGTGTTCGATGTCGCCCACAAAGCCGACGCCTCGCTGCTGGCCGACGAGTTTGCCCTGCGCTGGCGTGTTGTGCCGCTGGGCATCAACGAGGCAGGCCGTGCGCAGATCGCTGTCGCCAGCCCGCTGTCCGCTGAAGGTCTGCAACAGATCAGCGATGAGCTGGGCAGCGAGCCGGTGCAACTGATTGCACGTGAAAGCGAGATCGTCGCGCAATTGCGCAACGTCAACGCGCTCGACGGCCAGCCGGTGCCCAATGCCCGCGCGCCGATGCTGGGTGACCTGTTGATCGAAATGGGGCTGCTGGACCGCGACGTGTTCAACCGCACCATGCTCAATTACCGCCCGCAGCACCATGGCCGCATTGGCGACTACCTCGTCGACAGCGGCGTGCTGCCGCGGACCACCATCGAACAGGCCGTGGCCCGTCAGCACAGTCATTACCCAACGGAGCTCCCGGCATGAACCGCCCCTTCCTGACGCTCATGGCCACGGGGCTGACCCTTTTGCCTGCGCTGGTCCATGGCGAAGTGCTGCCGCTGCCGTTGACCGGTCCTGCTTACCAGGCCGCCAGTGAGGCCTACACCGCCTACGACCGCAAGGACTACGACCTGGCCATCGCCAAGGCCCGTGAAGCCTTGCGCCAGCGGGCCGATGTTACCCGTCTGAACCGGCTGATCGTGCAGGCACAACGCGACAAGGAGCAACGCGACAACCCCAAGCGCTACCCGCAATCGGTTTCGCGCCCGGCCCCCGGTTTCAGCGCGGCGGCCCAAGCGTTCAAAGCCTATGATCGCGACAACTTCGGCGTCGCCGCGCAGTCCGCTCGCAAAGCGATCGCCCAGGCACCCAAGCGCATGGATTACCGCCTGCTGCTGATCGAATCCCTGCAACGCCAACAGCATCTGGAGGAAGCCGATCAGGCCACCACCGAAGCCCTGCGGGTTTTCCCGGATGACGACACCCTGCTGATGCGCCGCGAAGCCATTCGCCGCCAACTGGCCGCGCCACTGGCTATCGCCGGTTATCGCGCGCTGGAACAAGGCAACCTGCCGCTGGCCGTGGATCAGGCCCGCAAGGCCGTGGCCTGGGCACCGGAAATCGGCGCTCACCAGCAGTTGCTGATCAGCGCGCTGATCGCGGCCCAGGATTACCGCGCCGCCGAACTGGCCGCGACCGGCGCACTGGCCCAGGACGATGGCGAAACCGCGCCGTGGATTCTGCGCAGCTACGCCCTGGATCGTCAGGGCAAGACTCAGGCGGCACAGGCCGACCTGAACCGGGCCTTGTCCATCGAAGGCTTGCTGGATTCTGAAGTGCGCGAGATTCGCTTTTTCGCCGCCGACCTGGCGCTGGCCAACAGCGAGCCGCAACAGGCCCTGGACCAATTGCAGAAGCTGCCCGCTGACACGGGCGGAGAAGTCGCTCGCCGTCGCGCCGCCGCCCAGGTCGCGTTGCGCCAGAAGAACAGTGGCCTGAAAACCGCGACGCGCTTTCCGGCGCCCGCCCTCAACTGCCAAGAAAGTGCGTTCGGCCTGATCTGCGATATCTGGCCGGGCAACCAGCGCGATGGCGGCACGGACACGGCGGTGCAGGCCTACGCGGCGCTGGCCCGCAAGGACGCCACTTCGGCGGCGGCCCTGGCCAGCGAAGCCATTCGCCGGGCGCCGCAGAATCCGGCGTATCGCAGCCTGCTGGTCAGTGCCCTGACCGAGCAGAAGCGCCTGCCCGAAGCGATAGGGGCGGCCAGTGATGGCCTGCAAGCCAATGGTGACGATGCTCGTCTGCTGGCCCAGCGCGGTCGATTGCGCCAGCAGACTGGTGACGATGCCGGTGCCCGCAAGGACTTCACTCAGGCCCTGGCCCTGGGCAGCCTGCCCACGTATGAAGAAGCCAGCCTCTATGCTGCCCTGGGCCAGCGTCGCACGGCGCGGGAACGCCTGCAGGTCGCCCGCGACGCTGGTGAGCTGGACGGCATGAGCGACCTGCAAGTGGCTTACCTCTCGGTACAGGCTGGCGACGATGACAGCGCCCATGAGTCATTCCGCAAGGCAGACGCCGCCACGCCTCTAGCGCCGACGGCGACTCAGGACGCGGCCTACAACGCGATGCGGGTCAATGACGACGAACACGCTGTCGGCTATTTCAAGCGGGTGATCGACGCCAGGAATAGCGGCGAACTGGACATGACCGACCAGCAACTGTTCGACACCCGCCGCGCCGTGGCCGATGTGTCGCGCACCTGGGGACTGACCAGCACCACCAGTTATCGCGGCAACAGTTCCAGCAGTGGCCTGAGCTCGGCGCCCAGTACCGGCACCAGCAATGGCAACAGCGGGAGCGGCAGTAGCAGCAACGACAGCCTACAAAACAGCACTGAACTGTCGTGGCGTCCGCTGGGTTACCGCAACGCCCGTTTCGTCGAACTCTATGGCCGGGTCACCGACACGCTGTGGAGCAAGAACAGCGACTCGGACACCGGCCTGGATGCGCTGCAAGGCGCCTTGGGCGTGCGGGTCAAGCCGTTCACCACACTGAACGTCATGGCGGCCGTGGAACGGACCTTTCCTCTGGGAACCTCCGACATCGACGGCGACTGGCTGTTGCGCCTGGGTTATGGCTCCAGCATCGGCACCGATTTGCGGGTTGATGTCCCTAGCTGGTGGACGTCGCAGTTGTTCGCCGAGACCGGTCATTACGTCAACGATTCGCGCAACTACATCAACAGCGAATGGCAAGGCGGTCGCAGCTACGCCATCGGCGGCGCCGGCTCGCGCTGGGTGACATTCCCCCACGTGGTGGCCGCGTACGACTACGACTCGAAGATGGACAGCGACAGCCGCTCCGACGGCAGCACCGAATACGCTTCCGGCCATGCTGCGGGCGTCGGCGTGGGCAACAACGTGCGCTACTGGTTCCGCGAAGACGCGTACAACGCGCCGCGCTCCTATGTGGATTTTTCGCTGCAATACCGAGTGAAAGTGTCTGGCGATGACCGCGCCAAAGGTGTTTTCGCTCGCCTGACTTACTCCTATTGAGGACGGATATGCACCCTCGTATGTATTGGCTGATGGGGCTCGGACTGAGCCTGGGCATGGCGTCGACAGTGGCTCAGGCTGCGTCGGAAATCGCCCAACTCTATGCGCCGAAACTGCCGGAAGGCTCGGCCTGGGTGCGGGTGGTCAATCCCGCCGACGGCGCCGTGCAAGTGAGCGTGGACAACAAGCCCGGCGTTGCCCTGTCTGCGCAGTCGGTGGTGGCCAGTCCTTTCCAGGTGGTGGATTCGCGGCAACCGCTGCGCATTACGGTCAACCAGCGTGAGCTCAAGGGCCTGAACGTGCCGAAAAACGCCTTTGTCACGGTGATTTTGAACAGCGATCCAGCGGCCGCCCCCCGGGTGGTGATCGACCCGCAGCCGCGGGGCAAAGACTTGCGCGCCGAACTCAACGTCTACAACCTCAGCGCCGGCTGTGACAAAGCCGAGATCAAGCTGGCCAACGGCTCCAGCGTGTTCAGCCAGCTGCCGCTCAATGGCCAGGCGCAGCGCACCATCAATCCGGTGCAGGCGACCCTGATTGCCAGCTGCGATCAAAGCGCCAGCCTGCCGCTCAAGCTTGAGCCCTTCAAGGCCGGTGACCGTTACAGCCTGTTCCTGGTCGGCTCACGCCAGACCCCCCGCCTGATCGGCCTCGTTGACCAGACTGCCCCATGACCTTTCTAGTAAAACCTCGCCACATCCTGCGCCGTCCTTCGGTATCCGGCTTGATTGCCGGCGCGCTGCTGAGCCTGTCCGGCGCCGCTGCCCAAGCCGATTCGGCAGTGATCACCGGGCAGGGCGGCTGGTTATTTCCTGCGTGGGAAAGCCTGAACACTGTCGACAACCCCGGCATTGCGCGCGACATCGCCCTGATCAAGGACGTCCAGCAGCAACTTGAACGGGAGAAAATCGCCCTCGTGGTGCTGGTGGTGCCGATGAAAGCGCCGTTCTACGCCCAACGGCTGCCTGCCGACCATCCGTTGAGCCCGGCCGTGGTGCAGCGCTACGACCGTTTGCAAGGCGAACTGGCCAAGGCTGGCCTGACGACCCTGAACATCAAGCCGATCCTGCAAGCCACCGAGCAAGGCAAGCAGACGGCGTTTTACCGGGCCGACTACCACTGGACCGCCTGGAGCGCCGAAAACACGGCCGATGCCACTGCGAAACTGATCACCGGACGCTATCGCCTGCAGGGTGAACCCGGCGGCGGTGCAGTGCTGGGGGAATGGTTCGACAAGCGCGCCTTCGGCGATCTGGCCAGTAACTTCCTGCCGTCCATCAAGCGCAAGGCCATCGGCCGAGACATTTACACCGTGCGCCATCAGGTCGAGAAAGACCTGCTGATCGACGACGCCCCGGCCCCTGTTCAGGTCATCGGCAACAGCTTCGTGCAGCCTTACCTTGGCTACACGCAGAAACTGTCCAACGCCCTGGACCGCCCGGTCACACTGACCTGGAACCCCGGCGACGTCGGCCCCTGGGCGACACTGCTGCAATACCTGGAATCGCCGGATTTTGCTCAGCAAAAGCCGCAGGTGATCGTCTGGCAGTTCAATGAGGGTCAGTTCCATCTCGGCCCTGATGCAGCAACCCAATGGAATGCCAAGGGCGTGACGTCGCTGAACCAGTGGCACCAGCGCATCAAAAAGGCGCTTCCTTGAAAGTTTTCGGCAGGACCCCCCGGCGTGCCACTCTAGGTGTTCTGCTGCTTGCAGCGACACTGGTCACAGGCACCGCCATGTTTTACGCCACCACGCAAAAACGGCTGGACCCGGGCATCGTTGGAATTGTCTGGCAGCCCGATAACAAAACAGTCGGCATCAAGGGGCAATGGGACCAGCTCGGTGCCAGGGAATTGATGGTGCAATGGACCGTGGTCGACGATCAGGCATTCGTGCCAGGCACCGGTCTGCCGAGCGTACCGGTGCTGCCCGATTGGGCACGTATTGCCAAAGAACCTTGGGCCCAGGATGTAATCATCGGCCTGGCCGGATATTTCAGCGAGAACCGCTCCCGGGACAACATCGAGCAACTGGCCGCCGTCTCGGAGCGCATTGCCAAACTGCCGACGCCGTTGCACGTCACCGGTTATTACTTCCCGGCTGAAGTCGACCCCAGCTGGACCCGCGCCAAGGAGCTACCCGCGCTGCTGGCCAAGCTTCCGCGGCCGTTGTGGATCAGCGTCTATGACGGCGCCAACATCGGCCCGGCCGCCACTGCAGACTGGCTCAAGCAATGGCTGCCAGACGACATCGGCGTGTTCTTTCAGGACGGCGTTGGTGTCTACGCCCGCAGCGCACCGGTCGCCCGCACTTATGCCGACACCCTGCGCGAACGCCTGGGCAAGGACCGCGTGCGCATCATCGTCGAAGCCTTCCGCCCCAACTATGGCGGCGGCTTCCGCTCCGCGACGGCTGCCGAACTCAAACCGCAGCTGGCCGCCTATGACGGCTACCCGCTGTACCTGTTCGATGGCCCGCATTACGTGACGCCGGCGTTGGTGAAAGCGTTGGCGAAGTAATGATCGAAGTCATGTTTTCGCCAGTGGAACACGTCACCAGACAATAGGTTTGTCGTTCCAGTCCCAGAAGGTCCCGCTGTCGGCCGGCCCGCGTGCGCCGACCACTTCAAGAATGCGCTCCGCCGAGAACGCCGGTTCGAACAGTTGGCCCTCAGGCACGTTCGCCTGGAAGGGCCGAGACAGCTCCGTGTCGGTCGTGCCCGGGTGTATGGCCAGGACAGTCGAGGCAGGGTTCAGGCGTTTCAATTCGATACTGGCCGTGTGCAGCAACTGGTTGAGCGCCGATTTGCTGGCTCTGTAGCTGTACCAGCCACCCAATCTGTTATCGCCGATTGAGCCAACCCTCGCTGAGAGCGCCGCGAACGTAGCAGGCTGTCTGCGCAGTAACGGAAGCAGGTGTTTTAGCAGCAGGATCGGCGCAAAGGTGTTGGTCGCGAAGCTCGCTTGCAGGCCCGCAAGGGTCAGTTGTGCCAGCCCCTTTTCTGCTCGGGCGCCGTCCTGATGAAGAATGCCCAGCGCACTGATAACCAGGTGCAGATGATCGCATCCTGCAAGCGTCTCGCTGACGAGCGCTTCGAGGGATTGCTCATTACGCGCGTCGCAGTCGACGCGTTTCAGACGGTCGCCATATTGCGCTGCAAGGGTTGCCAGCTCTAGGGAGGTGGTGGCGTTTCGCGCTACTGCCCACACCTGAGCCACATCATCGCGAGCCAGCAACGCCGCGCAGAGCGCCAGGCCGATACCTCGGCTGGCGCCGCAAATCAGCACGTGAGCGTCGCTGTTCAATTCGGGTATCAAACGCATAAGGCACCTTGAGGGGCGTGGCTGAAGTGTTTTTATGACCCTGAGTCAGGTTTTGAAGTTCAGGTTTCGTGGCGTTCGGTTATGGACTAGCCTCTTCGCCAACCGTGATCATGGCACAGGACATTGGCTCGTTATCATGGGCGCTCTACACGCCTTACCCTGGAGATAAAATCATTTATGGAAAATAAACTGGCCTCCAAGACAGCCGTCGTTACCGGCGCGGCTCAAGGCATCGGTGCCGCCATTGCAAAACTCTTTGTGCAAGAAGGTTGCTTCGTTTACGTCACGGATATCAACGAAGCGCTTGGTCGTGCGGTTGCAAGCGCGTTGGGGGGGGGCGCCTGTTTTCTGCGTCTGGATGTGCGGCGTGAAGAAGATTGGCAACGATTGGCCGGGCAGATTTCAAATGACGGCCGCCGTTGGGATGTTCTCGTGAATAACGCGGGCATCACCGGATTCGAGGATGGCGCTGTGCGGCATGACCCGGAACATGCACGGCTGGAAGATTGGCGTTCGGTGCATCAAACCAATCTCGACGGTGTATTCCTCGGATGCAAATACGCCATTCGCTCCATGCGCCCATCAGGCGCCGGTTCCATCGTTAACATCTCCTCTCGCTCCGGTCTGGTGGGCATTCCAGGTGCCGCCGCGTATGCGTCTTCCAAAGCTGCCGTCCGCAATCACACTAAAACGGTGGCGCTTTACTGCGCCGAACAAGGGCTGAAGGTTAGATGCAACTCGATACACCCGGCGGCCATTCTGACCCCCATGTGGGAACCCATGTTAGGCAGCGATGCCGGTCGCGAAGCGCGAATGGCTGCGCTGGTTCGAGACACGCCGCTCAGGCGATTCGGAATGCCTGAAGAGGTGGCCGCTCTGGCCTTGTTGCTCGCGTCGGATGAAGCCACGTATATCACGGGCAGTGAGTTCAACATTGATGGTGGGCTGTTAGCCGGAACGGCTGCGACTCCCGCAATCGTAGGTGACAGCGAAACCTAGGCATTAATGTCGCGGGGGCGAGAGACGGTTCTGCCCGATAAGGGGCCATCGCTGGGAGCAGCCTTTGACCCCTCGGCAGTACAAAAATGCAGTACATGGCGGGGAACCGATCTGCGTGCTGGTACCACACACAGCTACGAACATGCCTTGCCTACTTGTAACGCCCCTGGTAGCAGCTTCCCACGTGCCAGGGCGCTTTAAAAGAAGGCGCTGACGGATTGGTGATTTCATGCTCACAGACCCCAACCTGCGTTTTTCTACGCCGTCTCGCTCGCCCCGGGCCCGCAATGCGCCCGCCGACACGACGCTGAACGGCCTCCCGCCAATGGGGGACGACACCCGCTCCTGGCTGACCGAAGTGGCCCGCGCACTGGGTCTGTCGCCCCAGGCAGCCGCCACTTTCACACGCTACGGCATGCTGACGCTGTCACCCTTGAACGTGGTGATGGTCCGCCAGCAAGAGGAACCGCCCAGATGGTCCCTGCTGGGGTTCATTCAGTCGCCGACCGGGATCAGCCCTTTGCTTTGGCGCGAGGCCCTGCTGCGCGCCAACTGCGTGAGCATGGCCCTGGACACCTGCGTGTGGGCCCAGGATGCAAGCGGCGCCACGCTGCTGGTCAAGCAATTGCCCTTTTACCACCATAACGACAGCCAGGCGCTGATCAAGGCCCTCGAGCAGATGCAAGCGCTGGGGGCTAGCCTGCTGGTCACGCTGATAGCCGCCGCCAACGCCAGCGAAAATCCTCCCGAACAGCCCTCGGCGGATATGGCACCGGCCAACTCGCAATTGGCGCAGCTGGGCGAGAAGGTCGACGCCATCGCTCAGCAGCAGATCAACGACCAGTGGCACCGACCTTTGCTTGAGCGGGCCTTCACTGCTCTTCAAGTGCCGCTGCCAGGCCAGGCGTTCGGTAGCGTGGGCTCGCTTAAGGTGAATGATCGCTACATCGACATTATCGCCGACCCCGACCAACGCCACCTGTTGCTCAGCACGCCGGTGGCGGTTGCCCTGAACGGCAATGAGCAACGCGGCGCGGCGTTGCAGAGCAATCTGTACTTGATGACCGGCGCCCAATGTGGCGTCGCCCTGGCACCGGCTGGCGCCAGTCTGCAAGCGCGCTGGGACAGTACTGGGCTCGATGGCGACGACTTGGCGAGCTGGCTGGTGCGTTTCGTGACCCTGGCCGTTGGCATTGACAGTAATCAGCGGCCTGGGGCTACCTCCGGCAGGCGTTTGAACGGGAGCAATATCTGATGGTTGGCGGCATTGGCAATAACCACGTTACGGCCCCTCTACTGCCCAGCACGCAGCCGTCTGCAGGCAACGCAGGCAACGCAGGCAATGCGGGGCATCAACCACCTACTCTGCAGGACCGCTTGCGCAACGCTGGTCACTCGGCATTGGCGACGGGTGGCATGCTCATTGACGATACGCGGAACAGCCTGCCTTCGGGCCGCACCATGGGCGCCATGGCGGGGCACGCGTTGCAACAGGCGGTGACCTGCGGGGCCACGACCTTCGCCCGCGAAGAAGTGTTCATGCATGCCTACAATGCCATGCTGCCAATACTTCAGGACCAGGGTGCCCCGGCGTTGATGGCCGCCCAAGTGGCGGTGTCCGGCACCAAGATAGCGGCGAACCTCTATCGTCATTCACGCCTGGAACACCCGGACCCGGAAGCGGGGGTGAGGGGCCACTTTGGCCTCAGCCCCGAGCAGTGGCAGAGCAAGACGCCGACCGAAAAAGCCGCGCTCACAGCCGAACATAAGAGCGACTCGCGCAATGTGACGCGCAACGAGATCGTGGCCGACGCCGCTTTCCTGGTGATGTCCGCGCTGAGCCACAGCCATGGCGATGGCGCCCTGGCTGCCCGGGTGCTGGCGACCCAGATGCGCAATCTGACCTACGCCGCCAGCCGCGAAACCTTGCAGGCGACCGTCTCCACCACCACCAGCAGCAACGGCACGAGCACCCATGGTGTCAATTCCGATCATACGAACGCCAATGCCTGGACGTACTCAGCGATGACCCTGGCCATGGGTTACCTGCAAGATGCGGTGATCGGCCATGCCTTGCCCGCCGGGCAATCGGCGGCGGGCCCAACGGTTAATGATGAGCATGGCAAACCACTGACCGGCGCGGCGCTCAACAGCGCGATCAACACGGTGGCGGGCATACGCGCCTTGGCTAACACCGCCATCGAGACAGTGGATGCTTACCGAGGCAAGCACGCCAGCCTTGCTGAAGTGGGCGATACGCAAAAGCTTCAGACCGATGCAAGCAAATTGTTACCGCTCAAGGACTATGAGCGTTTGCTTGACCATTCTCCTGCGCGCTTGAGCTGGAACAATATTTCAGGGGCCCTGCCCCTGGCGCTGGACACTCTGACCAAGGGCAAGGTCTCGCCCGCTGTGTCTCAGTTCTTTAATAACGCTGGCGCCGCTGCCATGTTTGGTTTGACCTACGAAACGGTCAACAAGACCTACAATGCCCATGCCAGCAACCGGGCTGCCCGCGCCGCATTGAATACCGGTAGCCCCCAGACTACCGGCGGCCAGGCGGGTGTTACCGCCACGGTAGCACCGGCGCAAGTGCAGCCAACTCCAACTGCACCGGCGCAAGCGCAGCCAACTCCAGTTGCGCCGGCGCAAGCGCAGCCAGCTCCAGTCGCGCCGGCGCAAGCGCATCCAGCGCCAATCGCACCGGCGCAAGCGCAGCCAACTCCAGTTGCGCCGGCGCAAGCGCAGCCAGCGCCAATCGCACCGGCGCAAGCGCAGCCAACTCCAATTGCACCGGCGCCTGTCGCCCAGCCGGTTCCAGCCCAACCTGCCCAGGCCCCGCAACCAGCCGCCCAGGCCAGCACACTTGCCCCGGCAACACCGGCGAGCCGAAGTGCACCCAAACCAGCGCCAGTGCCGACTTCCGCCTTGGCCCAAGCCTCTATGAGGTCTCAAGCCCGTTTTGCTAATGTGGGCGTAGGCCAATCGTCCGCGGGCCCTGCCCGTTCGCCGGCCGCCGTGGCTGCCGGTGCCGCTGCCATTGCTCGTGCCGCCGCTGCCGCTCGGCCCGCGCCCGCATCTACGCCGACCGCCGCTCAAGCCGCCGCTGCCTTAGCCACACCTGTCGAGCCAAGCGATGCGGCGGCGCCTGCACCTGAGAGCATAAATCTGGACTTGGCAGATAGCTCGAGCGGGAAGCCGTAATCGGCAGTGGGATGTCAGCGTGCGGTGAAGGTACCTACCCGATCCGCCGCCTCCATCCTCAGCAAGATCAAGCTGGCCAAGACCGGGCAGGGCGGGGCCTCGGGGATCTGGGGCCCAATCCAAACACCGATTACCGGCAAGATGATCGATACCATCACCCCCAGAAACCGGGTTATTTTGCCCGCCGTTAGTTGCGATGGCCGGCCCGGAAGAGGCCCCGATTTACCTCCGACGCGTGCTGCGACGGGATATCGTTTCGAAGGCAGTTTATTGATTCCCCAGAGCGTGTGTTTTGTTCTGCAACGCCTATGTCGCAGCCATCGCGTGCGTTACGGCGCCTGCTGAAACTACAAGTGCTTATAGGTCGTGGATCGAAATGTCAGTACATGCAACCGCCGACATTCAGCTTCTACCCTGGGCGGCTGCAATTGGCAGCTAGCTGACTTCAACGAGCGGCCGACCTAGGTCGGAAGCGGTCAGCCACGACCGGCTGCTTTCGACCCAAAGCGGTCAATCGCCGAATAACCACAAAGCTGAGGCAAAAAAGGGCTTATACGCCTTCCGTCTCTTGCCGCAAGACCTGTACCAGTTCTCCAGCAACAAAGGCTTCGACCGCTCCTTCACTGGCGTTCGCCTCAAACGCTGCGCAACACGCCGATGTGTCGCCGTCATCTATACGGTAAACGGCAATGACGCTGCCAGGCCCGCAGCCTGTGTGTCCGCATAGGGTAAACCCGCCGTCAATCGAACCCTGCATGACACCGAGGCCATAGCCGGCATTGACCCATGGGCGCCCGGGAATCGCGCCGCCCAATCCCCGCGCTGCCTGCATTTCCTGAAGTAGGCTTTTCGGGAGAAGATCACCGGACAGCAGTCGATCCAGGAATACCGCTGCTTGCGATATTGGGCCGACCAGCAAGCCGTGATAGACCCAGGCGGGGTCGTAATTAGAGGCACTTCCAAGAGGGGAGGTTTGTAAGTCTGCTCGCGTTTTGGCGAAACGAACGTTTGACACGCCCAATGGGCTTAGTGCCCGTTGATTGACCGCTTCATCAAGCGTCAGATGAGTTAGCCGCTCAATAAGCCTGCCGATCAGCATGTATCCGACATTTGAATAGCGCCAGCCGGTTCCGGGGCTGTATCGAAGTCGAGTGACGTCCAGGCGCTGCATCATTTCGTCTGTTGACCAGGCTGATTCGCTGTTTGAAACGGCGGCGTGATACTCCGCCAGTTCGCCATAATCAGCGAGACCTGCTTCATGCCGCAGTAGCTGGCGTAACGTGAAAAGCTGATCGGGAATAGGTTCGTCCAACCCGATCAGCCCATCACGCACCAATGAGAGGGCTGTTGCCGCCAGGACTGTTTTCGTGAAACTCCACCAGGGCACCATCAGTTCTGAGGGGTTAGGCGTTTGTGGCTGACCATTTGATATGAGTGAACTGAGCATTGGCGTCCTTGGGATGTTTGCGGGTCGAGGGCTCGACACGATATCTCATTTGATCTTATTCGCCGGAGGCCTTCGAGGCACATCTGATGGATTCATTCGTCCTTTGGAGGACGTTGTTTCAGGCAGGGAAATATCGTTATTCTGGCCGGCGTAGTTGCTTTTATCGAAGACTGTTCTGGTCCACTGCAGATGCTCCCCAAAGCCTGCCGTCAGGCCGTTCGCTTCAAGTAGGATATTTCGGGGCATTTACATTGCTCGTCAATGCGCAAGGAAGCGGAAATATGACTCAAGCCAAACGCAATAAAACACTCAGCGGCTCCTTCGTATTCGCTGGATTAGCGTACGGCGTATTGCTGTTTTTCTTGATTCTCATCTGGTTTTTGCCTGAGCGGGCGCAAGTGGTCGCACATTTTCGGGCCTATATGTTGCCCGTTATTTTTTTCGGGGTGACGGGCAGCATTGTGTATCGCGAGGGCAAGGGGAGCGCTGAGAAGGCAGGAAAGTGCTTGATGGCAATGGCCTACCTGTCCTGTGGTGCCTTTTTCGGCTTGTTCATCTATACGTTCCTGACCGGCAAGTAGTCCGCTATCGTTCCAGGCTGACATTCGTCACCTAATGTTCTTAGTGTTCAGCTGCGTTCCTGACTTCCCCAAGGTGACTGATCCCTTGTCCTTGTAGCCCACGCGATGGCGCATAGCGCCATTCCCGCCACATTCAACGTGACCGGATTGAACGCGTCCAAGAGCATTGAGGGTTGCATGATCGCCACATCCACCAGCAGAGCTAGCAGGATGAGTCCGCCGAGCAGCAGCGGCCAGTTGAGCCGAGGTAGAAGAAGCAACACTGCGGCCAGCACCAGTTCTGCCGCGCCTGCCGCCTGCGCCAACCATGTTGAATGTTCCAGCCCGTGGGCCTGCAACAGCATCTGCTCGCCGGGGCTTAATGCGATGAGCTTCGGCACCAGGCCGTGGTAAGCGAACATGAAAGCCAGGCTGCCGCGTGCCAGCCAGTGAACCTGGCGCATCCCCTTCACGAAAATCCCTTGAGGAAGCGCCGTTGATGGTCAGGTGTTGGCAGCATGCACAACTCGTGTTTTCCAAACAGACGATAGCGGTTTAGCGCGACGCGGTCGTAAGCCCAGTCACGAAACCACTGTGGAAAAATACGCAGCACCCGAAACATTGGCCACGCTCCCGGCAACAGAGTAACCACTTCGAAGAATGCCTCCGAGCGCACCCAGTAATGTTGGTCGCGAATGACCGCCATGGTGTCGAACGCATCGACGGGCAACCCTGCCCACGCCAGCAAGGCTTGACCTTCGGGCGACTGCACCGCTGCCAGTCGAACGCGATGGTGACGGTCGTGCCGGATCAGAAACTTCGCCCAGCCGTTACACAGTTTGCAGACGCCGTCGAAAAGCACCACGGTTTCACCAGGGGCCAGAAGCGGGGCGGGGGCAGGGCGGACCAATGAGACAGGCATGCTGGATTCTCTGCGGGGGCGATGGAAGCATTGTATGGCGCGCTGTCGTAGCGTTTCCAGTCAAGGCAAAGGAGTCGTCTGTGCAACCAAATGCCTTGGATTCGATTTTGATGCGCAGAGTAGGGAATTTCGCTTACCTTGCACTTGATCCGGCCGGCCATAAGCGGACCGTCGAAGAGCCCTGAGAAAAGCTGATGTTGGATAAGCGGCTCGGAGAGAGTCTGATCGAACTGCGGAGTCATATTCCCGGAGGGATAGGCTTTTGTATCGTCGTCTAAAGGAAGAGAACTGATGTTTATGCGAGGCGTTGCGTTAGGTGTACTGATTCTGGGATTCAACATTTCATCACCACTGGCCGGGACTATTTGCACCCTTGTCGCCGATGCTAAAAACGGTGAGGTCCTGCTGGAAGAGGGTGATTGCCGAAGTCGAGTCACCCCCGCCTCAACGTTCAAGATCGCCATTAGCCTGATGGGCTTTGACGCAGCTTTTCTGCAAAACGAGCATTCTCCTACTTTGCCGTACCGTCCCGGTGATCCTGACTGGGGCGGAGCTGCATGGCTGGAGCCGACCGATGCAACGCGGTGGTTTCAGTATTCCGTGGTGTGGTTCTCGCAACGCGTCACTCATGCGCTCGGGGAGGCTGCAGTCCAGCGATATGCCGAGTCATTCGATTACGGAAATACCGACCTGACGGGGGATCCGGGACAAAACAACGGCCTTGATCGTGCCTGGATCAGCTCCTCGTTGAAAATCTCTCCTCGCGAACAGATCACTTTTCTGAACAGACTGGTGAACCGTCAACTACCCGTGAGCCCTCATGCCTACGATATGACGAGCCGAATTTCGCAAATTGCGCTGCGGCCAGATGGTTGGAATGTTCACGGTAAAACAGGCACAGCATTTCCTCGGATGGGAGACGGCAAAAGCGATGAGGCTCATGGATACGGATGGTTTGTCGGTTGGGCGACGAAGGGCGAACATTCCCTGGTTTTCGCCCGTCTCGCTCAAGATGACCACGCGCAGCCGGTGCCCGCAGGACTACGGGTTCGTGATGCGTTAATGGATGAGTGGCCCGAGCTGGCCAGATCGTTGGTGAAGCGATGAGTGAAACGCGGCGGGCCGGGCGGCATCCGTCTTGACCGTTATAGAGCTGTCATCAGCGTACAGGGCCACCTTATGCATATACCCCCTAGCTTCGTCATCCACGAAACCACCCACTGGCTCATCAACCACCGCCTGGACAGCCACCTCCCGGGCTACCTGATGCTCAGCGCAAAGCAGATGACCCACTCGCTGGCAACCCTGCCAAACGAAGCGCTGACCGAGCTAGGTCCATTACAGGCGAAAATCCAGCAAGCCATCGAAACCCACCTGCACCCCAAACGCCTCTACATTGGCCGTTTCGGCCATGACGCGGGTCACTCCATTCACTTCCATTTCATCCCGATCTACCCATGGGTCGAGGCGCTGTTCTGGCAGGACGAACGCTACAGATCGCTGCAAACCTTCGGCTCGCTTTCTGACGGTTCCAGCCAAACCGACGGCGCAGAACTGACCCTGTTCGTGTGGCGAGAGTTCTGTGAGCGTCCCGATCCGCCATCCATAGAAGGCCCATCTGTTGACCTAGCCATCGCGGCGCTGCGGCAAGCATTCAGTCCCGACACCTCGATCTGATGGCAGGGCAAACTTCCCAAAAAATCCGCCCCATAAGCGCTGTCGGCCAACCCACGCTTGCCAACCCAAAAGTGCACACCCACCCGCAACAAAAACCATAATCCTGCCCAAAAGTGTGATCTCACCCCTCCAGCATTCGTCATGAACCCTAACCCCTGCTGCCGTCAGGGGATCAACGCCAGGACCTTCCATGCAAACGCTGTTGAACGAGATTCTCGACGAAGTGCGTCCCTTGATCGGCCAGGGCAAGGTGGCTGATTACATTCCCGCGCTGGCCGATGTGCCGGCGCAGCAGTTGGGCATTGCCGTGTATGGCAACGATGGGAGCTATTACTGCGCCGGCGATGCGCTGGAGCCGTTTTCGGTGCAGAGCATTTCCAAGGTGTTCAGCCTGGTTCAGGCGATTGGCCATTCCGGTGAAGCCATCTGGGAGCGTCTGGGTCATGAGCCGTCGGGTCAGCCGTTCAACTCGCTGGTGCAGTTGGAGTTCGAGCGCGGGCGGCCGCGTAATCCCTTTATCAACGCCGGCGCTTTGGTGATCTGTGACATCAACCAATCCCGTTTCGCCGCACCGACATTATCGATGCGCGATTTCGTACGGCGGCTGTCGGGCAATCCCCACGTGTTGATCGATGCCCGTGTGGCGGATTCCGAATACCAATTCCGCGCACGCAACGCGGCGATGGCGTACCTGATGCAGTCCTTCGGCAACTTCCATAACGAGGTCGAGACTGTTCTGCGCAGTTATTTCAGTTGCTGCGCGCTGAAGATGAGCTGTCTGGATCTGGCCCGGGCGTTCTGCTTCCTGGCGAACAACGGGTTCTGCAAACACAGCGGTGAGCAAATCCTCACGCCGCGCCAGACTCAGCAAGTGAACTCGATCATGGCCACTAGCGGGCTGTATGACGAAGCCGGCAATTTCGCCTACCGCGTGGGGTTGCCCGGCAAGAGCGGGGTAGGGGGCGGAATCGTGGCGATCGTGCCAGGGCAGTTCACCGTGTGCGTGTGGTCGCCGGAGCTGAATGCCGCCGGGAATTCCCTCGCCGGAATGGCGGCGCTTGAGTTGCTGAGTTCGCGAATAGGCTGGTCTGTTTTCTGACAGCCGGCGTGGTCGTTTCACGTTTGCGGAATCACTCAAAAGAATGACCTGCGCGCGTTGGTCGCTTTTCCGAAAAAGCTGATTCCAGCCGTGTCGAGGGCGAAGAGTTACCCGATACAATGCCGCTTTACCCTGTCCAGTTCGAACCAGTCTGCGGGATGCCGTGGCGATGTCGGGAGATCCGTTTGACGACTGTTCCAGTCGATCCTAGCGGCGATGAGCGCCTGTCTCATGTGCTGAACGCCAGTGAGCGGCTAGTGATGGCGGAATCAGTGGACGAGGTCGTCGCCGTGCTCCGCGACGTGGCCCGTGCCACGGTCGGCGCGGATGGCGTTGCGGTCATTATTCAGGATGAGGGACGCTGTTCTTATATCGCCGAGGATGCAGTCTCGCCGCTCTGGCAAGGTCAGACCTATCCGGCCGACCACTGCGTTTCGGGATGGGTCATGCGTCGCGGCGAGACGATTGCGATCCGTGACGTCCGGCTCGATCCACGCATCCCGCAGGACGCCTACGCGCCAACCTTCGTCCGTAGCCTGGTCATGGCACCCATCGGTCGACCTGTTCCGGTCGCGGCGCTCGGCGCTTATTGGTCGCAGGTCCGCAGTCACGACGACGACACGGTCAAGCGCCTGGAAAGCCTGGCGCGGCTGGCAACCATCGCCATCGAGAACGCACGGCTGACCCAGGCACGCAATCGCGCGGCGGCGCTCGGGGCCGCGCAGAACCGTACCCTTGAACTGGCTGTTGAAGAAACGCCGCTGAATGTTGCCCTGGACGCGATCGTCCGCGAGGTGGAGGCGCTGTCGCCGTCCCGTTTCCTGGGCAGCATCCTGCTCCTGAGCGAGGAGGGCGGTCAGCTGCAGCATTGCGCCGGACCGAGCCTGCCCCCTCCGTTTATCAACGCTGTGGAAAACATCACTGTCAGCCCAAGTGCTGGTTCAGGCAGTCGCGCGACGACCCCGAACCCACTGGCGTTCGTGTCTGACATTGCCCATGACCTGCAGTGGGCCGAGTTCCGGGCGCAGGCCATCGAACACGGTTTGCACGTCTGCGCGTCAATCCCTATCCGGTCGGCGCAGGGCGCCATGCTCGGTACGTTTGTCATGTATCACGCCGAGCTGCGCGAGCCGTTATCGGCGGATCTGGAGATCTGCGATTTCGTGGTCAAAACGGTGGGCCTCGTCGTGCACCGTGCGCGAGCCGAGGACGCAATCCGCAGCAGCGAGGCGCGCTACCGCCAGATCGTCGAAGGCGCAGAGGACTTCGCGATCATCACCTTCGACGCGAAAGGCACGGTCACCGGGTGGAACATCGGCGCCCAGCGCGTGATCGGCTACCGTGCCGACGAAGTCATGGGTCGTGAGGGCGATCTGTTCTACACCGAGTCGGACCAGGCGGAGCGAGTGTTCCAGGGCGAGCTCGAACTCGCCATTGCGCAGGGGCGGGCCGTCAACGAACGTTGGCACGTTGATAAAAATGGTGCGCGCTTCTGGGGCTCCGGATTGATGATGCCGCTGGCCACGGAGCAGGGCGGCTTCGTGAAAATCTTCCGCGACCGCACGGCCGAGCACCAGGCCGAAGCGGCGCTGCAAGAGAGCGCGTCGCGACTGAGCTTTTTTGATGAGCTCGACAGCCGCCTTTTCAGTATTCGCCGGGCCGAAGACGCGATGCTCGCCGCCACCGAGATGCTCGGGCGCAGGCTCAACGTGTCGCGCTGCGCCTACGCGGATGTCGACGTCGATAATGACCGCTTCTGGATTCGCAGCGACTACAACGCGGCTGGCATCCAGAGCTCGGCCGGAACCTACAGCCTCGATCTTTTCGGCCCACGGGCGGCGGCTGACATGCGCGAAGGCCGCACGCTGATCGTGCGCGACGTCGCCGCAGAACTCGCCGCCAGCGAGGGCCTGGAGATGTTCCGGGGCATTGGCATCGACGCGATCATCTGTTGCCCGCTGGTCAAGAATGGCCGGCTGACGGCCATGATGGCGGTTCATCAGGATCAGCCTCGCGACTGGTTGCCCTCGGAAGTCCTGCTGGTCAGGGAAGTCGTCGAGCGCTGCTGGGCGCATGTCGAGCGGGTGGGCGCCGAGATGCGAATGCGCGAAAGCGAAGAGCGCCTGCGCCTTGCCGTCGAACACGCCGACATCGGTTTCTGGGACGTGGACATCGTTCACGATACGCTGATCTGGCCGCCCAGAACCAAGGCAATGTTCGGCATCCAGGCTGACGTGCCAGTCACGATTCAAGACTTTTACGACGGCTTGCACCCCGAGGACCGGGACGCCACGATCGCGGCGTTCAAGGCAGCCAGCGACCCTGAACGCCGCGCGCTTTATGACGTCGACTACCGCACCGTCGGCAGGGACGATGGCGTGATTCGCTGGGTGGCCGCCAAGGGGCGGGGCGTGTTCGACGCCGCCGGCCGCTGCCTGCGCGTCACCGGCACGGTGGTTGAGATCACCGCCCGCAAGGACGTCGAGGAAGAGCTGCGCGAACTCAATGCCACGCTCGAAGGGCGGATTGCCAAGGCCATCGCCGAGCGGGAAGAAGTCCAGGAGGCGCTGCGCCAGAGTCAGAAGATGGAAGCCATGGGGCAACTCACCGGCGGTGTGGCCCATGACTTCAATAACCTGCTCACCCCCATCGTCGGCACCCTCGATATGCTCCAGCGCCGAGGCGTGGGCGGTGAACGTGAGCAGCGGTTGATTTCCGGCGCCGTGCAATCGGCCGATCGCGCCAGGACACTTGTGCAGCGGTTGCTGGCCAGCCGGTGTCGGTCGACGTGGCGAAGCTGGTGAACGGCATGGGCGATCTCGTCGCCAGCACCACCGGCCCGCAAATCCGGGTCGTCGTCGATGCGCCACCCGATCTGCCAGCCGCGATCGCGGACCCGAACCAGCTTGAGATGGCGCTGCTTAATCTCTCCGTGAACGCGCGCGACGCCATGCCTGAAGGCGGGACGATGCGGATCTCGGCGAGCACCGAGTGGGTGTGCAAGGGTCACCGCTCCCGGCTGCCGACCGGCGACTACCTCTGCCTGTCCGTTGCGGACACCGGCATTGGCATGGATGCCACCACGCTCGCCCGGGCGGTGGAACCGTTCTTCTCCACCAAGGGCGTCGGCAAAGGCACGGGGCTGGGTCTGTCGATGGTGCATGGCCTGGCGTCCCAGCTGAACGGTGCGCTGACGATTCAGAGCTCGCCGGCTCTGGGGACAAACGTAGAGCTGTGGCTGCCACGCGCCATGACCCTGCCGACAGCCGCCTTGCGCATCGATGAGGCGCCGGACCGACGCTCCCTGCGCGGGATCGCACTGCTGGTCGACGATGAAGAACTGGTGCGCGCCAGCACGTCATACATGCTGGCCGATCTGGGCTACCGCGTGATCGAAGCCTCCTCCGGCGAGGAAGCCTTGCAACTGCTGAGCACCGGGCAGCATGTCGACCTGATCGTCACAGACCACCTCATGCCGGGCATCAGTGGCACCGACCTGGCCAGACGGGTCCGAAACTCCCGACCGGGGACCGCAATCCTGCTGGTCTCAGGGTATGCCGAACATGAAGGCATCGACCCGGATTTACCGCGCCTGACCAAACCGTTCCGCAAGAGCGAGCTGGCGGCGAGCCTTGCTCAGCTTGGAGGGCCGTCTTCATAAGGAGGGGGAGGCCAGTGGCGGCGACCCACCCCACAACCGTCCGAAACCTTAGCACCCCCTCACTTCTCTGCCATCATTCCCTCGTCGCTGCACACTGAGGGCATGCCATGTCTATCGGACAACTGAAGATCAATGCCATCCGCCTCGTCGGCGGGGCCGCGGTGCTGGATTACCTCAATACCTGTGACGGTCGCCGCCCGGGCACGGGGTTGCGGGAGGTTGTCGACAAACTGAGCAACCTGGAGGACATCGTCCACTGGTTCTGTCATGCCGGGATTATCGATGCTGAAGAGCATCAGCACTGTATGGCCGTGGTGGGGCGTTCTTCCTGGCACACGCTCACGGCGTTTCAACGGTTGATCGACTTTCGTGAAGCGCTGTATCGGTTGTTACTGCCCATAGCGCTGGACCATGAAACTGACCCCGCCGGCCTTGATGCTTTGAATCAGGCGCTGGCCGACACTGCCGACCAGCGCCTGCTGGTGCTGACCCCGGCGGGTGTGATCTGGCGTTGGCGTGTCGGTGAAGACCTGAGTTCGATGACGGCCGGGTTTATCGGTCGTCTCGCGGTTCAGGCGGCGACGTTGCTCACCTCCGGCGATATGGCCCGGCTCAAGGCCTGCGCCACGCCGGACTGCGACTGGCTGTTTCTCGATACCTCAAAAAATGGTCGTCGCCGTTGGTGCCAGATGAATATCTGCGGCGCGCGAGAAAAGATCAAAAGGGCCTCGGCCGGGTCCTGAGGGCAGGCGATGGCGCAGCCTGCGGCAATTTGCGCCGCAACGCCGGCAAAAAGCCAGGGAACCTGCCACGTTCTCAAGCTTCTTATCTCTAGTTCACCAGTGTCGAGGCAGGTGCCGCGGCAGGACATCAGAGAGCACGGGCATGGGCGACATTCGCATCGGCATTTCAGGCTGGCGTTACACGCCATGGCGCGGGGATTTTTATCCCGACGGCCTGACGCAGAAAAACGAGTTGAAATTCGCCTCCAGAGCCGTGAACAGCATCGAAATCAACGGCTCGTTCTATTCGCTGCAATCGCCTGAGCTGTACGCGCGCTGGTACGACGACACGCCACAGGGATTTGTTTTCAGCGTCAAGGGCCCGCGCTACATCACCCATGTCCGGCGCCTTAAAGAGATCGACGAACCCGTCGCCAATTTCTTCGCCTCCGGTGTTTTTCAGCTCAAGGAAAAACTGGGACCGATCCTCTGGCAGTTCGCACCCAACTTCAAATTCGACGCTGAGCGCTTCGAGCACTTTCTTAAACTGCTGCCCCATGACGGTAAAGCCGCCAAGGCCTGCGCCAGCAAATGCGCAGAACGGTTGCAGCAGCCGGGTTATCTGGACATTCCGGCGCGCCTGAAGCTGCGTCACGCCGTTGAAATTCGCCATGAAAGCTTTCTGGTGCCTGAGTTCGTCGCGCTGCTGCGCAAATACAAGGTGGCGCTGGTGGTGGCGGACACCGCCGGCAAGTGGCCCCATGTGGAAGACCTTGCCACCGATTTTGTCTACGTCCGCCTGCATGGCGACAAGGAACTCTACGCCAGCGGCTATTCCGACGAGGCGATCAAGCATTGGGGCGACCGCATTGATGCCTGGCAGCAGGGCGCGCAGCCCAAGGATGCTCAACTGATCGTGGACAAAGCCCCCCGCGCGCGGAAGTCCCGCGACGTTTTTTGCTATTTCGACAACGACATCAAGGTCCGCGCCCCCTACGACGCCCGCCGGTTGCTTGAGCGTTTCAATCTCACTGAAAACCTGGAAGTTGCGCCAGGCGATTTGCATGGAGCCACGTTGTGACCAGTGCCCTGATCCCCGAAGACCTCAACGGCCGACGACAAAGCGCGTCGGCCTCGGTCACCCTTAACGTGCTGACGATGAACATGCACATGGGCTTCGGTTTCCTCAACAAGCGCTTCATTCTCCCGGAGCTGCGCGATGCCGTGCGCACGGTGTCCGCCGATATCGTCTTCCTGCAGGAAGTCCACGGCGAGCATCAGGACCATGCGCAGAACGTGAAGAACTGGCCGACCACGTCGCAGTACGAATTCCTCGCCGACAGCATGTGGAAGGATTTCGCCTACGGCCGCAATGCCGTGTATCCCCACGGCCACCACGGCAATGCGTTGCTGTCCAAGTACCCGATCCTCCGTCACGACAACCTCGACATCTCTATCCTCGGCACCGAAGAACGCGGCCTGCTGCATTGCGTGCTGGACGTGCCGCATTTCGGCGAGCTGCACGCGGTGTGTGTGCACTTGGGCCTGAAAGAGGTCCATCGCCAGCAGCAGCTGAAGTTGATCGCCGATCTGGTGGGGCGTCTGCCAGCCGATGCGCCGGTGATCGTCGCCGGGGATTTTAATGATTGGCGGCAGAAGGCGGATGACGTGTTGAATCCTGCCGGGCTGCGCGAGGTCTTTGTTGAATCCTTTGGTGCGCCAGCGAAAAGCTTCCCGGCGCGCTTTCCGTTGCTGCGTCTGGACCGTATTTACGTGCGTAACGCGCACATCCGGTCGCCCAGGGTGATGTCCAATCGCCCCTGGTCGCACCTTTCCGATCATGCGCCTTTGGCGGTGGAGGTAACGCTATGAGGGGTATGAGAGCGATGGGCGCGATGTGCGGCCTTTGGCGCGACGGCAACTCGGTGGAGTTGCTGATCAATGGCGAAGACTTTTTCGCCCGGGTCTTCGACGCCATTCGTGCGGCGCGCGAGGAAGTGCTGATCGAGACGTTCATCATTTTCGAAGACCGCGTGGGCGAGGGCTTGCAGCAGGCGGTGATCGCCGCCGCCAGCCGTGGCGTGCGGGTGGTCATCACGGTGGACGACTACGGCACCAGCGACCTGAGCACGGCCTTCGTCAGCAAAATGATCGAAGCCGGCGTGCAGATTCAGCTGTTCGACCCGCGCCCGAAACTGATGGGCATGCGCACCAACCTGTTCCGGCGCCTGCACCGCAAAGTGGTGGTGATCGACGGCGAGACGTCGTTCATGGGCGGGATCAACTACAGCGTCGACCATATGGCTGACACCGGCATTACCGCCAAGCAGGACTACGCCGTGCTGGTGCGCGGGCCGATTGTTGCCGACATTTATCGCTCGACCCTGGGCATGCTCGGCCCGGCCGTGCGCAAAACCTTCACGCCGCTCAAGCCGGTGACGCGTCAGGCCGGCAGCGCGCGGATGCTTCTCGCCGAACGCGACAACCGAAACCACACCACCGACATCGAAGAGCAATACCTGCTGGCGATGCGCAACGCGACTCAGCGCATCACCATCGCCAACGCCTACTTCTTCCCCAGCTACCGGTTCTTGCGCGAACTGCGCAACGCCGCTCGACGCGGGGTGAAAGTCACGTTGATCCTTCAGGGCCAGCCGGACATGCCCTTCGTGCGCGTGTGTTCGCGCCTGACCTACACCTGGCTGTTGCGCGAAGGCGTGGTCATCCATGAATACAAACAACGGGCGCTGCACGGCAAGGTCGCGTTGATCGACCACGAGTGGTCAACCGTCGGTTCCAGCAATCTCGACCCGCTGAGCCTGGCGCTAAATCTGGAAGCCAATCTGTTTATCCGCGACCACGCGTTGAACCAGCGCTTGCACGAACACCTGCGCGACCTGGCCGTGGCCCACAGCAAACAGGTCAACCTCAAGGGCTTGGCGAAAGGGCAGTGGTGGCGCGCGCCGATGATTTTCCTGAGCTTCCACTTCCTGCGGCACTTCCCGGCGATTGCCGGTCTGTTTCCGGTGCACGGCCCACGGCTGAAACCCCTGCGCGCGCCGGAAACCCTGCCGGAGGCCGCTGCGCTTAAAAATGAAGCACCGGCCGATCAGGAGAAATCCCTATGACCGGCGTCTCCCAAGCGTCCACCCGCGAGCAGAAACCGGCCGACGCGGGCAAGCATCGTCCGTGGCTGAGGTGGGCGAAGCGCGCCTTCACGCTGTTCTTCTTCATCGCTGTGCCGGTGTTGTTGTTCACACTGATGAAAAACCTCGACTGGAACGAGGTGATGCACGCGCTGGAGTCCTACAAGCTCAGCACCCTGGCGCTGGGCTTCGTCATCGCCGCCGGCAGTTACCTGACGTACTGCTGCTTCGATGTCCTGGCCCGGCGCTACACCGAACACAAATTGGCGGTGAAACAGATCATTCCGGTGACCTTCGTGTGCTACGCCTTCAACCTCAATCTGAGTTCCTGGGTCGGTGGCATCGCGCTTCGCTATCGCCTGTATTCGCGGCTGGGCCTGGACGTGCCGACCATCACCCGCATCCTCAGCCTGAGCCTGATCACCAACTGGCTGGGCTACATGCTGTTGGCCGGGTTTGTGTTCGCGGGTGATTTCGTCGACCTGCCCGAAGGCTGGAAGATCGGCGACACCACGCTGCAACTGATCGGCTTCGTCTTGCTGGCCGTCTGCCTGGCGTACTTCCTGGCCTGCCGATTCTCGAAAAAACGCACCTGGACCATCCGCAAGCAACAGTTTGTGCTGCCATCGCTGAATCAGGCCATGCGCCAGACGTTGCTGGGCGCATTGAACTGGGGATTGATGGCGCTGCTCATCTACGTGCTGCTGCCGGAAAAAGCCTTCTACCCGGCGGTGCTCGGGATCCTGCTCATCAGCAGCATCGCCGGCGTCATCGCCCACATCCCTGCGGGCCTCGGCGTGCTCGAAACCGTTTTCATCACCCTCATGCAACACCAATTCAGCAAAGGCCAACTGCTGGCTGCGCTGATTGGCTATCGGGTGATCTACTTCCTCATCCCGCTGATGATCGCGCTGGTGGTGTATGTGGTACTGGAGAAGCGCGCGAAAGCCATGCGGCTCAGGAATGAAGGGCAGTCGTGAGTGGGGAGATGGGCTAGTTGGCAGGCCGGGGACAGATTAATTTACGGTGAAGCGTTGTAAATAAATCAGTCCCCTTCAAAGATCCGGTGTCGGGTGACGCGGAGCGTCACGGTATGCATGCCCACGCGGAGCGTGGGAACGATCAGCAGTCAGTTGAATTGGGTAGGACCGGCTTTAGCCGGGAAGCTTTTAATCTGCTTTTGATCTTCGTACGCAGACAGGCTGGACACCGCCAATCGCGACTTGGGTGCAGGCCGAACGCAGACGACGCGCAGTGGGCCGAGCCGCATGGATGCGGCGAGAGCGCCGTCAGGACATGGATGTCCGTTCGGCGCGGGCCCACGGAGCGTCGTCGGAGTGAGGGTATTCCGACGAAGGAGGAACCTAACCAGGAGCACAAGCCCTTGGTTACTTGGGGCTTTATCAAGTAACTCGCCGAAGGCGAAACAGTCTGCCCCCAGGCAGACGCTCTTGACGTTAAAGATCAATCCCGCCCCGCGAACATCCTCACGGCATCCACCGCATCATTCGTCCCCGAACTGATCTGCACAATCGCATCCCCCGCCTGATCCGCCAGATCCACACCCTTCACCGCCGTACTCCGCGTATTGTCCATACTCACAATCGCCTGACGCGTCTCGGCCTGAATCACCTGAATCATCTCCGAAATCTCCTGCGTCGACCGGCTCGTGCGCCCCGCTAACTGCCGAACCTCATCGGCCACCACCGCAAAGCCACGACCCTGATCACCGGCCCGGGCCGCCTCGATTGCCGCATTCAACGCCAGCAGATTCGTCTGATCCGCAATACTGCGAATCGTATTCACGATCGCCGTAATCTGCTCCGACCGCTCACCCAATTGACCAATGATCCGCGACGAGTCATCAATGTTCTGCGAAATCTGACGCATCTCACTGGCCGCCTGCTGAATCACCAGGGTGCCCTGCTCGGCGTACTTTTGCGTCTGCACCGAAATGTGATACGCCTGGGCAGCGCTGTGGGAATCCGCCTCGTGCTTCTGGATACGCGGGGTGACGTCCGACGCGAACTTCACCACTTTCCACAGCTTGCCGCTGGCGTCATACACCGGGTTATAAGACGCTTCCAGCCACAGCGTCTGACCCTGCTTGCCGACGCGCTTGAACTGATCACTGAAAAACTCACCCTTGTTTAACCGACGCCAGAAATCCTGGTAATCGGCGCTGTTGGCCAACTCCGGCGGGCAGAGCATCTTGTGGTTTTTACCCAACAGCTCCTGCCGGCTATAGCCCAGCAAGCGCAACAGGTTGTCGTTGGCGGCGATGATCGTACCGTCCAGATCGAACTCGATGATGGCCATGGCGCGGTCGATGGCCTGCAGTTTGTTGCGCGCTTCGCTCTCGGCCTGAAGCCTGGCGGTTACGTCCATCGCGTACTTGACCACCCGGATGACCTTGCCGTCCGAATCCCTGACCGCGTTGTAATTGGCCTCCAGCCACACCGTGCTGCCATCGCCCGCAATGCGCTGGAACGTCGACGACACAAACTCGCCGTTACGCAAGCGCGACCACAACTGCGCGTACTCCGGGCTGCGCGCATGCTCCGGCGTGCAGAACATGCGGTGTTCCTTGCCGATGACCTGTTCGGGCCGGTAGCGCATGGTTTTGAAGAAGTTGTCGTTTGCCTTGAGCACCACACCGTTCAGATCGAATTCGATGCTGGCCATCGAGCGATTGATGGCCTCCAACAGGCTGGCCTGATGGGCGACGGTCAGTTGCAGGTCCTGGATGGTTTTGTTCTTGGACGAGTCAAAAAACATGATGGCGGCTCAGGCAAGTGGATGAGGTGTGGTCCTGATCCATGACCTTGCGAGCGAGAAGCAGCTCAGATGCGAATTCCATGTGCAGTGCAGCAGATAATCACGCAGGTGATGTTAAAAAGCTATACGAAAGTTATACAGCTCGTCGGGTTTGTACAAGGTCATCAGTCATCAGTCATCGAAGCCGGCCTGTTCGGCGATTTCGTCAACCTTCAGCTCCAGGCGATAGGCCACGGCAATGAACAGTGCCTGACACAGACACAACGTGGCGCTGAGCGAACGAAACGCGAACGAGCTGCCCTCGTTGACCAGCAGCACGGCATTGGCGCGTTTGGCCAGCGGCGAAAGGTTGCTGTCGGTAATGATCAACGTCTTGGCCTGATGATGCTGCGCAATGCGCAGGCAGTGCTGGGTTTCCTTGCCATAGGGCGTGAAGCTGATGGCGATCACCAGATCATTGGCACGCACGCTGCGCATCTGCTCGCGGTAACTGCCGCCGAGGCCGGAAATCAGGTGGATGCGTTTGTTGGTGTGCTGCAGGTTGTAGACCAGATAGTCGGCGACGGCGAACGAGCGTCGCACCCCGACCACGTAGATGTTGTCGGCGTTGACCACCAGGTCCACGGCTTTCTCGAAGGCCTCGTCGTCCAGTTCCAGCGCCAGACGCTCAAGCCCCGACAGCGTGGCGTTCACGCATTCGCGGGCCAGGTCGCCCGCGCTGGCCTTCTGCGATTTATTGGCGATCATGCTGCGAATGCGTTGCTGGTAGTTCTGCACCGGCGTGGCTTTGTGGGTGTAGGCCTCGCGGAACAGGGCCTGCATCTCGCTGAATCCGCTGAAGCCGAAGCGCTGGGAAAACCGCACGATGGCCGAAGGATGCACTTCGCATTCCCGGGCGATGTCACTGATGCGGTCGACCATGATCCGGTCGCTCTGCTGGCTCATGTAGCTGGCAATGCGCTTGAGCTGGCGCGGCAGGCTCTCGTATTCGGCCGTGATCAGCTTGAGCAGTGCATCGGCGGTCTCCGGCGCGGCGGTGACGGGCGTTGCGCCGTCGGCTCCGGTATCGGGGGAGCCTGGCTGATCGAGGCTGGACATACGTGCGAATCCTTTGGCGGGTTGTGGCGTGGCAGGTTGTGCGGGAAGACAGGCGGCCAGTTTTGCAGGCTGCGACCCGCAATGCAAAGTGGAATAAATATTCCACCTGAAAATAATTTAGAAAAATTCATTGATCAAGCCCCGGCGCCGTTCTAGTCTGCATCCACGAACTCGCCAGCAAGCACCTCGCTTGTGGGCAAGGCCAACAGTAATCAAATCAATAACAATAAAAGAAGAGGGGCCGGCATGGGCCAGACTCGTTTTGCCACTGGGCGTCAGCTGGACGTTATTTGTCTCGGGCGCCTGGGCGTCGATCTCTACGCGCAGCAGATCGGCGCGCGCCTGGAGGACGTCAGCAGTTTCGCCAAATACCTCGGCGGCTCCTCCGCCAACATCGCTTTTGGCACCGCCCGGCTGGGGGTGAAGTCAGCCATGCTGACCCGCGTCGGCGACGACCACATGGGCCGGTTCCTGGTGGAATCCCTGGCGCGGGAGGGCTGCGACGTCAGCGGCATCAAGGTCGACGCCGAACGCCTGACCGCCATGGTGCTGCTCGGCATCAAGGACCGCGAAACCTTCCCGCTGGTGTTCTACCGCGAGAACTGCGCCGACATGGCGCTGCAGCCTGAAGACATCTATGAAGCGCAGATCGCCTCCAGCAAGGCGCTGTTGATCACCGGCACGCATTTCTCCACCGATCAGGTGTTCCGCGCCAGCAGTCAGGCGCTGGACTACGCCGAAAAACACAACGTCAGACGCGTCCTCGACATCGATTACCGCCCGGTGCTGTGGGGCCTGGCCGGCAAGGCTGACGGCGAAACCCGCTTCGTCGCCAACGACACCGTCAGCCAGCACGTGCAGCGCATCCTGCCGCGCTTCGACCTGATCGTCGGCACCGAAGAAGAATTCCTCATTGCCGGCGGCTCGACCGATTTGCTCAGCGCCCTGCGCCGGGTTCGCGAGCTCAGTGCCGCGACGCTGGTGGTGAAACTCGGGCCCCAGGGCTGCACGGTGATTCACGGGGCGATTCCGGCGAAGCTGGAAGACGGCGCGATTTACCCCGGCGTACGCGTGGAAGTGCTGAATGTGCTGGGCGCGGGCGATGCGTTCATGTCCGGTTTCCTCAAGGGCTGGCTCAACGACGAGAGCGACGAGCGCTGCTGCCAGTTGGCCAATGCCTGCGGCGGTCTGGTGGTGTCGCGGCACGCCTGCGCGCCAGCCATGCCGACGCTGGTCGAGCTGGAATACCTGTTCAACAGCCCGGTGCCGATCACTCGACCCGATCAGGACGCGGTGTTGCAACGTCTGCACCGGGTCAGCGTGCCCCGTCGCGAATGGCAGCCGCTGTTCATCTTCGCCTTCGATCACCGCGGGCAGTTGGTCGAACTGGCGCAAAAGGCCGGGCGTGATCCGGCCTGCATCAGCCAGCTCAAACAGCTCTTTGTTCAAGCGGTCGCGCGGGTCGAGGCCGATTTGAACAAGCGCGGCATCGCCGCCGATGTCGGCGTGCTGGCGGATCAGCGTTTTGGTCAGGATTCACTGAATGCCGCCAGCGGGCGCGGCTGGTGGGTGGCCCGGCCTGTGGAAGTGCAAGGCTCGCGCCCACTGGCGTTCGAGCACGGGCGTTCGGTGGGCAGCACGTTACTGGCCTGGCCTCAGGAACAGATCATCAAGTGCCTGGTGCAATACCACCCGGACGACGAACCGATGCTTCGACTGGAACAGGAAGCGCAGTTGCTGGGCCTGTATCAGGCAGCGCTGGCCAGCGGTCATGAACTGCTGCTGGAAGTGATTCCGCCGAAGGATCATCCTTCGACCCATCCGGATGTCATCTACCGTTCCCTCAAGCGCCTCTACAACCTCGGCATTTACCCGGCCTGGTGGAAAATCGAGTCGCAGCCCGCCGAGGTCTGGGAGCAGCTCGACGCGCTGATTCACGAGCGCGATCCGTACTGCCGGGGCGTGGTGTTGCTGGGGCTGAACGCACCGGCCGAAACCCTCGCGGCCGGCTTTCGTCAGGCGGCGAAAAGCACCACCTGCCGGGGTTTTGCTGTGGGCCGCACGATTTTTCACGAACCCAGCCGCGCCTGGCTGGAGGGCGAAATCGATGACGCAGACCTGATCACTCGGGTGCAGAGCAACTTCGGTTTCCTGATCGAATCCTGGCGCGACGCCCGGGCCTGATACTGGGCCTATGTGTTCAGTTGAACGTGATAACAACAATAAAGGTGCAGCCATGCCCGCTTCTGCAATCCGAATTGGCATCAACCCGATTTCCTGGAGCAACGACGACCTCCCGGCCCTCGGTGGCGAAACGCCCCTGAGCACCGCGCTCAGCGAGGGCAAGGAAATCGGCTACGAAGGCTTCGAGCTCAACGGCAAATTCCCCAAAGACGCCCAAGGCGTGGCCGATGTGTTGCGTCCGTATGACCTGGCGCTGGTGTCGGGCTGGTATTCCGGTCGGCTCGCCAGCCGCTCGGCGGCCGAAGAAATTGACGCTATCGCCAGCCACGTCGAACTGCTCAAGCACAACGGCGCCACGGTGCTGGTCTACGGCGAAGTGGCTGATTCGATTCAGGGCCAGCGCATCCGACTGGTCGAGCGGCCGCGCTTTCACAGCGCCAGCGCGTGGCAGGCCTATGCCGACAAACTCACTGAGCTGGCCCGCTTCACGCTGTCCCAAGGCGTGCGTCTGGGCTATCACCACCACATGGGCGCGTACGTGGAATCGCCGGAGGACATCGACACGCTGATGGCCCTGACCGGCGACGAAGTCGGCCTGCTGTTCGATTCCGGTCACTGCTACATGGGGGGCGGCGAGCCGCTTCAAGTGCTGAGCAAACACATCGAGCGCGTCTGCCATGTGCATTTCAAGGACGTGCGCAAGCCGGTGGTGCAGCTGGCGCGCAACAATCTCTGGAGCTTTCCGGACTGCATCGTCAACGGCACCTTTACCGTGCCCGGCGATGGCGACATCGATTTCGCCGCGCTGCTGGATGTGTTGATACAGGCCGGTTACCAAGGCTGGCTGGTGGTCGAAGCGGAGCAGGACCCGGCGGTCGCGCCGAGCTATGCCTACGCGAAGAAGGGCTACGAGACCCTGCGCCATTTGCTGGCCGCCGCGCAGTTGAACAGCGCGGCTCAACAACAGAACGCACCTCAACAACCGCCTGAACAGAGGAGCCTGTGAACATGAATCTCTTGGTCAAGAGCAAGGCCGAAGGGCGCGACGTGGTCGCGCTGGCCGACGGTGTGCTGACGTACGTCGGCTTCTCCGCCCACCGATTGAGCGTCGGCGAACGTCTTCCGGTGAGTGCGGGCGCCAAGGAAATCTGCCTGGTGCTGCTCAGCGGCCGCATCAGCGTCAGCGGCGAGGCGCCGGGGCAGGGCGGTTTCAAATGGGAAAACCTCGGTGATCGGCAATCGGTGTTCGAGGACAAATCGCCCTTCGCCGTGTACCTGCCGCCGGGCAGTCAGGCCGAAGTCACGGCGTTGAGCGCGGTGCAGATTGCTGTGTGCGCTGCGCCGGGCGATGCGTCCAAAGACCTGCCGGCGCGGGTGATCACCCCCGACACGATGAAACGCAGCGTGCGCGGCCGGGCGGCCAACACCCGTTACGTCTGCGACATCCTTCCCGATTCCGAGCCGGCGCATTCGCTGCTGGTGGTGGAAGTGCGCACGCCTTCGGGCCACTCGTCGAGCTACCCGCCCCACAAGCACGACACGGATGATTTGCCGCACCAGAGCTTTCTCGAAGAAACCTATTACCATCAGGTCAACCCGCCCCAGGGCTATGTGTTCCAGCGCGTGTACACCGACGATCGCAGTATCGATCAGGCCATGGCCGTGGAGAACAACGATCTGGTCACGGTGCCCAAGGGTTATCACCCGGTCAGCGTGCCGTACGGCTATGAATCCTATTATTTGAACGTGATGGCCGGGCCAAAGCGCGCATGGCAATTTCACAACGATCCGCAACATAGCTGGCTGCTGGATCTTTAACCCACTTTTTGAAGGAGCTCGAAATGAGCACTGCCCCGATCATCGGCCACTACATCAACGGCCAGATTCACGACAGCGCCGAGCGTTTCAGTGATGTGTTCAATCCGGCCACCGGCGCTGTCCAGGCCCGGGTGGCGCTGGCGGAACTGAAGACCGTCGACGAGGCGGTTGCCGCTGCCCAGGCGGCGTTTCCCGCCTGGGCGGATCAGTCGTCCCTGCGGCGGGCGCGGGTGATGTTCAAGTTCAAGGAATTGCTCGACCAGCATCACGACGAGCTGGCGGCCATCATCTGCCGCGAGCACGGCAAGGTATTTTCCGATGCCAAGGGAGAAGTGGTGCGTGGCATCGAGATCGTCGAGTTTGCCTGTGGCGCGCCGAGCCTGCTGAAAAGCGACTACAGCGACAACATCGGTGGCGGCATCGACAACTGGAACCTGCGTCAGCCACTGGGGGTGTGCGCCGGCGTCACGCCGTTCAACTTCCCGGTGATGGTGCCGCTGTGGATGATCCCCATGGCGCTGGTCACCGGCAACTGCTTCATCCTCAAACCGTCCGAGCGCGACCCGTCGGCGAGCCTGCTGATGGCGCAGTTGTTGAAACAGGCGGGCCTGCCCGATGGCGTGTTCAATGTGGTGCAGGGCGACAAGGTGGCCGTGGACGCGCTGCTGCAACACAAGGGCATCGAGGCGATTTCGTTTGTCGGCTCCACGCCCATCGCCGAATACATTCATCAGCAGGGCACGGCCCACGGCAAGCGGGTGCAGGCCCTCGGCGGTGCGAAAAACCACATGATCGTCATGCCCGATGCCGATCTGGATCAGGCGGCTGACGCGTTGATCGGTGCGGCCTACGGTTCGGCCGGGGAGCGCTGCATGGCGATTTCCATCGCTGTGGTGGTGGGCGACGTGGGGCAGAAACTCATCGACAAACTGCTGCCGCGCATCGATGCACTCAAGGTCGGCAACGGCATGAACGCCGATTCGGACATGGGTCCGCTGGTCACGGCGGTGCACAAGGCCAAGGTCGAGGGCTATATCGCTCAGGGCGTGCAGGAAGGCGCAAAGCTGATCGTCGACGGGCGCAACTTCAGCGTGCCGGGCGCGGAACAGGGCTTCTTCGTCGGCGCCACGCTGTTCGATGACGTGACGCCGGAAATGACGATCTATAAGGAAGAGATCTTCGGGCCGGTGCTGGGGATCGTCCACGTGCCTGATTTTGCCTCGGCGGTGGAGCTGATCAACGCCCACGAATTCGGCAACGGCGTGTCGTGCTTCACCAGCGACGGCGGTATTGCCCGGGCCTTTGCGCGCAACATCAAGGTCGGCATGGTGGGCATCAATGTGCCGATCCCGGTGCCGATGGCCTGGCATTCCTTCGGCGGCTGGAAGCGCTCGCTGTTCGGCGACCACCATGCCTACGGCGAAGAAGGCCTGCGCTTTTACAGCCGCTACAAAAGCGTGATGCAGCGCTGGCCGGACAGTATCGCCAAGGGCGCGGAATTCAGCATGCCGACGGCCAAGTAGAGAATTTGCGCTGACCGTCTGTCGCACGCGGTCAATGTGGGAGCGAGCTTGCTCGCGAATGCGGTTTTCCGACCACTAGGGATGTGCCGGACCCAATGGCCCCTTCGCGAGCAAGGTGGGGCGCCACCCCGGTCACTCCCACAGGTGACCGCATTTCGCCAACTGAAATTGTGCAGGCTTTCATCACCGCCAATAACAAAAAGGTGCAAGCATGAACACGACTCGATTGACCATGGCCCAGGCCCTGGTGAAGTTTCTCGATAACCAGTACGTCGAAGTCGACGGCGTGCAGAGCAAGTTCGTCGCCGGGGTGTTCACCATTTTTGGCCACGGCAACGTGCTCGGCCTGGGCCAGGCGCTGGAGCAGGACAGCGGCGATCTCATCGTGCATCAAGGCCGCAACGAACAAGGCATGTGCCACGCCGCCATGGGGTTTGCCAAGCAACACCTGCGGCGCAAGATCTACGCCTGCAGTTCATCGGTAGGCCCCGGCGCCGCCAACATGATCACCGCCGCGGCCACCGCATCGGCCAACCGCATTCCGCTGCTGTTGCTGCCCGGCGATGTCTACGCCAGTCGCCAGCCCGATCCGGTGCTGCAACAGATCGAACAGTTCCACGACCTCAGCATCAGCACGAACGACGCCTTCAAGGCCGTGAGCAAATACTGGGACCGCATCACCCGCCCCGAGCAATTGATGAGCGCGGCCCTCAACGCCATGCGCGTGCTCACCGATCCTGCCGAAACCGGCGCCGTCACACTGGCGCTGCCCCAGGACGTACAGGCCGAAGCCTACGACTACCCCGATTCATTCCTGCAAAAACGCGTGCACCGCATCGACCGCCGTCCGCCCACCGAAGCCATGCTCAATGACGCCGTGGGGCTGCTCAAAGGCAAGCGCAAACCGCTTCTGATCTGTGGCGGCGGCGTGCGTTATTCCGGCGCGGCCGCCGAGCTGCAGGCGTTCGCCGAGCGCTTCGGCATTCCGTTCAGCGAAACCCAGGCCGGCAAGAGCGCCATCGTTTCCGCCCATCCGCTGAACATGGGCGGCATCGGCGAGACCGGCACCCTGGCGGCCAATACCCTGGCGCGGGAAGCGGACCTGATCATCGGCGTCGGCACCCGTTACAGCGACTTCACCACCGGTTCGAAATCCCTGTTCCAGAACCCTGACGTTCAGTTCCTCAACCTCAACGTCGGCGCCTTCGATGTGCAGAAACTCGATGGCGTGCAGGTGCTGGCCGATGCGCGCCGGGCGCTTCGTTCCCTGGCGGATCAGTTGGGCGACTACCGCGCACAGTGGGGTGATCAACCGAGTGAAGCCAGAGCTGCCCTGGACGCGGAAGTGGATCGGCTATACGCCGTGGAATACCAGACCGAAGATTTCGAGCCGGAAGTCAGCGGCCATCTCGATCCGCAGGTGCTGCGCGACTTCATCGAGATGACCGGTTCGTGCCTGACCCAGAGCCGCGTGCTGGGGGTGCTCAATCAGCAATTGCCCACCGACGCGGTGATCGTCGCGGCGGCCGGCAGTCTGCCTGGGGATCTGCAGCGGGCATGGCGCAGCACCAGTGTCGACAGTTACCACGTCGAGTACGGCTATTCGTGCATGGGCTATGAGGTCAATGCCGCATTGGGCGTGAAAATGGCGGCGCCGGAGCGTGAGGTGTACGCGCTGGTGGGCGACGGTTCCTACATGATGCTGCACTCGGAACTGGCCACCTCGATTCAGGAACGGCGCAAGATCAACGTGATACTGCTCGACAACATGGCCTTCGGTTGCATCAATAATTTGCAGATGGGCAACGGCATGGGCAGTTTCGGCACCGAGTTCCGCTACCGCAATCCCGAGACCGGTCAGCTGGACGGCGACTTCGTGCCGGTGGATTTTGCGATGAGTGCCGCGGCCTATGGCTGCAAGACCTACAAGGTCAGCAACGCCCAGGAGCTGGAAGCGGCACTGGCCGATGCCCGTACGCAGACCGTTTCGACGCTGATCGACATCAAGGTACTGCCGAAAACCATGATCCACGGCTACCTGTCGTGGTGGCGCGTGGGCGTGGCGCAGGTGTCGACGACGGGCACGACCGCCGAAGCGTACGAGCGACAAAAAGCGGCGTTGGCCAAGGCCCGTCAGTATTGATCTATACGACCCTTGTAGGAGTGAGCTTGCTCGCGATGACGATGTATCCGATACCGATATGTACCGGAGGGAAAGCTATCGCGAGCAAGCTCACTCCTACAGTGAGAGCGCTGTCATCCTGCAGAGACATATTTGTCCTGCAGGAGCCAGATACAGGGCGTTAGCAAGGAGACTTACCCATGAAAATCGGACTCATCGGCTACGGCAAAGGCGGGCGTTACTTTCACGCGCCGCTGATTGCCAGCCAGCCCGGCGCGACCTTTGCCGGCGTGGTCACCCGTTCGCCGGAACGCCGTCAGGACCTGCGCAACGATTACCCCAAAGTCCCGGCCTTCGACAGCCTGGCCGATCTGGTCGCCGCCGGTGTCGATGCGGTGGTGATCTCGACGCCGCTGGCCTCCCGGCGTGAATTGATTCTTGAAGCCATCGAGCTCGGCGTCCCGGTCGTCAGCGACAAGCCGTTTGCGCCGGATGCGTCAGCGGCGCAGGAACTGGTGGACGCCGCCAAACGCCGGGGCGTGCTGCTGGGGGTGTACCAGAACCGACGCTGGGACTCGGATTTTCTCACCGTGTGCAAGCTGATCGATCAGGGCGTTTTCGGTGAGATCAGCCGCTTCGAGTCCCGGGTCGAGCGCTATTCGCCTTCCTCCGTGGGCAAGGAAAGCGGCGGCGGCATTCTGCGGGATCTCGGCAGCCATCTGGTGGATCAGGCACTGCTGCTGTTCGGGCCGGCGAAGCGGGTGTACGCCGAGCTTGAGTTCGCGACGCCGGAGCAAAAGGTCGATCACGGCTTCTTTATTTCACTGACCCATAACAGCGGCGTGATCTCACACCTTTGGGGCAGCTGCCTGCAAAACGCCCAGGGCCCGCGATTTCGGGTCAACGGTTCACAGGGCTGCTATACCGTGGAGGGCCTCGACGGTCAGGAGGCTGCCGCACTCGCCGGGTTGTCACCCAAGTCCGAAGGCGAACGCTGGGGCGTGGAAGAACACCGACGCTGGGGCTGGTTCGAACAGGGCGAGCACCGTGAGCGGGTCCCGTCGGAGCGTGGCTGCTGGACCGAGTTTTACCGGCAATGGCAGGAGGCGGTGATGAATCAGGGGCGTAATCCTGTGGATGCAAACGATGCGGTGGCCTCGGCCAGGGTGCTGGATGCCGCAAGGATTAGCGCGATGGAGGGCAGGGTGGTGGTGCTGTGAAAAGCACACGCAGATGCCCTGTGACGCACTGCGCTACACCCACCAACAGGTCGTACGTGGCGCATCAAAACGAAAATAGAAATTAATTCTAAAAGCTGTTGAAGTAGAAATTATTTTCCAATAGAGTCATTTCCAGGTTGCCGACGATCGCCGTCAGCGCCTGGTGTCGGGTCTCCCGGCAGCAGGCCGAACGAGCGACACAAAAACAAGAAAGCCAATCGCAGACAGGTACCGCCGATGAACATCTTCAGATCAGCCGCCAAGGCTTGCCGTCCCTTCTTACTCGCGCTTCCCGCCATTCCCCGAGCTGTTTCCCACGCGCTTTTCCACACTGTAGCCCGCAGAATGATCAACGCTGCCCCCGCGTTCGAATCCGCCCTCGAAACCATCGCCCACGTGCTCTGCGTCGAAAGCCGCGGCGTTGTGGTGTGCGGGGCATCGGGCGGCTCGGTCGCGCACCTTTCAGACGCGGCGTCTGCTGCTCCGCGCTAAACGCCAGCCCCTCCAGCAGTCGTTATCCCGCTATTACAACAACAAGAATCTGGAGAAAGACCGTTCATGAATACCCCACTCCGTTTCACCTCACTCGCCCTGGCCCTGATGCTGAGCAGCGGCGTCACCCTGGCGGCCGACCTGAAGATTGGCGTGTCCATGTCTCAGTTCGATGACACGTACCTGACCTACATGCGCGAGGACATGGACAAGAAAGTCAAAGCCATGGGCGGCGTCGATCTGCAGTTCGTCGATGGCCGCAATGACGTGAACAAACAGCTCGATCAGGTGCAGGAGCTGATTGGCAAAAAAGTCGATGCACTGATCGTCAACCCGGTCGACACCGAAGCGACCAACCGCATTACCAAGATGGCCACCGCCGCCGGCATTCCGCTGGTCTACGTCAACCGCCGCCCGGATGATCCCAAGTTGCCCGCAGGCGTCGCCTCCGTGACCTCCGACGACAAGGAAGCCGGGCGCATGCAGATGGAATACCTGGCCAAGAAAATGGACGGTAAAGGCAACGTCGTCATCTTGCTCGGTGAACTGGCCAACAACTCGACCCGCGACCGTACGGCGGGCGTGAAAGAAGTCCTGAAAAACTACCCCAACATCAAAGTCACCCAGGAACAGACCGGCGCCTGGCAGCGTCAGCGCGGCATGGACGTCACCAATGACTGGCTGACCCAGGGCGGTGACTTCAAAGCGGTTATCTCCAACAACGACGAAATGGCCATCGGCGCCGCCATGGCCCTGAAGCAGGCCGGCAAGAAAGGCGAAGTGTTTGTGGCCGGTGTCGACGGCACGCCGGACGGTCTGAGCGCCGTGAAGAAAGGCGACCTCTCGGTCTCGGTGTTTCAGGACGCCAAGGGGCAGGGCGAGGGCGCCATCGATGCGGCCGTGAAGCTGGCGAAGAAGGAAACGCTGCCCGAACAGGCCATCGTGATTCCCTTCAAGCTGATCACCCCGGAAAACGTCAACACCTTCAAATAACCGCTCATCTCAGACCGACTGACACCCGGCAGAGCGCCGCCGTGCCTCTGCCGCCCTGTCACCCGAGGAGCCTGTGACCATGTTCGCTTCCGCAACCGCTTCGGCTTCAAACAATCCTCCCGCGTCCGGGATGGCGAGCGACGCCGAGCACCCTTATCTGCTGGAAATCACCAACATCAGCAAGGGCTTTCCCGGGGTGGTGGCGCTGGACAACGTGCAACTGCGCGTGCGGCCCGGCAGCGTGCTGGCGCTGATGGGCGAGAACGGCGCGGGCAAGTCCACGCTGATGAAAATCATCGCCGGCATCTACCAGCCCGACACCGGCGAAATCCGCCTGCGCGGCAAGCCGGTGGTGTTCCAGTCGCCGCTGGCGGCGCTGCAATCGGGCATTGCCATGATCCATCAGGAACTCAACCTGATGCCGCACATGAGCATCGCCGAGAACATCTGGATCGGCCGCGAGCAGCTCAACGGCCTGCACATGGTCGATCACCGCGCGATGCACCGCTGCACGGCAGAATTGCTGGAACGCCTGCGCATCAACCTCGATCCGGAAGAAATGGTCGGCAACCTGAGCATCGCCGAACGGCAGATGGTCGAGATCGCCAAGGCCGTTTCCTATGACTCCGACGTCTTGATCATGGACGAACCGACCTCCGCCATCACCGAGACGGAGGTGGCCCACCTGTTTTCGATCATTGCCGACCTGCGCGCGCAGGGTAAGGGCATCATCTACATCACCCACAAGATGAACGAAGTGTTCGCCATTGCCGATGAAGTCGCGGTGTTTCGCGATGGCGCCTACATCGGCCTGCAGCGGGCCGACAGCATGAACGGCGACAGCCTGATTTCCATGATGGTGGGCCGTGAACTGACCCAGCTGTTTCCCGAACGCGACCAGCCCGTTGGCACGTTGCTGCTGTCGGTGCGCGACCTGGCGCTGGACGGCGTGTTTGAAGGCGTGTCGTTTGACCTGCACGCCGGCGAAGTGCTGGGCATCGCCGGGCTGATGGGCTCGGGACGCACCAACGTCGCTGAAACGATCTTCGGCATCACCCCGAGCACGCGCGGGGAAATCCTCCTCGACGGCACGCCGATCCGGGTCAGCGACCCGCACTTCGCCATCGAGAAAGGCTTTGCGCTGCTCACCGAAGACCGCAAGCTCAGCGGCCTGTTTCCGTGCCTGTCGGTGGGTGAAAACATGGAAATGGCCGTGCTGCCCCATTACGTCGGCAACGGGTTTGTCCACCAGAAAGCCCTGCGCGTGCTGTGCGAAGACATGTGCAAAAAGCTGCGGGTAAAGACGCCGTCCCTTGAGCAGTGCATCGACACGCTGTCCGGCGGCAATCAGCAGAAAGCCCTGCTGGCGCGCTGGCTGATGACCAACCCGCGGGTGCTGATTCTCGATGAGCCGACCCGTGGCATCGACGTCGGCGCCAAGGCCGAGATCTATCGGCTGATTTCACTGCTCGCCAGCGAAGGCATGGCGGTAATCATGATTTCTTCCGAACTGCCGGAAGTGCTGGGCATGAGCGACCGGGTCATGGTCATGCACGAAGGCGAAATGATGGGCACCCTCGACCGCGCCGAGGCCACCCAGGAACGGGTGATGCACCTGGCGTCCGGAAACCCTGTTCACTGACTCCCATTCACACGATCTCTGGCGACTGAAGCGCCGGTTTCGAGCACCGCTTCACGCCCCAGTCGCAATGCCCAGTCGGGTCGAACAAGAACAAGAGGCACACATGAAGATGAACGCGATGCTGGAAAACAAACCCGCGCTGGCGCCTCGTAAACACAAGCGCCGGCTGCCCACCGAACTGAGCATTTTTCTGGTGCTGATCGGCATCGGCCTGATTTTCGAGCTGTTCGGCTGGATCGTCCGCGATCAGAGCTTTCTGATGAATTCCCAGCGGCTGGTGCTGATGATTCTGCAGGTGTCGATCATCGGCCTGCTGGCCATCGGCGTGACGCAGGTCATCATCACCACCGGCATCGATCTGTCGTCAGGGTCAGTGCTGGCGCTGTCGGCGATGATTGCTGCCAGTCTCGCGCAATCGTCGGATTACACCCGTGCGGTGTTTCCGTCGCTGACCGACCTGCCGGTGTGGGCGCCGGTCATCGCCGGGCTTGGGGTGGGTCTGCTCGCCGGGGCGATCAACGGCAGCATCATCGCCATCACCGGCATCCCGCCGTTCATCGCCACGCTGGGCATGATGGTGTCGGCGCGGGGCCTGGCGCGCTATTACACCGGCGGTCAGCCGGTGAGCATGCTCAATGATTCCTACACCGCGATCGGCCAGGGCGCCATGCCGGTGATCATCTTTCTGGTGGTCGCGGTGATCTTTCACATCGCCCTGCGTTACACCAAGTACGGCAAATACACCTACGCCATCGGCGGTAACATGCAGGCGGCGCGCACCTCGGGCATCAACGTCAAGCGTCATCTGGTGATCGTCTACAGCATCGCCGGTCTGCTGGCCGGGCTGGCGGGCGTCGTCGCCTCGGCGCGGGCGGCCACGGGGCAGGCCGGGATGGGCGTTTCCTACGAGCTGGACGCCATCGCGGCGGCGGTAATCGGCGGCACCAGCCTCGCCGGTGGCGTGGGGCGGATCACCGGCACGGTCATCGGCGCGCTGATTCTCGGGGTCATGGCCAGCGGCTTTACCTTCGTTGGCGTCGATGCCTACGTGCAGGACATCATCAAGGGCTTGATCATCGTCATCGCCGTGGTCATCGATCAGTACCGCAACAAGCGCAAGCTCAAGCGCTGAGTCGCTCAGGTGTTATCAAAGAGGGCCTGTTGTCAGGCCCTTTTCGTTTTTCATCGGTTTGAACCGATCAGGCCACGGTCGGTCAGACACCATCTGCCTCGTTTCGAGGACGCCCGGGCCGGGTGAAGGGTGCGATAAAACCCCGGCGCGACCCAATGCCACCGGGTATTCAAACCCTTGTTGGACGAATCCTGATCAATTATGTTGCCGAGTACCGAACCCGGCCTTAGACTGCCGCCCCTCGTAAATTGAGTGCCAAGCGGCGCTTCGAGACTACGGCGCGTTTAATGCCAGGTTGAGGCGCACCTTTGAGATCGCCTTAATGCACGTTTTTTTATAGAGAAATCAATGACCAAGGAAAAGTTGCTGGCGATGCCGGCCGATGACTACATGAACGCCGAGCAGCACGCGTTCTTCGTCGACCTGTTGCAAGCCATGAAAGTCGAAATCCACGAGCGCATCGAGCAGAGCCGTATCGCGATCGAAAGCCTGGACACCCCGGCTGACCCGGCCGATGCCGCTTCCGTGGAAGAAGAGCGCCACTGGCTGGTGAACGTGATTGACCGCGATCAGCGCATGCTGCCACAGCTGGAAATGGCCTTGAGCCGTATCGCTGACGACAGTTTTGGCTGGTGCGAAGACAGCGGCGAGCCCATTGGCCTCAAGCGCCTGCTGATCAGCCCGACCACCAAGTACTGCATCGAAGCTCAGGAACGTCACGAGCAGATCGACCGCCACCAGCGTCAGGCGTGATCCCTCGGGTTCGACCGCCCGCAACGGGTGGTCGAACCGTTCCAGTGCGTACCCTTTACGCGCTGACTGCGTAACCCCTTCCTTCGTCACACATTCCGACCGACTACCACCAATGACGCATGGCGCATGGCCGCTATTTGGGCGTTTAATGCTTTCACAATAATGAAAGCAGGGCAGGTCCCGGACATGGATGCGAAAGGTCGTCACGCCGCAACACCCTCTCAGCCCGCTCACGCGGCTCCCGACAAGCAGACCGCCGCCGGTTCGCGCTGGCTGACGCCCGCCCTGCAAAGCCTTGGGCTGTGCCTGCTGTTCGCGGCGCTGGCCTGGGGTGGTGTGTCGGTTTATGTGTGCCTGCCCGTTGGGCTGTTGCTCCTGTGGTTGCCGCCGCTTGTCATGGGTCGAATGCCCGTGGCGGTTGCGCAGACGGGCGAGGACAACATGACCCGTCTGACCCGCGATTTGTCCCGGAGCACCAGTCACAACGCGCTGTCTGCGGCGGCCGTGGCGTTTTCGGTCCGGCAACTGGCGGGCAAGCTGCAGTCTCAGGTCAATGCCGCCGAGCAGATCGTCAGCAGCGCAGACGTGATGATCGCCACCGAACGCGCCGCCTCGACCCTGAGCCAGCAAGCGCTGACCGCCGCCAGCCAGGCGCGGGAGAGCAGCGGCGCCGGGCTCAACGTCCTCAATGAATCCATCGGCCTGATGCACCAACTCAGCGAACGGGCCGACAGCAGCCGTGAACTCATCGAAGCCCTCAGCCAGCGCAGCGAAGACATCCAGCGTGTGACGGCGGTGATTCAGTCCATCGCCAGCCAGACCAATCTGCTCGCCCTGAACGCCGCCATCGAAGCCGCGCGCGCTGGCGAACACGGCCGTGGCTTTGCCGTTGTGGCCGACGAAGTGCGCGGGTTGGCCGGGCGCACGGCGACGGCGACCAGTGAAGTGGGGGAGATGGTCGTGGATATTCAGCAGCGCACCCGACAGGTGGTCGAGCAGATTCGGCAGTTGTCGGGCGACCTGAGTGGCGGTGTGGCGCAGGTGGAATCCACTGGGCAGCAATTGGCGAACATCGCTCGGCTGGCGGTTGGGGTAGAGCAGCAGGTGGGTGAGATCGCACGCGGTGCCCAGACCAATCAGGAGCAACTGAGCGGCCTGTTCGTGGCGGTCGAGCAAATGCGCAGCGACCTTGCGATCAGCGATGACCAGACCCGGCGCCTGGCGCAGTCAGCGTTGCAGATGGAAGAACAGGCGGAAACCATCAGCGAACGCCTCGCTCAGGTGGGTCTGGATGATTATCACCAGCGCATTTACGACCTCGCCCGGGAAGGGGCCAGCCAGATCGCCGCGACGTTCGAGCAGGACATCGATCAGGGCCGGGTCAGCCTGACCGATCTGTTCGACCGCACCTATCAGCCCATCCCCAACACCTCGCCGGCCAAGTACCAGACGCGCTTCGACCGCTACACCGATCAGACGCTGCCGGCCATTCAGGAGCCGCTGCTGACCCGACATGAGGGTCTGGTTTTCGCCATCGCCTGCACGCAGCAAGGTTACGTGCCGACCCACAATCAGGTGTTCAGCCGGCCGCTGACCGGGGATACGGCGGTCGACGCGGTAAACAACCGCACCAAGCGCAAGTTCGACGACCGCACCGGCATTCGCTGCGGCAGTCACCAGCAGCCGGTGCTGTTGCAGACCTACACCCGCGACACCGGCGAACTGATGCACGATCTTTCCGTGCCCATCGTCGTCAAGGGCCGACATTGGGGCGGGCTGCGTCTGGGTTATAGGCCGGAGAAAAGCTGAGGATCAAGCTGCAAGCTGCGAGCTTCAAGCTTCAAGTGAAGAGCTACAAGCGAAGAGCGGGCCACTTGTAGCTTGCAACTTGTAGCTTGCAGCTCCAGAAGACTAATCAACCGTCCGATATTGAAGTAGGACGCGTCTGAAGTGCAGTTCCATCGGTTGACGGAACGTTAACTGCGATCATCCTGTGAGTATATGTCCGAATATGTAATCACCTGTTCGGAACTCATGTCAGTACTCACGGATGAATCAAATGACAAAAGCAACTATCAGTCACGCGTCGGCCGATTCCCACGCCGGCGCGCAGCAGGTCACCGTCCGCCTCGGTGTATTCTTCGACGGGACCGGCAATAACCGGGTGAATAGCCAGATCGGCGCCGACTGTCAGGCCATGGCGGAAGTCTACGGCGGCGTGCATATAAAAGAGTGCGGCGGTCGACACGCTGACCCTGGCAGCAGTTACAGCAACAGCCCCACCAATATCGCGAGACTGGCCGGGTTATATAAACAACAGCGCAAGGCCATCGTTAATGCAGACGGCCTGTTTGTGTATGGCGCGGTGTATGTCAGTGGCGTTGGCACGACTTCTGGCGGGCGCGATTCTCGCGTGTCGGGCCAAGGCTTTGGTCGCGGCACTACTGGCGTGGTGGCGAAAGTGTCGCGTGGCATCAAACAGCTCGCCGATGAGCTTCAGACGTTTGAAAGCGATAACCCGGGTTGTGTCATCGGGGCGCTGGAGCTGGACGTGTTTGGCTTCAGTCGGGGGGCGGCGTCGGCCCGGCATCTGGCGAATGAAGTGCTGAAAAAATCCCGCGGCGCGCTGGACCCGGTTCTCGACCCCCGCAAGCTGCCGCTTTCGGACAGCTTTTCATGGGCCAGTGGCAGTGTGCGGTTGAAGGTCATCGGCCTGTTCGACACGGTCGCGGCCGTCGGGGGAATTGCCGACTTGGGCAGCGTTCGGGATACGGTGAACAAACGGGTCAATCTGTTTTTACCCCCTGGGTGTGCGCAGCAGGTGCTGCATCTGGTGGCCGGTGATGAGCATCGGCGCAACTTCGTGCTCAACAGCGTCAAGCCCGACTGGCAACGGGAAATCGTGCTGCCCGGCTGCCATTCGGACATCGGCGGCGGCTATCAGCCTCAGGAGTTGGAGCAGGTCTCGCTGTTCCGGCCTCGCCGCAGCCTGGTCAGCGTCAGCACGCCTTATGACACGACGGATGCCTGGCTGCAGGCCCACGCCGAGCTGTCCACTCTCGACGCCGGGCGTCTGCTCGACCCCACCGATGACAGCGCCTCGCTGGGCGTGGAATGTTTCGAACGGTTCGCCAGCAGCTCACGGGGGGTCAAGACGGTGGTGGCGACGGTGAAGCTTGAGCGACGCGTCTACAACCACCTTGCCCTTGTTTACCTGCGGCTGATGCACGTGCTCGCATGCGACGAGGGTGTGCCGTTCCTGCCCATCAAAGAATCAGCGGAAACAAGCCTGCCACCGGAGTTGCGCCCCATAGCCACCAAGCTGATCAGCCACGCCAAAGGGGAGGGCGGTGCGTTGAGTGACGCCGAAAAAACCCTGTTGTATCGGCGCTACATCCATCGCTCCGCCCACTGGAACAATGCCCGACGCGACTCGCTGGTCGATGGATTGTTCGTGCATGCCCCTGCGCTCAATGGCCGGCAGATGTTCACCAATCTCGGTCAGCCCGCTTATCCACAGTGAGCGAAGCGCATCGAAGCAACGGGTGGCGATGATGGCGGATCCGGCAAAAAAAAATGGCGGCCTTGGTAGGCCGCCATTTTTTTGCACGGGCGACGGGTCAGGTCGGGGTGTGCAGCAAGACGTTCAGCTCATCGACGATGGGTGCCCAGTCATCATCCAGCTGGATTTTTTCCTTGAGCAGCGCCCCTTGTTGCGGCGACCAGAACTCGGCCTCGGACACTTTCACACCTTCCGGCAGCTGATGCCCGGCGACGAACGCGTCGATGCTGGCCTGATCGGACTCCAGCCCCAATTGTTCGAACAACAGCTCAAGCGACGGCGTCATGATTTCCATTTTTTCTCCCGAACGGGTCAAGGACCCGGATTGGCGTGGTCAGTGAGTAACCTTCTGTTGCATGGGAGTGCGCGGGGCAGGCAAGAGTTCTAACTGATTGCCCGAAGGGCCACTGACACTCGCGTGCTTTTAGTGGGACCGGCTTCAGCCGGGAAAGCGTCAGGTGTCACGCTGCAGAGTTGAAGGTGCCCGATCAGGCCTCTTCCCGGCTAAAGCCAGTCCCACTGAACATCGTCTGACAAAAACCTCATCACACCGGACGAAAGGGATATATCCCGTATAGACTCACTGCCGGTAGAATCCATGCTCACGCCAGCGTCCGGCTTCAGGACGCACCATTTCTCGTTTCTTTCCCGCCCGGTCCGCTGTCCGGGCGGGTTCCTATCAGGTTGGGAGTTTGTACATTGGCAGTAGGTAATCTGGATACCCACGCATTATTCGTGCTCGGAGACGTGCGCGCGAAGTTGGTAAAGCTGTTCCAGGCGCGATTTGTTTATGTCATCGAACAATCCCCTGAAGGCATTTACATGTCGGAGATCGACACCGAAACCGCACTGGTGGTCGATGATAAGCCCGGGCTGGAACTGAAGGTGGGTGACCACTTCCGAGCCGCCGTATTGCCCAGCCGCGAAGGCGGCAAGTTCGAAATCCGCTTCCGCGACATCAAGATGACCATCTACGGCCTGGGCGAATACGCGTTTGTCGAAGTGCCTGAAGGCCACGGCATCGTCTTTAAAGAGTCCCACAGCATCTTCATGGTGTTCGCCGCCCACGAACAGATTCAAACCGGCCTGAGCAAAGTCCTCAAAGCCGCCACCGCCAAAGCCGCCAAATGGCGCAAGGGCGAGCTGACGTTCAAAGCCAGCGAGTAAGCACAGCGCTTCAACACGCCTGCACACGGATCGCGCCCACATCCCCCACGCCCAAGCGATGGGTAGCGGGCCCGTCTGCGCCTGGAAAAAACCTTCAGCCCAGGCTCAATGCCCCTGCTGCCTGCCGTCGCTGACCTCGGGTGGCACGTCGTCACCGGCCATGCGCTTGCGAAACAGCCCGGTGCGCGCCAGCAGCAAGGTCGTCACCGGCACGGTAATCGCGAGCAGGATCGGGATCAGCCACGCGTGCAGTACGGGGCCGTCCTTCAGCGCCGAGAAGTAGATGATCGAGGCCAGCGCCACGCACCACGCGCCGAGGGTCGAGGCCAATGCGGGCGGGTGCATGCGCTGGAAAAAATCCTTCATGCGCAGCAGACCCAGCGCGCCGATCAGGCCGAACAGGCTGCTCAGCACCAGCAGCGCGGCGGTCAAGACTTCCACCCAGAACGGCAGAACCTGCAACGAATTCATTCGATCACCTCACCGCGCAACAGAAATTTGGCCAGCGCGAATGAGCCGACGAAGCCGAACAGCGCGATCAGCAGCGCCGCTTCGAAGTAGGTATCACTGGCGTAGCGAATGCCCAGCACCAGCATCATCAGCATCGCCAGGATGTACAGGTAGTCCAGCGCCAATACACGGTCCTGCGCCGACGGGCCTTTGAACAGGCGAATCAGGGTCAGGACCATGGCGATGGCGAACACCGACAGCGTAAACAGGATCGCGTTTGTGAGCAGGGCGCTCATTGGAAAATCTCCATCAGGGGCCGTTCGTACGTGCTTTTGAAGTGCTCGATGAAGGCCGCTTCGTCGTCCAGATCGAACACATGCATCAGCAGCACGCTGCGATCCAGCGCCAGTTCGGACCAGACCGTTCCCGGCACCACCGTGCAGATCATCGCCAGCGCGGCGAGTCCATGGGCGTCGTGCAGGTCCAGCGGGACTTTGACGAACGCCGAGCGTGGCGGACGGCGACCCGCTCGGAGCACGCCCCAGGCGACCGCCAGATTGGACACCACCACATCGCGACCCACCACCAGGAACAAGCCCAAGGCGACGCCGGGTTTGCGAATTCGCGCGGGCGAAGGGCGCAGCGGCGCGAAAATGTACGGCGCGAAAAAGCCGAGCAGAGCCCCCAGCAGCAGATTGCCCGGACTCAGGGACAGGTTGAGCACCAGCCACAACCCCCACAGCGACAGCGACAACAGCGGCGCAGGAAAGAGGCGCTTCATGGCTGCACCTCCGCTGTCGCCGAAGCAGGCCCCGGTACCGGCCTGGCTGCCTTGACCGACAGCACGTATTGCTGCGGGTCGTGCAGCGCCTGGGCGGTGTCCTGGGTGTAATGCAACAGCGCCTGGGCCTTGAACGTCAGGACGATGGCGCAGCCCACCAGCAAGGCAATCGGCAGGCATTCGTTGAGCCGCAGCAGCGGTGCCGCATGTTCCTGGGGCGTCCAGAAACGCTTGATGCCGACACGCACGAAGGCAAACAGCGACGTCAGCCCGGAAATAATCAGCAGCGCCACCAGCGTCCAGCTGTCGCCACGAATGGCTTCGTCCTTCGCCACATCAAGGCCCAGCGGATTGAGCAGGGCGCTGATCAGCGTCAGCTTGCCAAGAAAGCCCGACAGCGGCGGCATGCCGATGATCAACAGCGCGCAGGCAATGAAACTCAAGCCCAGAAACGCCATGGTCCAGGGGATGACGTGGCCGACCACGGCTTTCTGCTCGTCATCCAGATTGGTCCCCGGCACTGGGTGCAACGACTCCAGCGCCTTGGGCAACTGGTCGGCGTCCTCGTCGAGGGCGATGTCGTTGGCCGAGCGTGAGCGTTCGATCAACTCCGCCAGCAGAAACAGCGCACTCAGCGCCAGGGTTGAGCTGACCAGATAGAACAGCGCCCCGGCGGTCAGGCTCGGCTGCGCGAAACCGACCGCCGAGAGCAGAATCCCCGCCGACACCAGAATGCTCAGACTGGCCATGCGCTCCAGGCGCTGGGCAGCGACCACGGAAATCGCCGCCACGCTGACGGTGGCCATGCCGCCCCAGATCAGCCAGTCCCCGCCGAAGAACGCCGACGCGCCGGCCTGACCGGAAAACAGCAGCGTCCACAACCGCAGCAAGGTGTAGAAGCCGACCTTGGTCATGATCGCGAACAGCGCCGCCACCGGCGCGCTGGCGGCGGAATAGGCCGGCACCAGCCAGAAATTCAGCGGCCACATACCGGCCTTGGCCAGAAACGCGACCGCCAGAATGGCCGCGCCCGCGTGCAGCAAGCCCAGATCGTCCTCCGGCACCTGAGGAATTTTCACCGCCAGGTCGGCCAGGTTCAGCGTGCCGGTCACGCCATAGATCAACGCCGCGCCGATCAGAAACAGCGACGAGGCCAGCAGGTTGATGGTGATGTAATGCAGGCCCGCCGACACCCGCGCCCGTCCCGAACCGTGCAGCATCAGGCCATAGGACGCCGCCAGCAACACCTCGAAAAACACGAACAGGTTGAACAGGTCGGCGGTGAGAAAGGCGCCATACAACCCCATCAGCTGAATCTGAAACAGCGCGTGGAAACTGGCGCCCGCGCGATCCCAGCGGGCCAGGGCGAAGAGCAGGGCGCAGAAGGCGACGATGCCGGTCAGCACCAGCATCAGCGCCGACAGGTGATCGACCACCAGCACGATACCGAACGGCGCCTCCCAGTTGCCCGGCAGGTACACACCGATGGAGCCGGTGGTGCCGGTTTTCTGTACCCAGATCATCAGCGTGATGGCGATGGCCAGACCGAGCCCGGTGGAGAACAGGTTGATGCGCGCTTTCAGCGGGCGATGTTTCTCGCCGAGCCACAGCATCAGCGCAGCGGTCAGCACCGGCAGCAGGATCGGGGCGACGATCAGTTGATTCATCACACTCATTCACCCAGCTCCCGACCGTCGACATGGTCGTTGCCGGTCAAGCCGCGCGACGCCAGCAGCACCACCAGAAACAGCGCGGTCATGGCGAAACTGATGACGATGGCCGTCAACACCAGCGCCTGGGGCAGGGGATCGGTGTAGTTGAGCAAGTCCTGGGGCACGCCGTCCTTGATGATCGGCTCCTTGCCGATGAACAGACTGCCCATGCTGAAGATGAACAGATTGACGCCGTAGGACAGCAGGCACAGGCCCATGACGACCTGGAAGGTCCGTGGACGCAGGATCAGCCACACGCCGGAGGCGGCGAGCACGCCGATGGCAATGGCAATGACTTCTTCCATCAGATGGCTCCTTGTGAAATCGGGCTGTCGGCCGGGACCGGTTCAATGGGCTGCGGCAGCGAGGTCGGGCGATGGCTGCGCACCGACTGGTGAGCCAGCGCCGTGAGGATCAGCAGGGTCGAGCCGACCACCACCGCGTACACGCCGATGTCGAAAAACAGCGCGCTGGCGATGTGCAGGTCGCCCAGTATCGGCAGGTCGAGATGGGCGGTGTGGGTGGTCATGAACGGATAACCCAGGGCCATCGAACCCAGTCCCGTGGCCAGCGCGAAGAACAGACCGGTGCCCATCCAGCGCAACGGCCGCAGGCTCATGTTGGCCTCGACCCACTGGGTGCCGGCGACCATGTATTGCAGGATGAACGCCACCGACATCACCAGCCCGGCCACGAAACCGCCGCCCGGCTGGTTATGCCCGCGCATGAACAGGTACATCGACACCACGAAGGCCACCGGCAACAGCAGGCGCACCAGCACCGCCGGCACCATCATGAAGCCCAGTGCCGTGTCGGTAGCGTGGCGCGGATTGACCAGATCGGTGACCACGTCACGGGCCAGCAAGCGCTGTTGTGCCGGCAGGGCGATGCTTTCCTTCGGCGGACGGAAGCGACGCAGCAGCGCAAAGACCGTCAGCGCCACCACGGCCAGGACGGTGATTTCGCCAAAGGTGTCGAAGCCACGGAAGTCCACGAGCATGACGTTGACGGCATTGGTGCCGCCGCCCTGGGCCAGGGCGCGGCTCAGGTAAAACTCGGAAATGGCGTTCGGCGTCGGCCGCGTCAGCATGGCGTAGGACAACACCGCCATGCCGCCACCCACCGCCACGGCGAGGACGAAATCGCGGATCCGCCGCACCTTGGCCCGGCGTCGCGCCTGAGAAGGTGGCGGCATGTTTTCGTTGCGTCGCGGCAGCCAGCGCAGGCCCAGCAGGATCAACACCGTGGTGACGACTTCCACCGCCAGCTGGGTCAGCGCCAGGTCCGGCGCGGAGAACCAGACGAAGGTCACGCAGGTCATCAACCCGCAGACGCTGACCATGGTCACGGCCGCCAGTCGGTGGTACTTGGCTTGCCACGCGGCACCGATGGCGCAGGCAATCGCAATCAGCCAGAGCATCACAAACACCCCGGAACCCGGGATCTTCGGTCGATCGCCCCAGCTCAGCCCGCTCTCGTACATCGGCACGAAGCCGGCGACCAGCGCGGCCAGCACCATCAGAAACAGCTGCGCCTGCAAACGACGCGTGGTCAACAGCCCCACCAGTCGGCGTGCGCCGCGCATCTTCAGCACCAGCACGCGCTCGAACATGCGCTTGCCGTTCAGGCGCCAGATCAGCGGCGGCCCGTTCACCTGCTTGCGCTTGATCGGCCCGCGCAGCAGCAGATACAGAACGATACCGCCGGCCATGGCGATCAGGCTCATGATCATCGGCGCGTTCAACCCGTGCCAGATCGCCAGGCTGTATTCGGGCAGTTCCCCCCCGACCACTGGCTGCGCTGCGGCGGCCAGCAACGGGCCGACGGAGTGCGTGGGAAAAATGCCGACGATCAGGCAGGCCAGCACCAGCAATTCCACCGGCAGGCGCATCCAGCGCGGTGGCTCGTGGGGCGTATGGGGCAGGCGCGTGGCTTTCGGGCCGAAGAACACATCGACAGTGAAGCGCAGGGAATAGGCCACGCTGAAGATCCCGGCGATCGTGGCGATCACCGGCAGGGCGATCTCCACCCAGTCGGTTGAGGTGATGAACACCGTTTCCGCGAAGAACATTTCTTTGGACAGGAAGCCATTCAGCAGCGGCACCCCGGCCATTGACGCGCTGGCGACCATCGCCAGCGTCGCGGTGTAGGGCATCAGCTTGATCAGCCCGCTGAGCTTGCGGATGTCGCGGGTGCCGCTTTCGTGGTCGATGATCCCCGCCGCCATGAACAGCGACGCCTTGAACGTCGCGTGGTTGAGCATGTGAAACACCGCCGCGACGGCGGCCAGTGGGCTGTTCAGGCCCAGCAGCAGGGTGATCAGCCCCAGGTGGCTGATGGTGGAATAGGCCAGCAGGCCCTTGAGGTCGTTTTGAAACATGGCCGAATAGGCGCCGATCACCAGCGTGGCGGCCCCTGCGCCGCTGACGATCCAGAACCACTGTTCGCTGCCCGAGAGCGACGGCCACAGGCGCGCGAGCAGGAACACGCCGGCCTTGACCATGGTCGCCGAGTGCAGATACGCCGACACCGGCGTCGGTGCCGCCATGGCGTGGGGCAGCCAGAAATGGAAAGGGAATTGCGCGCTCTTGCTCAGCGCGCCGATCAGAATCAGCGTCAGCAGCACCGGGTACAGCGCGTGGGCGCGAATCGCATCGCCCGAGGCCAGCACGCGGTCCAGGTCATAACTGCCGACGACGTGCCCGAGCAGCATCATCCCCACCAGCAGCGCGAGGCCGCCGGCGCCAGTGACCATCAGCGCCATGTAAGCGCCGCGCCTGGCGTCGGCGCGGTGGTGCCAGTAGCCGATCAGCAGGAAGGAGAAGACGCTGGTCAGCTCCCAGAAGAACACGATCTGAATGAGGTTGCCGGACATGACCAGCCCGAGCATGGCGCCCATGAACGCCAGAAAGAATGAGAAGAAGCGCGGCACCGGGTCGTCCGGCGACATGTAATAACGCGCATACAGCGACACCAGGGCGCCGATGCCCAGCACCAGCATCGAGAACAGCCAGGCAAAGCCGTCCAGACGCAGGACGAAATTCAGGCCCAGACTGGGCAGCCAGAAAAACTCTTCTCTGATGACCCCGCCGTGGGCAATTTGCGGATACCACAATGCCACCTGCACCGCGCCGATCAGGGCGATCAGGCCGGCGAGGATGGATTCACTGTTGCGTGCGTTGTGCGGCAAAAGTGCCGCCAGACAGCTGCCGATGAAAGGCAGAAGCAGTAGAACTATCAGGGACATAGGTTTCTAATCTGCGGAGAAATGTCAAGGATCATACGTGCAGGGTCCGGGATGACCAAACGCCAAGATGTCGCAGAATCCTACAAAGTTTGTAGGCAGCAGCGTAGTCCATGGCTATTGACGGACAGGATTGCACCGCACATCCGACCGCCTGATTTGGCGTGCCTCATCAATTAAGCGACAATGCCGGCCTGTTTCCGGAGCGCCCTCATGTCTGATTCCACTGCCCCTATGTCTGATTCCATTGAAAGCCCCGCTGTCGATGCCGTGCTCGACGCCACCGGCCTCAATTGCCCCGAGCCGGTCATGATGCTGCACCAGAAGGTGCGTGACCTGGCCCCCGGCGGCCTGCTCAAGGTGATCGCCACCGATCCCTCCACCCAGCGTGATATCCCCAAATTCTGTGTGTTCCTCGGCCACGAGCTGGTGGACAAACAGGCGGGCGACGGCGAGTTCCTCTACTGGATCCGCAAGAAGCTCGACTGATTGGCTGCGTACCGGCTGACGCTTTTCGCATCGCGCTGGCTCGGCAGGGCGCTGGCGCCTACACTGCGGCCACTCCAGGAGCCCTGACATGCGCATAGTTGCCGACGAAAACATTCCCCTGCTCGACGCCTTCTTCGCAGGCATCGGTGACATCCAGCGTTATCCGGGCCGCACGCTCGACCGCGCTGCCGTCGCCGACGCCGATATTCTGCTGGTGCGCTCGGTGACCCGCGTTGACAGCGGCTTACTCGAAGGCACGCCGGTGCGCTTTGTTGGCACCTGCACCATCGGCACCGATCACCTCGACCTCGACTACTTCAAGGAAGCCGGCATTCAATGGTCCAGCGCCCCGGGCTGCAACGCCCGTGGCGTGGTGGACTACGTGCTGGGCAGTCTGCTGACGCTGGCGGAAATCGAAGGCGTCGAGCTTGCCAGTCGCACTTACGGCGTCGTGGGGGCGGGGCAGGTCGGCGGCCGCTTGATCAAGGTTTTGCGCGGCCTGGGCTGGAATGTTCTGGTCTGCGACCCGCCGCGTCAGGCGAGTGAAGGCGGCGATTACGTCAGCCTCGACGAGATCATCGCCCGCTGCGATGTGATCAGCCTGCACACGCCGCTGGATAAAGCGGGCGACACGCCCACCTGGCACCTGTTCGACCGCGCCCGGCTGCAGCAGCTCAAGTCGGGCGCCTGGCTGATCAACGCAGCGCGCGGCCCGGTGGTCGATAACGCCGCCCTGCGCCAGGTGCTGCTGGAACGCGAAGACCTGCAAGCGGTGCTGGATGTCTGGGAGAAAGAACCGGCGGTCGACGTCGAACTGGCCGAGCTGTGCGTCATTGGCACGCCGCACATCGCTGGCTACAGCCTCGACGGCCGACAGCGCGGCACGGCGCAGATCTATCAGGCCCTGTGCGCGCACCTCGGCCAACCGGCGAGCATCAGGCTTGAAGATTTGCTGCCCAAGCCTTGGCTGGCGCAGGTCACGCTGGACGCTGCCACCGACCCGGTCTGGGCACTGAACGCGCTGTGTCGCGGCGTTTACGATCCTCGCCGCGACGACGCGGATTTCCGCCGCAGTCTGGTGGGCGATGCCCAGAGCCAACGCCTGGCCTTCGACGCCCTGCGCAAGCATTACCCGCCCCGCCGGGAAATCGACAGCCTGCAGGTGCGCATCAACGGCGAGTCGGCGGCCTTGCGTCAGATCGTCGAGGCCTTGGGTGCGACGGTTGTGGGTGACTGATCGGCGTCCATAAAAAACCCGGCGCCATGGCCGGGTTGGAATCAAATCTGCACATCAATCTTGTTTGTCGGGCTGCACCCAGTACTTCTCGCATTCCTGGCAGGCCGCCTGAACCATTTCTTCAGTAATCAGGATTTCCTGCCCGTTTCTGTCGAGAATCGCGCCGCCCAGTTGCAGCTCGGGTTGAGGGCGGAACACGGGTTCTTGATTGCTGCTGCTTTGCAAGCTCATGGCCTGTCTCCTCATAAGGTAAGTACGCGTCGATAGTAATCACGCCGGCATGACCGCGCCGTGACAGCATGTCTTGACTGGCGACGGCCCGCGGAGTTCAGCGAAAGCTGACGAGCGTGCGCGGGGAGGGAGGTGTAGGCTCTGCGGCTGATTCGTCTTCCGGGTGTCCTCCATGGCTTCAGTCTTTTCCGGCCGTCAGCGGCATGCCATTCGTCTTGCCCTGCGCATGATCGCGCCGTACCGCAAGCAGGCCATCGGTGCGTTGCTCGCGCTGGTGGTCACCGCCGCCATCACCCTGTCAATGGGGCAGGGCATCCGGCTGATGGTCGATCAGGGTTTCATGACCCGTTCGCCGACGCTGCTCAACGAAACCATTGGCCTGTTCATGGGGCTGGTGGTCGCCCTCGCCATCGGCACCTTCGCCCGCTTCTATCTGGTCTCCTGGATCGGCGAACGGGTGGTCGCCGATCTGCGCAAGCAGGTGTTCGACCATCTGGTCAGCCTGCATCCCGGTTTCTACGAGAACAACCGCAGCTCGGAAATCCAGTCGCGCCTGACCGCCGACACCACGCTGCTGCAATCGGTGATCGGCTCGTCGCTGTCGATGTTCCTGCGCAACGCGCTGATGGTCATCGGCGGGATCATTTTGCTGTTCTTCACCAACCCCAAGCTCACCAGCATTGTGGTCGTCGCACTGCCCCTGGTGATCGCGCCAATTCTGATTTTCGGCCGGCGCGTGCGCAGCCTGTCCCGGGAGAGCCAGGACCGCGTGGCGGATGTCGGCAGCTACGTGTCCGAGGCCCTGGGGCAGATCAAAACCGTGCAGGCCTACAACCATCAGGAGCAGGATCGGCAGCGTTTTGCACAGACCGCCGAAGACGCCTTCGAGACGGCGCGCAAGCGGATTCTGCAGCGCTCGTGGCTGATCACCCTGGTGATCGTGCTGGTGCTGGGCGCGGTCGGCGTGATGCTCTGGGTCGGCGGCATGGACGTGATTGCCGGCCGCATCTCCGGCGGCGAGCTGGCGGCGTTCGTGTTCTACAGCCTGATCGTCGGCAGCGCGTTCGGCACCCTCAGCGAGGTCATCGGTGAGATGCAACGGGCAGCGGGCGCGGCAGAGCGCATCACCGAATTGCTGCAGGCGCGCAGCGAAATCACTGCGCCTGCCAGTGATCTGCTCACGCTGCCCGAACGCATCAGCGGTCGCCTGGCGCTGGAAAACCTCAGTTTCGCCTACCCCTCACGGCCGGAGCGCAATGCTTTGGACGGCTTGAGCCTGACCGTCGAAGCGGGGGAAACCCTGGCGCTGGTCGGGCCTTCCGGCGCGGGCAAGTCAACGCTGTTCGACTTGCTGCTGCGTTTCTACGACCCGCAACAAGGGCGGGTGCTGATTGAAGGCATCCCCGCCGAACGCCTCGATCCGCTTGACCTGCGCCGCTGCTTCGCCTGGGTGTCGCAGACCCCTGCGCTGTTTTTCGGCTCGGTGGAGGACAACATTCGCTACGGCAACCCGGCGGCCAGCGTCGAGCAAGTGGAGGCGGCGGCGCGGATTGCCCATGCCCATGAATTCATTCAGCTGCTGCCCCAGGGTTATCAAACCCACTTGGGCGACGGCGGCCTGGGCTTGTCGGGCGGGCAGCGTCAGCGGCTGGCCATCGCGCGAGCGTTGCTGGCCGATGCGCCGATTCTGTTGCTCGACGAAGCCACCAGCGCACTGGATGCCCAGAGTGAGTATCTGATTCAACAGGCATTGCCGACGTTGATGAAGGGTCGCACGACCCTGGTGATCGCCCACCGACTGGCGACGGTGCAGAACGCGGACCGGATTGCGGTCATGGATCAGGGGAAACTGGTCGCGGTAGGAACCCACCGCGAGCTGATTGCCAGCAATCCGCTGTACGCGCGGCTGGCGGCCTTGCAGTTCAATGCCGGGGTGGAGCAGGTCGGCTGAGTGCCGACCTGAATCTGCGCATCAGTCTTTACGGTATTCGCAGAGGTAGGCGGTTTCTTCGGTCGCTTCGACATCGAATTTGACGTTGGCCGGGATTTTGAAACTCTCGCCGGCGTTGAAGGTTTCCCAGTCGTTGGCGCCCGGCAGCAGCACTTTCAGGGAGCCCGAGATCACATGCATGATTTCGCGGTCGCTGGTGCCGAAGTTGTATTTTCCGGAAGCCATGACGCCGATGGTCGCGTCGCCTGCTGCTTGCTTGAAGGCAATGGATTTGACGGTACCGTCGAAATACTCGTTGACCTTGAACATGGCTGATCTCCTTGGGAAGGGCTGGAAAAGGCCGGACAGTATGCCGAACGTACAAAAGGCCGTCATCCGCTTTGAGAGATGCGTCAGGCTTCAGCCGGGAATCACCAGCGGTAACAAACGTGCGGTATTGCGCGCGTCCGACAGTGCCCGGTGTTGCTGGCCGTTGAAATGCATCCCGGCCAGTTGCAGCGCGGCGTTCAGGCCGCAGGGTTTTTGCAGGTGACGGGCTTTGGCGAAGCGTTGTTTCAGGTTGATGTGGGGCAGGGTGGCGAGTTCGCTGGTGAGCTGGTGCTGACGCCAGTCCTGTTGCAGCTGCTGACGATCGTAATCGCCCCAACTGGACCAGGCGACCAGTCGCTCGCGGTGTTGAGCGATCCAGCGTTCAAACTGTGGCCATACGGCCGGCAGCGTCAAGGCACTGTCGATAAAGCTCTGCTGGATGTGCGTCAGCTCCCGGCAGAAGGGCGTGAGCAACGGTCGGCGCGCGGGCCGCACGAAGCGTTCGAAATGGTCGATTTCGCGCCCGTCCTGATTGACCAGCGACGCACCGATTTCGATGATTTCCATTTCCGCCACCGGCCATCCGCCCTCTTCAGTGGTGGCCTCCAGGTCTATCACCAGCCAGTAGGGCATCTCGAACTCCTGTTTCATAACCTGCGGCAGCGCCATGGAGCGTAGCCACATCACGGCCGTCACGTCCAATTGCCCGGCGCGGATGATCCATGATTGGGACTCGCGGCAGGCGGGAAGGTTTGCAAGGCCCTCTTCTTTTGTAGCGCCTGACTGGCAAATGGCCGGGACAGCCCTTGCCTGGCAGACGCGCCTCGGCATAAATTGCATGCGGATCCGCTCCTCATATAAAGCGCAGCGCGGTCGATAACGCAAAGGACAAGGACAGCTTCAGCGCTTTATGGTGGGACCGGCTTTAGCCGGGAAAGCATCGGGCGACACTCTACAAAACGGGTGGCACTCAGTCGGGGCTCTTCCCGGCTAAAGCCGGTCCTGCAAAGACATCGCGCGCACTCAGCCGGGATGTGGGCCGAAAGGGAAAGGGGGCAGCAAGGCGCAAGGAGGGCGAGAGTTGGAACGACAGAGGCGATTTAGCTTCCGTTTGACCGTTGTCTAATTGATCGCGAACGCATAGCTTACGTACTCCGTTTCGCCTGAGGTCCTTGTCTTGATGTCCACGCCGATGCGGATGGCTTTTAAAACCCTGCTGTTCACGACCACCACGCTGTGGGCCTGGCAGGCCGGTGCGACGCAGATCGTGCGCATTGGTGCAGCGCATTTCCCGCCGTACACGATCCGCCCCGAGCGCGGTGAAGACACCGGGCTCTTGCCGCAGATGATCAGCGCACTGAACGCGATGCAGAACGACTACCGCTTTGAAGCGGTGCCCACGTCTATCCCGCGCCGGTTTCGTGATTTCCAGCAGGCGCGCTTTGACATGGCCATTTTCGAAAACCCCGACTGGGGCTGGAAAGGCATTCCCCACGAAGACGTCGACATGGGGCTGGAAGACGCCGAGGTTTTCGTGGCGCACCGCTTGCAGGGCAGGACCCAGACGTATTTCGAGGAGCTGCACGGCAAGCGCCTTGCGCTGTTCAGCGGTTATCACTACGCGTTCGCGCGTTTCGACGCCGACCCTAAATTTCTCGCCGACAATTACAACGCCACGCTGACCTATTCCCACGACAGCAACCTGCTGATGGTGCTGCGTGACCGCGCGGACATCGCACTGGTCACGCGCTCCTACCTGAGCACGTTCATGGCGAACAACCCGCAGGACGCCGATCAGTTTCTGGTGTCGGACCGCGTGGATCAGGTGTATCGGCACTACGCGTTGTTGCGCCCGGACGCACCCATCAGCGGCGAACGATTCAGCGAACTGCTGAAGAAACTCCGGGAGAACGGGGAGATGTTCAAGATCTTTCAGCCGTTTCGTATCGCCGTAACGCCGCAGGCCACTCACCACGCGGTGGCTCAGGGCGAAGGTGCGAAGAGCGACTGACGAAGGCACCTATTACCTGCCGGCAACGCGCAGCGGGTGCTAAGGCGGGTGCGATGGGGGAGCGCTGAAAACGCGCTCCCGCAACGTGCTTCAGCGGCATCGGTGGGCAGGGCGGTTCAGCGGTCTCGCGCTTCTTTTGCGTCCATCTCGGCATTGCGCTCGTGAACACGCTTGAGTTGTTCATCGGTGAGGGGCAGTTTCTTCGCTGAATCTTTGAGCATCAGCAGACCGCCGACGATCGAGCCGATTGCAACGACCAGAATTAACCAGGCATACCAGGGCATAACGCTCTCCTTCTTGTGATAAGGCTTGGAGCAGCGGCGCTGTCCAGTGGTTCAATTGTACGAGATGCACAACGCCTGGCGCGGGTCGGGCAGGCATTTACCGATTGCCGGGTCCCGCCCTGCGGGATGTTCGGCTACAATGCGCGCCGATTTCGACTTGCCAGAGAACCCGCTCATGTCCGCCTGCCAGACCCCCATCATCGTCGCCCTGGATTTCCCGACCCGCGAAGCCGCGTTGAATCTGGCTGATCAGCTGGACCCTAAGCTGTGCCGGGTCAAAGTGGGCAAGGAGCTGTTCACCAGCTGCGCATCGGACATTGTCGAAACCCTCAACGCCAAGGGCTTCGAAGTGTTCCTGGACCTCAAATTCCATGACATTCCCAACACCACGGCGATGGCGGTCAAGGCCGCCGCTGAAATGGGCGTGTGGATGGTCAATGTGCACTGCTCCGGCGGCCTGCGCATGATGGCGGCTTGCCGTGACGTGCTGGATCAGCGCACCGGCCCCAAGCCGCTCTTGATCGGCGTGACCGTGCTGACCAGCATGGAACGCGAGGATCTGGCCGGGATCGGTCTGGACATCGAGCCCCAGGAGCAAGTGCTTCGGTTGGCGGCACTGGCTGAGAAAGCCGGGATGGACGGTCTGGTGTGTTCCGCGCTGGAAGCTCAGGCCCTGAAAGCAGCGCACCCTTCACTGCAATTGGTGACCCCTGGCATTCGTCCGGCCGGCAGCGCGCTGGACGATCAGCGTCGCATTCTGACGCCGCGTCAGGCGCTGGATGCGGGTTCTGATTACTTGGTCATCGGCCGCCCGATCAGCCAGGCGGCCGATCCGGCGAAAGCGTTGGCGGCGGTGGTTGCAGAGCTGGCTTGATCCGCTCTTGCAGTTGAATCGCCGGCAAATGCCGGCGGTTCTGGCTCAAAAACCGCTGCGTTTCAGGATTGAGTCCATGCTTTCCTTCGATGGCCGGCCGTAGAACTTCAGCAATTCCGAAGCCCGGTTGGTAAAGAACCCGTCCGCGCCGCGTTCGCTCAGCGCCTTGAAATCCACCGGGTCATCCACGGTGTACGGGTGAACGATCAGCCCGCGATCATGGGCCATCTTGTTCATCCACGGCTGCACCAGGTCCATGTAGCTCTGGTCTCCTCCATTCTTCAGCGCCGACGATGGCCCGGTCCCCACCGCGCCGTGGGCTTTGGCCCAGTCCATCCAGGCGGCAAATTCCTCTTTCGATTTCACCTGCTGGCTGGCGTAGAAGCTGGCCTTGTCCTTGGCGCCCGAATCCTTGAAGGTCTTGCCCGAAGCCGTTTCGATGTAGCCATCACCCAGCCACAGCAGCAAGACTTTTGGCGTGTCGGGCATGCTCTTCTGCAGCAATTCCAGGCTTGGTTTTTCAAAGGTCTGCAGCACTACGCGGCCTGGCATGTGAGCGACATTGACATAGCCTTTCTCGGCGGCAGGGCGCTGGCTCAGCCAACCACGCTGATCGAGCTTCTTCTTCAAATCCTCTTCAATGCCCGGAAACTGCGCCGGCACCTTGGTTTCGATGTACAGACCGGGCTTGTTCTTGCCGCCTTCGGCGATGTCGATGACCTCGTCCAGCGTCAGGATTTTCAGCCCGGCGTAGGTGGCGCGGGCGCGATCGGGGTAGGCCTTGTTGAACCACGAGCCGGCGTCCAGACGCTTGATTTCTTCCAGCGTGAAGGTGTTCAGCGGGTCTTTGGCCCGCTGCGGGTAGACCTCGGCGATGTTGGTGGTGCGCTCCAGCGTGTTGTCATGCAGGGCGATGAGCACGCCATCCTTGGTGCGCTGGATGTCCATCTCCAGGTAGTCCGCGCCCAGCTCGCGGGCCAGCGTGTAGGACGGGACGGTCTCCTCTGGCGCATTGAACGATGCACCGCGATGGGCGATGACCGCCGGCCATGGCACGCCGATCTTCGCCGCCAGCGCCCGACCCGGTTCCTTGCCGGTGTCAGTGGCCGCCAGGGCCACGGCGGATGACAACAACACACCGGCAATCGCGGCGCCGCTCAACGTTCTGGATAATCCTTTCAACATGGTTCTGACGTTCCTTTTTGTGCATGTCCGTTCATGGCGCAGCCGTTGCCGCACCGCGTGGCAGATCGTTTTGTTGTGAAAAATCAGGTGTCGCAGGGTTCAAACCTTAAACAGCAACGGGCATGGCGGGCAACCGGGGTTGTCGTTTTGGGGGGAATTGCTGTCGGTTTGATGGAAATAGTTGAGGCCACAGCTGGTCCGTTGATCCGGTATTGGGTGCCTTAAAGTGTCGGCGTTCCGTGTGACGTTAATGGGTCTGCCGGGCTAATGCGCAGCGTCATAACTATGGATTTCCATGTTCGCCCCTGCCCAACCGCTCTCACTCGCGCTACTGTCAGCACCTCGAATTTCGCTTGGCGGAGGGATGATGAAAACGGTGTTGGTGCTGGTTGAAAGCGTGAACATGTATTTGCCGATTCTGGAAAGCAGCGGCTTTCGCCTGATTCTGGCGCCGACGCCGGCGATGCGTGCCGAGGCGGTGGCGAATGGCGGTGAGGAGATTGATGCGGTGCTGACCCGCGGGCCTCTGGGGTTCACTGCCGAGGAAATGGCCGCGCTGCCGAACCTTGGGATCATCTGTGTGATTGGCGCGGGCTACGAGCGCGTCGACCTCGAAGCCGCCGAGGCGCGGGGCATTGTGGTGACCAATGGAGCGGGGGTGAACGCCCCGACGGTGGCGGACCACGCGATGGCCTTGCTGCTGGCAGCGGTCCGCGACATTCCCCAGGCCGACGCGTCGGTGCGCCGCAACGAATGGCGCAAGGTCACACGGCCTTCGTTCGCTGGCAAACGCCTGGGCATTCTCGGCCTTGGTTCGGTCGGCATGGCCATCGCCAAACGTGCGCTGGGGTTTGACATGGTCATCCATTACCACAGCCGCTCACCCCGCGCGGGCGTGGATTTCAACTATTGCGCGACCCCGCTGGCGCTGGCCGAAGCGTCGGACTTTCTGGTGGTGGCGACGCCGGGCGGCGGGTCGACGCGGCACCTGATCGACAAGGCCGCCATCGAAGCGCTGGGCGCCGAGGGCTTCCTCGTCAATATCGCCAGGGCCAGCGTCGTCGACACCGATGCGCTGATCGACGCGCTTCAGCACGGCCGTCTTGCCGGTGCGGCGCTGGACGTATTCGACGACGAGCCCCACGTCCCCGATGCGCTGAAAGCCTTGAACAACGTGGTCCTCACGGCGCATCTGGCAGGATTGTCGCCGGAAGCATCGCGCGACACGGTGCAAATGGTCGCCGACAACCTGCTGGCGTTTTATGCGGGCAAGCCGGTGCTGACCCCTGTTCACAGCTGATCGCGGTGGGTGCGGCGTTATCTATTCCAGACCGCTCTCCAATAAAACCCTCTAACAAAAAAGGAATCGCGCATGTCTTCATCTTCTGTATTGAAAGTCGCTCTGGTGACGGGCGCCGGCAGCGGCATTGGCCGTGCCGTGGCGCTGCAACTGCTGGCTGACGGCTTTGCCGTGGTGCTGGCCGGGCGTCGGCCCGAGCCGTTGCAGGCGCTGGTCGATCAGGCCGAGGCTGCCGGGCAGCAGGCGCTGGCGGTGCCGACGGATGTGCGCGATCCGGCCAGCGTCGAAGCGCTGTTCGCGACCATTGAACGCACATTCGGGCGGCTGGACGTTTCGTTCAATAACGCCGGCATCGGCGCACCCGCTGTACCGATGGATGAGCTGTCGGTGGAGCAGTGGAAGAACGTCATCGACACCAACGTCACCGGAATGTTTTTGTGCGTGCGCGCCGCCTTCGGCCTGATGCGACGTCAGGTGCCCCAGGGCGGACGAATCATCAATAACGGCTCGATTTCGGCGCACACGCCACGGCTGTTCAGCTCGCCTTACACATCGAGCAAGCATGCGGTATTGGGCCTGACCAAAAGCACCGCGCTGGACGGTCGGCAGTTCAACATTGCCTGCGGTCAGATCGACATCGGCAATGCCCTCACCGAAATGACTGATCGCATGACCAAAGGCGTTTTGCAGCCCAACGGTGAGTTGCAGGTCGAGCCAACCATGAACGTGCAGCACGTCGCCGAAGCGGTGAGTTACATGGCCGGGCTGCCACTGTCGGCCAACGTGCTGAACATGACCGTCATGGCCAGTAATATGCCGTTTGTGGGGCGTGGCTGATCTGTCGGCTCGGTTCGTTGTGTTGCGTTGAGCTGCGTTGTTTTGTCCAAAACCAGATGCGATCTGTCCAACCCGGCTGAGTGATCAACCGCCACACTCAATCCATGCCGAGCCACCTTCAATCGAGGACACCGCCATGACCGAGTTTGTTATCGCCCCCGTTGTCACACCCTCCCTGGCCGTCGCCGGGACGGCCAGCCGTTTTCCGATTCGCCGGGTGTTCTGCGTCGGCCGCAATTACTCCGATCACGCCCGGGAAATGGGCCATGACCCTGACCGCGAGCCGCCTTTCTTCTTCATGAAGCCGGCCGATGCCGTGGTGCCCGCCGAAGGCCGGATTGCCTACCCGCCGCTCACCGATGACCTGCACCACGAGATCGAACTGGTCGTGGCGATCGGCAAGGACGGCGTGAATATCGACCCGCAGGACGCCTTGACCCATGTCTGGGGCTACGGCGTCGGCCTGGACCTCACGCGCCGCGACTTGCAAGCGCAGGCCAAGAAAATGGGCCGGCCATGGGAGTGGGCCAAAGCGTTCGACGCCTCCGCGCCCGCCACGCCGCTGCGCCCGGTCAGCGAGATCGGCCATCCGGAAGCCGGCGCGATCTGGCTGGACGTCAATGGCGAGCGCCGTCAGCGTGGCGATCTGTCTGATCAGATCTGGGCGGTCAGGGACGTGATCGCGCACCTGTCGCAATCGGTGGGCCTCAAGGCGGGCGACCTGATCTACACCGGCACGCCGGCCGGAGTGGGTGCGTTGCAGCGCGGCGATGTGGTCACCGCCGGGATCGAAGGCATTGCCGAGCTGAATGTGACGATCGGCTGATCCCACGTTACGCCCGCCTGAGAAACCTTTGGTTCGGCTGCCGCCGTTGCCCTACCATGGCGGCAGTCCGAACCCGCGATTTCAGGTGTTTCAGCGATGGCCCATCCCTCCCGCATCCAGACCTATGGCATGCAGCAGCGCAGCGACCGCATGGATTTCTACATCCGTGACAAGTCCGCCCGACCGGCGCTCACGGCGCCCCATCGTCATGATTATTTCCAGATCCAGATCAACCTCGGCGGCGACACCGTGCAGCACATCGGTGGCGCGGTCAGGCCGTTTCCCCGCAACACCCTGGCGTTCATCCTGCCCCATCGCCTGCATGTGATTCCGCACCCGGAAGACGGCAATTTTGTCGTCATCAACTTTTCTCAGGAATTTCTCCTGCAGCACCTGCAGTGCGATCCGATGGACCTTGAAGACGTGCCCGTCGCCGAGGCGCCTGAGCTGGCGCCGTTCCGTTTTCAGGAGCATCTGGATTTCACCCTTGATGACGCCGACTTCGCCGACGTGACCGCGCTGCTGATGCAGATGCGCGAGATGGATCGCGGCAGGCAGTTGGGCTCCAGCGCCATTCTGCGGGGCTGTCTGCTGCAATTGATCGGCGCGGTGTGCAATCGCTACGAAGCGCAGTTGCTGGCGCTGTCGGCGAACAAGGCCGAGCGGCGTGGACGGCGCGATGCGATGAGCCGGGTGATCGACTACATCCGCGAGCACATCGCCGATCCGGCCATGACCCTCACCGATGCCGCGGCGGCGGCCTTTCTGTCGCCCAATTACCTGACCCACCTGCTGCGCAAGGAAACCGGCAACAGCTTTTCCGAACTGGTCCTGGAGCGGCGCATGCGGCTGGCGCGCACGCATTTGATGAACAGCAGCAAACCCCTGAGCCACATCGCCGAGATCTGCGGGTTTACCGACGAAGCGTATTTTTCGCGACGCTTTCGCAAAGCCCACGGCATGCCGCCGGGGCAGTTTCGCCGGGAGCGGCGGGGTGGTTGAGCGGGGTTGACGAGTTGTTGGCTTTTAAAGGGGACTGATTTATTTACAGCGCTTCACCGTAAATTAATCTGTCCCCGTTTTAGCGAGAAAGTGATAGCGACTGAACCGGCCTCTTCCCGGCTGAAGCCGGTCCCACTGAAAGCGTCGTGCCCGATCAATCTCAATGTGCTGGCTTCTTTCCTGGCTGAACGCAGGCCTCCCGAACACCGCGTACTTAGTGGGACCGGCTTCAGCCGGGAAGGCGTCGGCACAGCTGGCATCATTCCGGTGCTGTCGGCCTACAGCTCAATCGCCCTGATCAGCTCACTGAATAACGTCGACACCGAGCGCAGCGCCCGACAATCCGGCCGGGTCAGCAGCCACAGCCCGGTGTCATGGCCTGCGAGCGGCTCGCTCATAGGCTGAACCTCGCTGTCCCGAACCATAAAATCCGGCAGCGCTGCCACGCCCATGCCTGCGCGCACCAATTGGGCCACAGCAAGCATGGAGCTGCAGCGGTAGGCGAGGTTCACGCCGGGCAGATGCTGCCGGCGCCACATCACGGTCGGGTGATCGGGGAGGAAATCGTCGGGGGCGATCCAGTCCATGTCGTCGAGGGCCAGATCACCGCAGCGTCGCGCGTAGGCCTCGCTGGAACAGACCCGATATCCAACCGTGCCCAGGCGAGTGCCGACCAGATGCTCGGGCGGCGTGTTGGTCAGACGCAGGGCAATGTCGGCGTCGCGGCGGCTCAGGTTGGCGAAGGTGCTGGACGTGTTCAGTTCCAGGCGCAGGCCCGGGTAGTCCGGCATGAAGCGGCTCAAGGCGGGAAGCAACAGGCTTTGCAGAACGGCTTCGGTGCAGGTCAGGCGCACGGTGCCGCTGACGACTTGCCGGCCCTGCTCGAGACTCAATTGCGCCAGCGCCAAAGCGTTCTCGGCGCTCTCGGCCTGTTGAGCAAGCGCCAGTGCTGCGCTGGTCGGTACGTAGCCGGCGCGGCTCTTGTCGAAGAGCGCCGTGCCCACCGACTTTTCCATCCGACGCACCGCGCGGAACACCGTCGAGACATCGACTTTCAGCAGTTCGGCGGCCTTGGCCAGCGTCCGACCACGGACCAGCGCGAGGATGAGGGTGAGGTCGGCATGGTTGATTCGATAGTGCGCAGCTGCATTGATCACTTGCCCGGACGCCCATTCTGATTGCAGGGCCACAAGCTTATAGTCGCCTCCGGACCTCACGCAAAGCGTTTTGATATCAGGGAGCACACATGACTCAGCGGCAGAACATCCGGATTGCATTGGTAGGTGACTACGACCCAAGCGTGCCGGCACATCAGGCCATACCCGTGGCGCTGGACAGGGTGGCGAACGAAACGGGGCTCAGCGTGCAGGCCACATGGGTGCCGACGACGGACATCGGGGATGGCGCGAGCCTGCAGGCGTTCGACGGCGTCTGGTGCGTGCCGGCCAGCCCTTATCGCGACATGGACGGCGCGCTGACGGCGATTCGCTTCGCCCGGGAGCGGCAGGTTCCCTTTCTCGGGACGTGCGGCGGCTTTCAGCATGCGTTGCTGGAGTACGCGCGCAATTGTCTGGGCTGGACCGATGCCGAGCACGCCGAAACCGCGCCGGAATCGGAGAACGCAATCATCACGCCGTTGAGTTGTTCGCTGGTCGAAGCCTTCGCACCGATTCGCCTGCGCCCGGGTTCGCGAATTGCCGCCGCGTACGGCGCACTGGAAACCCGCGAGCGCTACCGCTGCCGCTACGGTTTGCGCAAGGAGCTGGAGGCCGACGTGTTTGCCGGCCCGCTGAAAGTATCGGGCTATGACGAAGACGACGAGGTCCGCGCGATGGAGCTCGACGGTCATCCATTCTTCGTCGCGACGTTGTTTCAACCGGAACGCGCGGCGATGGAGGGCAGCACCCCGCCGTTGGTGAAGGCGTTTGTGCTGGCCTGCGCGGCGGAGTTGATTTGACATGACGATGGCAAACACCTTTGGCGTGCCGTATTACGCAGTGATCTTCACATCGGTTCGCACTGAACTCGAGGCACAGGAATATGACGACGCGGCCCGGCGGATGCTTGAGCTCGTTCGTCAGCAGCCGGGGTTCCTCGGCGTGGAATCGGCACGCAGCGACGATGGGCTGGGGATCACCGTGTCTTACTGGGCGGATGAAGCCGCGATCCTGGCCTGGAAGGAACATCCGCAACACCGGGAAATCCGCGAGCGTGGCCGTTCGACCTGGTATCGGCGGTGCACCACGCGGGTTTCCAGGGTGGAGCGGGAATACAGTTTCGGGTGTTGACGCGCACTCTGAACCTGTCGTTTTGGCACCGCGATGTCACGCGGCAAACACGGTGCCTGTGGGAGTGAGCTTGCTCGCGAAGACTGTCTTCCATCCGCCAAATGATCCAGCGGATGTACTGGCCCCCTTCGCGAGCAAGCTCGCTCCCACATTAGATTGCGACAACCCCGGGAATCTGCGGCGCGCGCAGCTCAAATTCCCGGCTAAAGCCGGTCCTACTATCCAATCAAGGCATGACCGGCGGGATGTACGCCAGCGTCGTGCCCAGCACCCACAACAGGAACAACACCAGCGGCGTATGCACCAGCAACTGCACGAACGAGAAACCGATCAAATCCCGCGCTTTCAGCCCGAGCACGCCCAGCAGCGGCAGCATGTAAAACGGGTTGATCAGGTTCGGCAGGGCTTCGGCGGCGTTGTAGATCTGCACCGCCCAGCCGAGGTGGTATTTGAGGTCGTTGGCGACCTGCATCACGTACGGCGCTTCGATGATCCATTTGCCGCCGCCGGACGGAATGAAGAATCCGAGAATCGCCGAGTACACGCCCATCAGCAACGCATAGGTGTCGTGGGACGCGATGCTGGTGAAGAACGTCGAGATGTGGTGCGCGACGGTTTGCGCATCACCGCCCTTGACCGTGGTCAGCAACGCGGCAATCGAGCCGTACAACGGAAACTGGATCAGCACGCCGGTGGTGGTCGGCACGGCGCGAGCCACGGCATCGAGGAAACTGCGCGGACGCCAGTGCAGCAGCGCGCCGACCATGATGAACAGGAAGTTGTAGGTGTTCAGGCCGGAAATCGCGGTGATCGCGGGCTTGGTGCTGAACTCGTTGTACAACCAGCCGGACGCCAGCGCGACCATCAGAATAATCAGCAGCGGGCTGTATTCCAGCCATTCGCCCGGGCGAGTGCGCGGCGGCAGCGGTGGCAGGCTAAAGCTCGGGTCAATCCCGCATTCCTTGGCATCGCGTGCGTTGGCCGGGCCGGGCGCCGTGGCGTAGGCGACAATGATCGAGACCACCACCAGGGCCAGCAGCATCACGCCGGACTGCCAGAGGAAGATGGTCTGGGTGAACGGAATCACTCCGGTGATCGCCAGGATTGACGGCGGCAGGCTGGCGGGGTTGGCTTGCAACTGAGCGGCGGACGACGACAGGCCCAGGGCCCAAACCGCGCCCAGGCCCAGATAAGCGGCGGCACCGGCGGCGCGGTAGTCCATTTTCAGATCGGTCCGCCGGGCGAGGGCCCGCACCAGCAAACCGCCGAATACCAGCGACAGTCCCCAGTTGAGCAAGGAGGCCACCATGCTGATCAGCGCGACCCAGGCCACGGCCGAGCGGCCGTTTTTCGGGAGGCGCGCCAGGCGGTCGATCAGCTTGACCGCTGGTGGCGAACTGGCGACGACGTAACCGCCGATGACCACGAAGGCCATTTGCATGGTGAAGGGGATCAGGCTCCAGAAACCGTCACCAAAGGCTTTGGCGGTGTCGGCGGGTTTGGCACCGATGACCAGCGTGGCAAGCGTGACGATGACCACGGCCAGGGCGGCGAACACCCACGAGTCCGGGAACCAGCGTTCCGCCCATTTGGCGCAACGCAGGGCAAAGCGGGCGGAGCGGCTTTCTTCGATGTCGGCGGCCACGTGTGTTACCTCTTTTAGTTATTGTTCAGGTTTTTTGGACGGCAGTTTCAAGTGTTGGCGGTGACGCAAAAAAGCACCGGCTCAGATACAGCAAAGCCCCTTCATCGCTGAAGGGGCAGGGCGGTCTGACCAAAGGTGCGGGTGCAGCCAATGCTTATGCTGCGGCGAAAACGTGAGGCATGACGCGGATCCTGCAGAACCGCGCCGTTGCCGGGTCCATCAGAACGTCATTTCGACCACGTCATCCGGCACGATCAATTTGCCGGCGGTCTTGGCGATGATTTCGTCGACGGTCACGCCCGGTGCGGTTTCGCGCAGCACGAAGGCGCCGTTTTCGATCTCAAGGTACGCGAGGTCGGTCAGCACTTTCTTGATGCAGCCGGCGCCGGTCAGCGGCAGGCTGCAGCGTGAGAGCAACTTGGATTCGCCGTCCTTGGACGCATGAGTCATGGTGACGATGATGTTGTCGGCGCCGGCCACCAGATCCATCGCGCCGCCCATGCCCTTGACCAGCTTGCCGGGGATCATCCACGAGGCGATGTTGCCTTCGACGTCCACTTCGAACGCGCCGAGCACGGTCAGGTCGACGTGGCCGCCACGGATCATGGCGAAGGACTCGGCCGAGGAGAAAATCGAAGCGCCCTTGCGCGCCGTCACGGTCTGTTTGCCGGCGTTGATCATGTCGGCGTCGATGGTTTCTTCGGTGGGAAAGGCGCCCATGCCGAGCAGGCCGTTTTCCGATTGCAGCATTACGTCGATGCCGTCCGGGACGTAGTTGGCAACCAAAGTCGGAATGCCGATGCCCAGGTTTACGTAGAAGCCGTCTTGCAGTTCGCGCGCAACGCGCTGTGCCATTTGTTCGCGGGAGAGTGCCATGGTCTTGGGTCTCTTTTATTCTGTCCGGCCTGTGGGAAGCCTCAGCGCCGGAGATACAAAGGGGGGAGCTCGGTTCGAGTACGACGCTGATGTCAGGCTTTTCTGACGGTTCGCTGCTCGATGCGCTTCTCGAACGTGCCCAGGATCACGCGATCGACATAAATGCCGGGGGTGTGGATTTCGGTGGGCAACAACACGCCGGGCTCGACGATTTCTTCGACCTCCACCACGGTGATCTTGCCGGCCGTGGCCACCACCGGATTGAAGTTCTGCGCGGTATGACGGTAGACCACGTTGCCGAAGTGGTCAGCCTTCCAGCCTTTGACGATGGCGAAGTCACCGGTGATGGCTTCTTCGAGAATCACGTTGCGGCCGTTGAACTGGCGGGTTTCCTTGCCTTCCGCGACGGGCGTGCCGTAACCGGTGGCGGTGTAGAAGGCGGGGATGCCGGCGCCGCCAGCGCGCATTTTTTCGGCCAGGGTGCCCTGGGGTGTTAGCTCGACTTCCAGCTCGCCGCTGAGCAACTGGCGCTCGAACAGGGCATTTTCACCGACGTAGGACGCGACCATTTTGCGGATCTGCCGGTCTTCCAAGAGGATGCCGAGGCCAAAGCCGTCGACGCCGCAGTTGTTGGACACCACTGTCAGGCCTTTCACGCCCATGCGTTTGATTTCAGCGATGAGGTTTTCAGGGATGCCGCAGAGTCCGAAGCCGCCCGACAGCACGGTCATGTTGTCGGTTAGCCCGGCGAGGGCTTCAGCGTAGGTTGCCACGCGTTTGTCGAGTCCAGCCATGGTGAGATCCCGCCTTATTTGTAGTTGTGTCCGACAATCTAAGCATCGGAGAGCGTTGGCCGCATCTTCTCTCGCAGGCACTGATTTGTTAATTTTGTTGTTTTGATCGATTGATAAGTAATCCAAATATATGAATGTGAAACAGCTTCGGGCGTTTCTGGCAGTGGCGCAGTGCCTGAGTTTCGCTCAGGCCGGAGAACGACTGCATCTCTCGCAACCGGCGTTGAGTCTGACCATCAAGGCGCTGGAGGAAGACCTGGGCGGGCAATTGCTGACCCGCACCACGCGCAACGTCAGCCTGACGCCCGAGGGCGAGGCCTTGCTGCCGCTCGCCCGGCAGTTGCTCGCTGACTGGGACAACACCGAAGAGCTGCTGCGCCAGCGTTTCACCCTGCAAATGGGCAAAGTCTCGGTGGCGGCGATGCCGTCCTACGCAGGCAATCTGCTGCCGATCGCGCTGAAGGTGTTTCGCGAGCGCTACCCACGGGTGAACGTGGCGGTGCACGACGTGATCAATGAGCAGGTGGTGGAAATGGTCGGGCATCGGCGCGTGGAGCTGGGCATTGGTTTCGAACCTGAATCGGGCACTAACCTGATTTTCACGCCGTTCTACATGGATCGCTTCGTCGCCGTGGTGCCCAAGGATTCGCCATTGGCCGCGCGCAGCGAAGTGAGTTGGGACGAGCTGCTGCGTCACGACTTCATCACCTTGCAACGCCCGTCCGCTGTGCGCTTGCTGCTGGAGCAGGACCTGCAGAGCCAGCACGGCAAACTGTCGGTGGCGTTTGAAAGCCATCAGCTGTCGACGGTGGGCCGCATGGTCGCCAACGGCCTGGGCGTCAGCGCGGTGCCGTCGCTGTGCATCGCGCAGATGGAAGAACTCGGCGCCCACTGCATTGCCCTGGAGGGGCCGCGCATCGAGCGACGCATCGGTTTGATGACTCAGGCGGACCACCAATTGTCAGCTGCTGCCCAGGGTTTGCGCGAGGTGTTGATCGAATGCGCACGTGACTCAAATCCCGCTTCAGGGAGCAAGCTTGCTCCCACAGGGTGATATCGCGTTCCAGGTGGGCGACCGGTGGCGAAACGGCCAGAGCCTGTGAAAATTTAACTGCGACGCAATGCCGCATCCGGTATGGTTCGGCCGGCTGAAACATATTGTTTCAATCCGTCCTGAAATAAAAACCGACCGATAAGGGGTTCCGCGTTGGATCTGTCATCTGCTGCCTGGGTGTTTCATGACACTCGCCTGATCATCTGCTGCCTGATCGCCATTGCCACCATCATTGTGCTGATCAGCGCGACCAAGCTCCCGCCGTTTCTGTCGATTCTGGTGGGCACATTCATCGCAGGGATAGGTGCGGGGTTGCCAGCGGAGGCAGTGGCGAAGGCGTTCAGCAAGGGCGCGGGCGGGATTCTCGGTGAGGCCGGGATCATCATTGCCCTCGGTGCCATGCTCGGTGCGTTGATGGCCGAGTCCGGCGCGGCGGATCGCATTGCCTCGACGTTGTTGGGGCTGGGCAAGGGCAAGATGCTGCCGTGGGTCATGGCCCTGGTGGCGATGGTCATCGGCCTGCCGCTGTTTTTCGAAGTAGGTCTGGTGATGATGGTGCCGATCATCTTCGTCATGGCCCGCCAGTCGAATCAGCCGCTGCTGAAAATCGCGATTCCGGCGCTGGCCGGCATGACCACGCTGCACGCGCTGATGCCGCCGCACCCAGGGCCGCTGATCGCCGTCAGCGCCTTGCACGCCGATCTGGGCCTGACCATGTTGCTGGGTTTCTGCGTGGCGGTGCCGGCGGTGATTCTGGCCGGTCCTCTGTACGGCAACTGGCTGTCCAAGCGCATGCACATCGAGGAACCGGCAGAGCTGGGCGAGCTGTTCTCGGCCAAACCCACTGCCTCCCGCCAACCGAGCTTCGGTATCTCGTTGCTGATCATTCTGCTGCCGGTGATCCTGATGCTTGGCAGCACCCTGGCGAAAATCGCCATGGAGCCGGAAAGCAACATCGCGCTGACGTTGAAATTCCTCGGTGAGCCGCTGGTGGCGTTGGGCATTGCGGTGCTGGCCGCAACGGTGTGTCTGGGCTGGGCCAACGGTATTTCCCGCGAACAAGTCGGCGGCACGCTGCGTAAAAGCCTGGCGCCGATTGCCGTGTTGCTGTTGACCATCGGTGCCGGCGGCGGCCTGAAGCAAACGTTGCTGGACGCCGGCGTCAGCCAGACCATCAGCAAAGTGGCAGAAGGCGCGCACATGCCGTACCTGCTGCTGGCGTGGTTGATTGCGGTCGCGCTGCGTCAGGCCACTGGTTCAGCCACCGTCGCGACCACTACCACGGCGGGCATTCTTGCACCGATGATGGCCGGGCTGGCGCCGGTGGAAGCGTCGCTGGTGGCGCTGGTGATCGGGGCAGGCTCGGTGTTCTTCTGCCACGTCAACGACGCAGGGTTCTGGATGGTCCGCGAGTACTTCGGCCTGCAACTGAAGCAGACGATTTGGGTGTGGTCGGTGCTGCAGACGATTGTCTCGGTGGTCGGGCTGATCGGCACGTCGCTGTTGTGGCACTTTCTGGTGTGACGATTTTCCGGTCTCACGCAGATCCCTGTGGGAGATCCCCGTCGTGCGAACGCCGTAGATGTGGGAGTGAGCTTGCTCGCGAAGGTGGCGTCTCAGGCGATTGATTCGTCGCAGGCATAATGCATTCGCGAGCAAGCTCGCTCCCACAAGATCTCCGTCTTCAGGTACATCTTCGGTGTGATTATGATCAGAGCCCGCAGGTTCTATGCAGGCAGATGCACCGGGGCAACCCCGCATACGCGCCAACCCCGATAGCCACTATCAAGACGACTGATTTCTGCTGGAAAGCCTCGGCGCGTAGCCTTGGCTTCATTCCAGAAACGAGCCGAATGGAGGCTCCCAATGAACCGTCTTCTTGCCCTCTCCCTGTTACTCTCCGCCTCCGTTCTCGCCGGTTGTGCCGCTGGCAATCATCCCGAACTGCGCCCCTATAGCTCTGAGGAAACCCACCAGCTGGCCCTCGAAGACCTCAATCGTCGCGGCTTGTCCTACGACGAATTCCAGGCCCGCAAGGCGCAACTGATGGAACAGCCACAACTGCAACGCGCCCACGCGTTCGATAACCGTGGCGAATACAACGCCGAAGTCAGCGTCGCTTCGAAAGCACGTCAGGGTTGAGCCGGAAAACCTACAACGCCAGCTTCAAGTGTCCACCCGCTTCCTTGTGACGCGCATGGGTCCGGTGTTGAAGGCCCAGTAAAAAGTGATCCAGGCCGTCATGCAGTCGCTGGGTCAGCAGTTCATCCAGATCACCGCCCAATGCGTTCTCGCCGTAGCTGATCTGGCTGTCGATGGCGAACACCCCGTGCAGCACTTCCTGGCATTTCAGTGCCGACAGCACCGGTTTCAACGCGTAATCCACCGCCAGCATGTGCGCAATGCTCCCGCCCGTGGCAATCGGCAAGACCACTTTGCCGTGCAGTGAACGCTCCGGGAGCAGGTCGAGCAGCGTCTTCAACGCCCCCGAAAACGACGCCTTGTACACCGGCGTGCCGATCAGCAAGCCATCCGCCTTCGCCACTGCGTCGATGAAAGCCACCACCTGTGGGCTGTCGAATCGAGCGTAGAGCAGGTCTTCGGCGTTGAAATCCTGAATGCGCACACCGTTCACTTCCACGCCACGGTCCTTGAGCCACTGCGCTGCATGTTGCAGCACCACGCCCGAGCGCGATCGGGTGGAAGGGCTACCTGAAATCGAAACTACCAACATGTGTTGTTTCCTTGGGGTCAGTCACCCGAGGTGCCAGGCACCGTGCAGGCTCGCGATCAACGCGAAGTAATGGGCGTGAAGACCCTTTGAAGGAGTGAAGCAGCATGTGTGCCAGCCCCCTCAATGGTCCGCTCTCCCCGTGAATCCGGCGATCAGCCTCAGTTGCAATACTGTCAAACACCCCAGGCTGTTGATCCAGGCGCACGTAGTTGTTGATCCGGTGTTGCCTCAGCAACACTTGCCGCTGCCAAATTCAAGCCAAAAAAAATCCCCGCAGTCGGACCACTGCGGGGATTTCTCTGTTGCTCTGCTGTCAGCTTGCAGCTTCAAACTTGCCCCTTGAAGCTGCCTGCCCCATCAATTCCTGAACATCGCACCGGTCTGGATGATGTTGTTCGAACCCAGCAACTGGCTCACGTAACGGCTCCAGCGGGTGATGTTGGCCGGGCCGACAAACACCACGTCCTGGGCCGCCAGCTCGAAGCCTTTCGCCAGCGCATAACTGGTCGGCTTCTTCGCAGCGAGGTGATAAACCGTCGCCCCGTGGGTGGCGTCCTGTGCACGAATGACATACACCGCATCGCCATCGGCTGCGTCAGGGCTCAGGCCGCCGGAGGTGCCGAGCGCTTCCAGCAAGCTCACGCTGGTGGTGCTGAACGAGATCACTTGCGGGCGCTGGACTTCGCCCAGCACGTAGATCTTGTTCTTCGAGTTGCTGTTGAGGTGCAGGTAGTCGCCGTCTTTCAGGAAAATCTTGCTGATCTGCGAGTCCTTGCGGTTCAGCGAGTCAACGTCGATCACGTAATCCTTGCCGTCGCGACGCAGGGTCAGGCCGGCGAGGTTGGCGTCGGTCAAGTCAAGACCGGCCTGGCTGATGGCCTGAACCAGACTCAGCGGAATGTTGGTGATCGGTTGCGGGCCTGCCGATTTGAAGGCGCCCGAGAGCAGGACGCGCTGGCTGTTGTAACGCAGCACTTTGACGTCGACTTTCACTTCGGTGTACTGCGGTGCCAGACCCATGCGCAGTTGGTCGCGGATCTGCGAAACAGTCTTGCCGGCGGCTTGAATACGGCCCACGTACGGGAAGAACACGGTGCCATCGTTCAGCACTTCGCGGCTGTTGGCGTCCAGTTGTTCTTGGGAGCCGGGCGCGGTCAGTTCAGGGTGTTCGAAAACGGTCACCAGCAAGGCGTCACCCGGGCCGACGACGTATTCGGGCGTCTTGTAATTCAACAGTTCCGGGGGCAGCGGTTTGGCCGCGGCGTCCGCCGTTTTCTGCTGCTGCGCAAGGGTGGCAGGGGTGATGTTGATCAGCGTGACCTGGGGACCGTCGGGGTCGTTGTCGGTGACATCGCTGTAAGACATGTACTGACCGGGGGCGAATGCGCAGCCTTGCAACACCAGACTGGAAAGCAGCACGACCGCTAACGTTACTTTCATATGAATGTTCCTTCTAATCCTAATAGGTGCGTACTGGCACCGCAGTGATTTCTTTGCATCCCTTACTTACACCGAACATCGGATCACATTCGCTCATGCACCCGTGCACCTCCCGCCGAGCTTACTAGCCCTTGGCCATGTTTGTTGTTTTTGGCAGATTTTCTTTTTAGAAGGCGTTCTTGTTGACGAAGCCTTTGAAGAGCGTCAGCAGGATGATTTTCAGGTCCAGCCAGACTGACCAGTGCTCGATGTACTGCAGGTCGAATTCGACGCGTTTCTGCATTTTGTCCAGCGTGTCGGTCTCGCCGCGCCAGCCGTTGATCTGGGCCCAGCCGGTGATGCCCGGCTTGACCTTGTGCCGCAGCATGTAACCCGACACCTGCTTGCGGTATTGCTCGTTGTGCGCCACGGCGTGGGGGCGCGGGCCGACGACGGACATCTCGCCGCGCAGCACATTGAAGAACTGTGGCAGTTCGTCCAGCGAGGTACGGCGCAGGAACGCGCCCAGCGGCGTGATGCGGCTGTCGTTGCGCGTGGCCTGGGTCACCACCGAGCCGTTTTCCTGCACGCTCATGCTGCGGAATTTCCAGACCATGATCGGCCGCCCGTCCAGGCCATAACGGCGCTGACGGAACAGCACAGGGCCGGGGGAGGTGAGCTTGATCGCCAGGGCGATGAGCATCAGCGGCAGGGCGATCATGGTCAGGATGATGCTCGACAGCACGATGTCTTCCAGACGCTTGACCACGCTCCAGGCGCCGTCCATGGGCGAATCGAAAATGCTGATGCTCGGCAGGCCGTTGATGCTCTCGCTGCGGGCATGCAGCAACTCGAACATGAACACGTCAGGGATCACGTAGACCGACGCGGTGGTATCGCTCAGGCCTTTGATCAGTTCCTGCAAACGCGCCTGCGCGCCCAGTTCAAGGGTGATGTAGACCTTGTCGATCTTGCCGTCGCGGGCGTCCTGAATCAGTTGATCCAGATCGCCCAGCACCGGAATGCGTCGGCCGATGCGCGCCAGGTCAATCTGCTGCGGCGCTTCGTCATAGAAGCCCAGCAGGTTCAGGCCCATCCACGGCGCGCGTTCGATGGACATCGCCAGGCGTTCGCCGCAATGGCCGGTGCCGACGATCGCCACGCGACGGGTATTGAAACCCTGGGCGCGCAACGCGTGCAGCACGCTGCGAATCGCCAGACGATAACCACATAGCGCCACCAGCACGGCGGCAAACCAGGCCATCTGGCTGTCGTCCGCCAGATCGTCGGGCTGCAACAGCAGGTAATCGACAAACAGCAGCAGCACGAAGGCCAGGCCCCAGTAATTGGCGACCTTCAGCAGCTCGCGCACAATGCGCTCGCCACGCCACGAGCCGTACAGCTGGTGGTATTCGGCCAGCCAGTGAAAGGCCACCGCCGCCAGCAGAATCTGCATCCAGGCTTCGCTGCTCATCGGCGTGCCGGTGAGCAGGTTGACGCCGTAACCGCCGACCGCGATGACCGCCAGATCGAGCAGCCGGTGAGCGACGGACAGCGACGATGAATGGGCATGCAGGATGCCCCGTAATGGAGTGCGCATAGGCTGGGCTCGCTCAGACGGATTTAATCGGAACAACGCGGGCGGAGAGGTCGCTGCTGACCAGCGTCGGCGCGATCTGCATCGGCCGGTTGTGCGCGGGCTGGCGGGTTTGACGGGCAGCACTCAGGCGGGTCTCGACGAACTGGCGCATTTCCAGTTCGAAGCGGACTTCGCTGAAGCGCTCGGCGTTGGTCCGACAGGCTTGCGCGGTGATGCGTGAACCGTTGATCTCGAACGTTTCGATGGCGGCCATCAGCGACGCCACACTCTGCTCCGGGTAGAGCACGCCGGTCGGCTGCGGATGATCCAGACCGCAGACCGTTTCCACCACGCCACCCTTGGCAAACGCGATGACCGGCGTGCCGCAGGCCTGGGCTTCCACCGGGCTGATGCCGAAATCTTCTTCGGCGGCAAACACGAACGCCTTGGCGTTGCTCATGTGTTCCTGCAACACCGCGAACGGCTGATAACCCAGCAGCGTGACGTTCGGCGCGTTGGCCGCAGCGGCCTTGGCCTTGTCCATTTCCGGACCGTCGCCGATCACCACCAGACGCTTGTTCGGCATCGCCGCGAAGGCTTCGATAATCATCGGCATGCGCTTGTACGGGACCATGCGCGAGGCGGTGAAATAGTAATCCTGCTTCTGTTCCTGCAGCGCGAAACCGCGGGTGTCCACCGGCGGGTAGATCACCGTGGATTCGCGACGGTAGGCCTTGGTGATACGCGCGCCGATGAAGTGCGAGTTGGCGATGAAGTCATCGACGCCGGCTGCGGTGCGCTGATCCCACATGCGCATGTAATGCAGGATCATCCGCGCCACTTTGCCTTTCAGGCCGGTGCTCAGGTTCGCCTCTTTGAGGTACTGATGCTGCAGGTCCCAGGCGTAGCGGATCGGCGAGTGCACGTAGCTGACGTGCAACTGGTCCGGGCCGCACAGGACGCCTTTGGCCACGGCGTGACTGCTGCTGATGATCAGGTCGTAACCGGACAGGTCCAGTTGCTCGATGGCCATCGGCATCAGCGGCAGGTAGCGCTGGTATTTGGTCTTGGCCTTGGGCAGGCGCTGGATGAACGTGGTCTTCGCGACCTTGCCGCCCAGTCGCGCGCGGTCCTCGTCGCTGAGGAAATCGATGACGGAGAACAGATCCGCCTCGGGCCAGATGTTGATCAGCGATGCCAAAACCCTTTCGGCACCGGCGTATGTCACCAACCAGTCGTGGACGATTGCAATTTTCATTGGAATTCTCTGCATTAACGGCTGAGGGACGTCCGGCACGTCGAGCCAGGCTCGCGAGGGCCATCCCATGCCTTTCCATGTGCGCAGGCGCTAAATCAGACGCTGACAGGCTGCGTCTCGGCTTTGCGGTTATTGAGGCGTTTTCCGAGCTGGATGAACGGGTGTTCGATGTAGCGGAAGCACAAATGGGCAGCGCCCAGGGTCAGGACCGTCGCGACCAGCGCCACCAGCAGGCCCGGAGCGTCGGTGCCGCGCAGCAGAAATTCGCTGAGCATGCCCATGGACGGGTGCAGCAGGTACAGCGAGTAACTCACTGCGCCCAGCCAGACCAGCGCCGGGTGGTTCAGGCGCACACTGCGGGTCAGCAGCACGAAGCTGACGATGGCCACCGCGTAGGTGAAGCAGTAACGGCCCCAGGTTTCGCCGGTGCCCATGTCCTTGCTGTACGCCATGATCAGCGTCGGCGGCAACAGCACGGCGAAGGCCACGAACAGCATCTTCAGGTTCCGCGTCAGCGCCGGGCTGTGTTCAGCCAGCAACCACTGACGCCACACCGAGCCGAAAAACATCAGCGACAACGCCAGGGGCAGCGCCACCGGCAGTTTGTGTTCGGTCAGCGCGCGGGCAATGCTCATCGCCAGCGCGGCGAGCAGAAACACCAGCGAACAGCGCGCCCGGAAGGCCAGGTCGTACAGCTTGCCAGCGATGAACAACGCCAGGCACAGGCCGTAGAACACCAGTTCAATAAACAGCGTCCAGTACAGGCCGACCACGTCGTCGAAGCCCAGTGCCGCTTGCACCATGGTCAGGTTGGCGACGATCTGCGGCCAGGAAGGCAGCGGCGCGCCGGTCAACTGAAGCATCAGCACAAACAGCACCAGTGACAGCCAGTAGGCCGGGTACAAGCGCATGAAGCGTGAGATCAGAAAGCGTCGGGCGCCGTCGGGCACCGGCTTGAGGCTGTAGGGAATCACCACGCCGCTGATCATGAAAAACCACAGCACCCCCAATTTGCCGGGGTCGATCAGGTAATCCAGCACCCAGACGTGACCGATGACCGGTGCATACAAATGGGTGAAGACCACCATCAAGGCAGCGATGCCGCGCAACGCGTCGAGATAGGCAAGGCGTTTCATGGCAGTGCCTCAGAGCTTGCTGGAAGATTCGCGACCCAGGGCATCGCTGCCCTGGCTGCTGCGCCGGTCTCTGACCGGACTCTGCAGCGCGTCGATGCGTTGAGAAACCTGTCGCGCCGATTCTTCCCAGGAAAACCGCGCCACGTTGTTCAGCCCCCGTCGGCGCAGGGACTGGCGCAGCGGCATGTCCGTCAGAATGCGTTCCATGGCGGCGGCCATGTGGTCAATGTCCAGCGGATCGAAATACAGCGCGCTGGCCTGCAGCACTTCGGGAATAGACGCCGCGTTCGCCGCCAGCACCGGGCAACCACAGGCCTGGGCTTCCAGGGGCGGAATGCCGAAGCCTTCATACAGCGACGGAAACACAAAGGCCGTTGCGCCCTGGTACTGGCTGATCAGTTCGTCGTCGCTCAGGCGCCCCAGAAAGCGGATGCGCGGGTCACGACTGGCCAGACGTTGCAGGTTGTCGTCGCTGAAGATCCCGCTGGCGCCACCGACGATGCGCAGTTGCAGATCATCGTGGCCGCGCAGCAGCAGGAACGCCTGAATCATCCGGCTGAAATTCTTGTGCGCGCTGGGCGACGACACCGCCAGCAGGTAGTCCTGTTGCTCTTTAACAGGCGGACCCGGTTGAAACGCACCGCTCACGGCGTTGGGCACCACGAAGATTTTCTTCTCCGGGAATCTGTAGAACTGCGAGATTTCACCCTTGGAGAAGGCGCTCACCGTCAGCAGCGACTTGATCCGCGACAGCATGATCGGCGTCATGGTCCGGTAAAGCAGGCGAAAGGTGCGCGTGTAGCTTTCCGGGTGACGGACATAGGTGACGTCGTGGTGGGTCGCGATCTGATTGCCGTACAACAGCGGCGCGGTGCTGCACAGGGAAATCAGCAGCGGGTTGCCCTGACGGCGCAGGTACAGCGGCAGGTCCAGTTGTTCCCACAGGTGGCCGCTGTGACGGCCGATGCATTGCACGTCGAGGGCCTTGGCGCTTTCGTGCATCTGAATGCCGTGGGGGGCAACAAACACGACGTCATCGCGCAGTTGCTTGAGGGCCAGGCAGATCTGTTCGGCGAAGCGTTGAACGCCACGCAATTCCTGGGTCAGAAAACGTGCATTGATCACAATCATTGTGGTCGACCTGTAGAAGAGATAAAGGGGTCGTGCGCAGGAGCCATCGGCGCCCTGAGTGAAAGGGCCATCAGCGCCCTGAATGAAGGGGCGCTCGAAAGGCGGACCGGAATAAAAAAGGCAGCATTCAGGGCAAGGCAAACAGTGCCGGGCGGGTGCCCAGGCTTATTATTTTCGGGAAGTCATCGATCGGCACTTGCGCCGAGCAACGCCCGTCGTTGCAGTTCCACGGGATACCGCTGTCGACCTGGCCGCGTTGCGGCTGGCGGGTGTCGATGTATTGCACGTTGCCGCGCAGCACGCTGCTGGCGTCGACCTTGATGGAACGCGGCAGCCCGGCGGTCCAGGCGACCATGATCTGCTCCGAACCCTTGGCGAACCGCAGCAGGTATTGCGAGTCGATTTCGCGACTCTTTTCAGCGTCGTAACGGAATTGATGCAGCGTCGGGCTGATGGCCTTCAGCGTCAGGTAGGCCTGCTTGATGCTCAGGTCCTGATTGAGCAGGCCGAAGTTCTGCTCCGGATCGGTGCCGTCGGGGCCGTCGTTGAGCAGGCCGTTCCACCACATGCCCTTGACGTTGGGCATCGTCTGCGCCAGGAAGAAACTGCGTGCCAGAAACGCCGCCTGGGTCTTCTCATCACTGCCGCAGCGCCCGTCGTTGCTAGGCCAGCCCATTTCGGTGAGGTACAGCGGCACCGGGCCGTTGTCGCGGTTTTTATCCTTCAGGTCCTCGCTGATCCGTCGCAGCCAGGCAATCCAGTTTTCCGGGGTGTTGCGCTCATCCGAACGGCAATACACATACGGATGAAGCGACAACCCGTCGACGTGGTTAAGCACGCCCGATTCCACCAGCCGGTCGGCAAACCCCAGGTCCATCCCCTGACTGGTGACGGCGCCGGCCAGAATCACCATCGGTCGCTGGTTGGCGCGAATACGCTTGGCCGTTTGTTCGATGAGCAGGCTGTAGTCCCTGGCGAACCCCGGATCGACCGGGTTCTCCTTGTCCCACTCGTTCCAGATCTCGTAGAAGTCCACGCTGTCGGTGAGCTGGCGGGTGACGAAGCTGGCGTAGTTGCCGTAAGCGTCGCGCACCGAGGGTTTCCGCGGTTTGGCGTAGTTCTCGTAAAACGGGTTGCCGTAGCCCAGCACCAGCAACGGTCGCAGGCGGTTTTCCTGGGCGGCGCTCAGGAACGACTGCCACGATGGCTCGATTTTCAACACACCTCGTCGGGGCTCGGCGCTGGACCAATAAGCATCGTCGCGCACCGAGTCGACACCCGCCGCTTTGAGCAGCTGCAACGCGCGGGCGGAGGTGCCGGGTTTGTTCATCAAGTGCGTGTCGACGCCGATGATGAATGCTTCGTCCGCCCGCGTGATGCAACTGATCAGCAAGCCCAGCAGCAGGACCGCCGAGGGTCGTCGTAACCGGGTCAGGTAAGGGATGAGCATGGCTTGTCTCAGTGAAGAGGCACGGTCCGGAGCGCTTGCTCAGGTAGGTCTCGGGCCGTCGGCGGTAATGTCGGCATCGCGTGCAGGCATGCCGATGTGTTCAGACCGGGTGGGGCAGGGCATGCCGGTTGCGCTGGGCGGTGTCGTCCAGCAGCGTCTGGGCAAAAATGCTTTGGTAACTGTCGAGCATCAACTCCAGGTTCAGTAACGACGCCACGCTGACCCGCGCCTGGCCGCTCAGACGCGCCAGCAATTCCGGGTTCTGGTGCAAGCGCAACATCGCCTGGCCCAGTGAGTCGGGGTCCTGCGGGTCACACAGCAAACCGTTGAGCGGGTCCTGAATGATTTCCGGCAAACCGCCCATGCGGCTGGCAATCACCGGCACCGAGTGGGCGCAGGCCTCGACGGCGACCATGCCAAAGGGCTCGTTCCACAGCGAAGGCACCACGGCGACGTCGATCTGGCGGTAGAACGCTTCGGGCTTCTGGTAACCGACGAAACTGATCTTCGACGATGTCGCCAGCGCCTTGAACGTGGCTTCGTCATCCGTCTGGCCACGCCCTGCGATCTGCAGCGTGGCGTCGAAGGGCAGTCGCTGAAATTGCTCGATCAGCCAGGCCACGCCTTTCTGATGGGACAGCGTGCCCATGTAGCCGAAGCGCAACGGCGCTTTTTTCGTCGCCAGATCCGCTTGCCGCCGCTGATGGGGCGAGGCGGTCGGCGGCGTGAACGGGCTGGCGTTGTGCACGACGTACGGGCTGGCGGCGCTGAAGTAACCGCGCTGCTGCAGCTTGTCCAGAATGAAGCGGCTGACCCCGACCACCGCCGCGACCTGGCCCGAGCGCGCGTCGTGGCCCTTGCGAAAGGTCTGGCAACTGCCGCATTGCTGCTGGCAGCACTGGCCGCGTTTGAACATGTTGCTGCTCGGGCACATCAGGTACATGTCATGCAGCACCTGCACGATCGGCAGTCTTGCAGCGGTGATCTCGTCCCAGACGGACACCGACCAGCCGGCCAGGTTGTGGCAGACCACCAGTTGCGGCTGCTCGCTGCCGATGACCTGTTTCACGTAGCCGCGCATCGCGCCGTTGTAGCGGTCGCGCAGATGCCAGCCCAGGCGTGCCAGCCGGCCAGGCCGTTGCGCACCGAAATGCCAGTAGAAGTTGCGCAGGCCGGCGCGGTAGACCTTGACGCCGTTCACCGCTTCAACGCTCAGGCCCGCGTCGGGGCCGGTCACCAGCACGCTGACTTCACAGCCGCGCTGCTGCAGGCCTTCGACGGTACGCTGAAGAATGATTTCCGCGCCGCCTCCAATGTGAGGGGCATACAGGCTGCTGATGAACAGTATTTTCATAGTGGATACGACTGATTCAGACCCAGTACCCCGGACTCACCGTCACGGATGGCTTGTTCGATCAGGCCAAGGCGCTCCTCGGCACCGCGTCGCTTGGCGATCAGCCGCAGCAGGCGGAAGAACACCCAGCGGTTGAGGCCATACAGCAGCGACGAATTGGCCCAGACGTTTTTGTCGAACCAGGCCTGATTGCGCGCGCCGTAGTAGGCGCGCAAGTCCGAGCCACCGAGCAGGAAGCTCTCGTAGATGTTGTTGGTGCGCGCCTTGATGTTCCACGAGCTTTCCAGATCGTCGAGCAAGGCGTCCGGCACCAGAAAGATCCGGCCGCCACCGGCCGTGATGCGAAAGGTGTATTCGCTGTCGTCGGCGTAGAGCATCAACGCGTCCAGCGGCAGGCCGATGCGGCGATACAGAGTGCGGTGGGCGAGCAGGCCGCCGTACGTGGCGAACGGCAATTGCACCATAGGCAGTTTGCGGTGCGGGCTTTGCGGCGCGCCCCACGGCAGCCGGCGCCAGATCTTGTACGGCAACTGCGCGATGTGAAAACCGAAGAAACTCGAACGGCGCTGAATGGCGAAGCGGTTCGGCACGCCCGCGGCGATGTCCGCCTGATGGGTCGGACGAAAGCCCAGCACGGCGGCCTTGTCTTCGCCGTCGACGCGTTTACGTTCTTCGAGCACCTGATGCAGCGTGGCGATGGCGTTGATGGTCGGCGCGTTGTCGTCGTCCATCAGCCAGATGTGTTCGGCCCCGGCATCCAGTGCGGCCTGAATCCCCACCGAATAGCCCCGCGCGGAACCAGTGTTCTCGTGCATGTAGATCACGCTGACCTGATTCGGCCAGGTGCGGCGCAGGTTATCCAGCGGTGCGGTGGACGCGTTGCTGACGATGATCACGCGATCGATCAGCGGGCTTTCCAGCGAGCGTCTGACCAGCGTGTGCAGGTAGTTGAAACGATCACCATAGGTGAGCGTCACCAGTGTGGTTTTCTGGGTCATGGCGAGTTCCGGGCGAAGGGGGGTCAAGAGCGCCGCGCGAGAAACACGGCACTGGAAAGCAAATCAGGGGTTTGTGGCCAGACGCGGTGCCGCAAGGCAAACACCGTACCTGTGGGAGCGAGCTTGCTCGCGAAGACGGCATTTCAGCCGCTGAATATTTAGCGGATGTACTGACCTATTCGCGAGCAAGCTCGCTCCCACAGACGGCAGCTCATCTGCTGAATAGTTGGCTCATGCCTGCGCTTGCATCCGCGACAGGCTGCTGACCGGCAGGGTGACCTTTTGCTCACGTTGCAGCAGGTTGAGCAGAATCACCGCGCGTTCATCACCGTCGGCGGCGAGGAAGATCGCTTCGACGTCGTTGAAGCCCTCGGCCGTGATCCGCACCGTTTCCCCTTCTTGAAAGGTGACCCTGGCCGGCGGCGCCAGCAGACGCTGACGGATCTGCTCGATCAGCGCATCCTGCACAGGGACGGGCATGCCGCCGAAGGTGACGATGCGCGCCACGCCGCGGGTCGAGCGGATCGGGTACCAGTTGTCGCTGGCCTGGTCCATGTGGATGAACAGGTAACCGGGGAACAGCTCCTCTTCGGCCGGCGCCCGTGAGCCGCGTTTTTTCTCGCCGTGCTTGACCGGGCGGTAGCACTCGAACTGCTGACGTTGCAGGTGTTCTGCCGCACGTGCTTCCTGGCGGGGTTTGGTCTGGATCAGGTACCAGCGCGCGGAGCCACAGGCGCTATTGACGACTTCAGACATACACTTCACTCCACTGCGATCCGGTGCGACCCGGTCAGGACAACGTCAGGTTTTTGCGCCAGCCCGTGCATCATGCCCGGCCGCGCGCTGGGTGGATTCTTGTCCAGCCCGTATTCGGTCAACATCTGCTGCACATGCTCGACGCAGTTGAACATCAGCACATCGATGATCGACAGATTGGCGACGAAAGGTTGCCGGAATTGCCGGTACACCACCGGGTTCATCCGGAAGAACCGCACCAGCAAGCCGTTGCGGGCGAAGTGATCACGGTCATAGATGACCGATCCGCCTTCCGGGGTGATGAACGTCGTGGCTTCGAACGTGTGAGCGATGCGGATAATGCGCTCCTGCTTGTCCACAGCGCTACCCAATATCAGGTCCGAGCTGCGCAGGATCGGCGTCACGATGTGCAGATAAGCACAGATTTCACGGATGGCGTGTTCGGCATACAGCGCGATGTTCTGCTGCGGGAAACGGATCAACCGCTCCAGCAACGGCATGACCTGGGCGAAGCAGGGCGCCTCTCGATAACTCTCGGCGAGCAGATCGATCAGCCGCGGCGCTTCATCGCTGAAATGATCACACAGTTGGCGCTGATTGATCTGCAACTGAAAGCGGTCTTTCTTCAACGGAAAGCTGATCAGCTTCGCTTCGTCGTTGTGCAGGATGCGGTTGCGATTGACCCAGCCGGACCGCACATACTGCAGATCGTCTCCCAGGACGAAGACGTCTGCGGCAGCAATGAGCTGAAAGTAACCCAGGTACGGGAACAGATAGGGCTGCATCACTGCAAGGGTCCTGGCCATGTGTGTCTCCTTGGCGTGCGTGTCGATTTACTTGCGGACCGTGGTGTAGTCGTAACCGTACGCGGCGCAGTCGTAGTCGGCGGTCGACGCCTTGCGCAGGACACCGTTGAAGATCGCACCCTTGATCAGAATGCCGTTGTGCATCAGGCGGCGTTTGCACGCTTCGATTTCCTTGGCGGTGCTCAGGCCGAAGCGGGTCACCAGCAGGCAGGTGCCGGACTGGCGGCCGACCAGCGTGGCATCGGTCACGGCCAGAATCGGCGGGGTGTCGATGATCACCAGGTCATACAGCGGCGACAGCTCGCTGATCATTTTGTTGAAGTTGTCGTGCATCAACAGCTCGGACGGGTTCGGCGCCGCGTAACCGCAGGAGATGAAATCCAGGTTGCGCACTTCGGTGTGGTTGATGACTTCCTTGCTGCCCAGACGCGCAGCGAGGGTGTCCGACAAACCGTGCTTGGGTGTCAGGTTGAACATCTTGTGCAGGTAGCCTTTGCGCATGTCGGCGTCGATCAGCAGCACGCGTTTGCCGGTCTGGGCAATGATCACCGCCAGGTTGCTGGAGACGAACGACTTGCCCACGCCCGGCGTCGGGCTGGAAATCATCAGCACGTTGTTGCGGGCTTCGAGCATGGCGAAGTGCAGGCTGGTGCGCAGGCTGCGCAATGATTCGATCGCCAGTTCCGTCGGCGCGCTAACGCTCAGCAGGCGTGGCTCCTTGCTCGCCGAACGGCTCTGGGCGGCCTTTTCCATGCGCTCCTGCAGTCGCGAATACGGCAGCGACGCGTACACCGGCATGCCGAGGTTTTCGATGACTTCCGGGTTGTCCACGCCGCGATAGAACGCCTGGCGCACGAACACAGTGGCAACGGCCAGCAGCAGGCCGATCAGGGCAGCGACCAGTACGATGATTTTGCGCATCGGCTTGACCGGCTCTTCGACGTTGGCGTCGGCGTTGTCGATGATGCGGACGTTGCCGATGCTGCCGGCGCGCAGAATGTCCTGCTCCTGGCTCTTGTCCAGCAACAGGGTGTAGGTCTGCGAGGTGACCTGCATGTCACGGTTCAGACGCAGCAACTCTTGTTGCGTGGCCGGCAGGGCTTCGATCTTCTTCAGCAGCGCGGCTTTCTGGGATTCAACCTGGCCGATCTGCGTCATCAGGGCGCGGTAGGTCGGATGCTCCGGCGTGTACAGACGCTCGACGTCGACGCGCTTCATTTTCAGGTCCGACAGGGTGCCTTCCAGCTTGACCACCTGATCCAGAACCGATTTGGTCTCCACGCTCAGGTCAACCGACTTGGCGCCCATCTGGAAATTGTTCAGCGCGATTTCCGACTGTTCCAGCTGCTTGCGCACGGCAGGCAATTGCGAACGCAGGAATTCCAGGCGCTGGGCGGCTTCAGCCGAACTGCGCTCGACGTTCTGGCGCACGTACAGGCGGCTGACTTCGTTGAGGATGCGCTTGGCCAGTGCCGGGTCCGGGTCCTGAATCGACAGGTAGACGATCCCGGAATCCTTGCCCGCTTCCATGATTTTAAGACGGTCCTGATAATCCAGCGCGGCGGTCAGGGTGCGTTGACGCACCACGGTGAACTCGGTGCCCGGACGGGCATTGAGCGCAGCCACCTGAAGGGTGATGCCGCTGCCTTCGATGGTCTGACCGACCGGGCCGCTGAGCAGCTTGTTGCGGTCTTCGTCATACAGGGTGAAGGTGCCAGGCTTGCCCGCCACCATGGTCATCTTTTCGCCCAGCAATGCGTCCGGCACCTCCAGCTGGAAAATGTCGATTTTCTCGCCGCCCCAGGCGTAGCTGTTCAGGCCGAACATCGGATCGGCCAGCGCGCCTTCACGCTCCGGCTTGAACCGACGCGCCATGTAGCTGCCCAGCCCCGGGATGTATTTGGGCTTCTGCACGATGTAGAGCTTCAGGTCATCGACGACCTTGCCCAGCACTGCGCGGGATTTGATCAGCTCGATTTCGGTGGTCGCCTGGGAAACCGACAGCGGCTTGCTGGAGACTTCGGTGCGGCCCTCGATGCCGACTTTGCGCGGCTCGATCTGAATCATCGCGTTGGCCTGGAAGATCGGCGTGGCCAGAATGGCGTAGGTGGCGCCGAGCAGGACGCAGATGCCGACAATCGACGCAATCAATCCTTTGTGATCGAAAAGTGTGCGCAAGATAGTCGCCAAATCGATCCGGGAGTCCTGGACCTCGTCCAGAGAAGTACGGTTCATAGCGGTCATTTATCTTGGATCTCCTGACTGAAGATAAGGAAGCCAGTCGTCGACACAACGCGAAAGCTGCTCGTAGGTCTGTTCAAAGGCTAGTTTCGGGCGCCGATAGGGATCGGCGATTTCCAGCGCTTGTTGCCATTTGCCAATCAGAAACGTCTTGCCGCGTACCTCGGGGGCCAGCTTGAGGACGCTCTGGGTCTGACGATGCTCCATGACCAGAATCAGCTCTGCTTCGTGGAGCATCTGCCGATCGATCTGACGGCTCCGATGTTTGTGGGCGAGGACGCCGTTGACCTGCAGCACGGCCTGGGCCAGCGGGTCCATAGTGGAACTGAGCATGGCGTGGGTGCCGGCCGACGAGATCTGGATGCGCGCGTTCGGCACGCGCTGTCGGAACAGGGCTTCGGCCATGGGGCTGCGACAGATATTGCCGACGCAGACCACCAGTACGTTATTGAACATGACCTTTGCTGAGGGTCGTCATCAGTCTCTTGCTGATGTTGGAGCTGAAGTTCTGCCCGACCGCCAGGAGCGTCTGCATCTTGCGCTTCGGGGTGATCGCCGACAGCGAGTACTCGACCAGCTCCATCAGGAAATGCTCATAGAGTTCCTGATTACCGAGGCGGTTGTAGTAGTTGGCCAGGGCGCCCGAGGTCTGCAGCGCCATGTGCAATTTGCGTTTGTTGGAGCGCATCGAAAACACACCGCCGGGGTGCAACCGGTACATGGCCGGCTTGAGCTCACCCATGAATTTGCCCTTGCCATAGGCTCCGAGCAGTGACCACCAGACCAGATCGTTGAGCGGCGCGGCGCGCAGCTCGGGCGGCAACGAATCGAAGACGTTGCGGAACACCGTGGTCAGCGTCGACACCGGCCGCGCCATTTGCAGCTCCAGCGCCGTGGCATCTCCGCGCAGCTTGCCTTGCAGCTGGATCGGGTATTGGCCGCTGATGTCGAAGGGGATCGCGTCGTGGTAGGTCAGCACGTAATCCGGGTTGTTCTCCAGAAAATCCACCTGGATCTGCAGCTTGCGAGGGTCAGTCCAGTAATCATCGCCTTCGCAGTAGGCGATGTAGCGGCCCCGGGCTTCGCCGAACAGATGCGGCACCGGCGGGTTGTTCTGCGAGTACTGATTTGTTTCGTGATAGAAGGGGCGGATCAGCGTCGGGAAGCGCTTGACGTAATCGGCAATGATGCGGGCGGTGCCGTCTGTGGAGGCATCGTCGTTCACCAGGATTTCGAAGGCGAACGTGGTTTGCTGCATCAGAAAGCCTTCCAGCGTCTGCGCGATGTAGGCTTCCTGGTTGTAGGCTGGACAGACGATGCTGACCAAGGGCGCGGCGGACGGCGAAGAGCTCGTCTTATTGCTAATAGCATCCATGGCTTGGGTACTCGGAGTTAAACACTGGGTTTGCTGAACAGAACGGAAATCTTCATCACCAGCGGCTTGTAGCTGGCGGCCACAATCAGCAGCGTGAGCAGGCCGCAGACGGCCAGACCCAGGAAGACGCTGATGCGGTTGTCATTGGCGATCAGGCGCAGCAAGGGCTCGGTGATCGCCAGACCGACGCCGGTCATCACGCTGATGCGGATGATGTCGCGCAGCCATTGGCCGTGAATGCCCGGTGCCAGGCGCTGGTGCACGATGACCGGCCAGATGGCGAAGGACACGACGCGCAACACGAACCAGGCGATCGCCGCGCCGTAAGCGCCATACCCGCGAATTGCCAGAAACATCACCGGCACCGTGATCAGCGTCGAAACCACGCTGTACCACACATGCAGGTGCATCCGCCCGTAGGCGTATTGCAGGTAAAACTGGAACGTGCTGACCGCCATGATGGCGCTGCCCAGCGAGTACCACGGCAGGATCGTCCGGCTCCAGTCGGCGGCAGCGCGGTCGCCCGACCAGGCAAACACCATCTCGTCGGCGTGCAGCGCGATCAGCGCCGCGAGGGGAAACAGGAACGTGCACACAAACCGGTTGGCCGCCAGGTACAGCTGATGCATGTCATCCCGGCGCCCTTCGGCCATCAACACCGTGAGGCGCGGCAGTAGCGTCTGCGCCAGCGGGTTGGAGAGCATCATGATCCCGGTGGTGATCAGTGCCACCAGCGAGAAATAACCGTATTCATTAAGCGGCAGCAGTTCGGAGAGCAGCACCTTGTCGATCTGGGTCAGCACGATCCACAGCACCGCGGTGCCGGACATGCTGGCCGCGAACGGGATGATCGGCTTGACCAGATCCCAGTCGAAACCGGTCAGCGGCGACGGCCTCGGCATCTGCTGATAGGCACGGGCGGCGAAGATCAAGGCTTCGATCAAGCCCACCAGCGCCTGGAATTCGAAGAAATGCACCGGGTCGTTGGAGATCGTGCTCACCAGCAGCAGCCCGCCGAAGTAGCGCAGCGTGGCGATGATCACGTTGGCGATGTTCAGCCATGCATGCTGCTCAAGGCCTTGAATCCCGCTTTTATAGAGCGTCGAAAACAAGCGCAGGGCGATGACGATGCCCATCAGCGCGATGCACTGCACCACGGTCTGCGTCGACAGCTCCTGGGCATTGAGCCAGTGAACGGCAATCCATTCGCTGCCGGCATACATCGCTACGCAGCAGAAACCCGCCAGTGGCAGGAAGATGATCTCGAACGAACGCAGCAGGCGACCGGTGTAGCGGTCCAGTCCATCGCTGCCTTGTCGATGCGCCACCGCCCTGACCAGACTCGGCGACAACCCTGCGTCCAGCAATTGCAGCCAGGCTTGCAGCACCGAGAAGAACCCGATCAGCCCATATGCCTCGGCGCCCATGTGGCCGAGGTAGAACGGCATGATCAGGATCCCCACAAGCAGCGTGTAGGCCTGGCCTGCATAGCTCAACGCAGTGTTGCGTATGACTGAGCGCTTGGTTGGCATCGAAAGTCCTTCCGGCGAAACGGGGTAAATGGCGCGATGGCGTTACATGACCTGCGCGAGGGACGGCACACGGTACGGCGAGTGAGCGGTGCTGGTTTCGGCGATCACCGTCTGAATGACGCGGTCCTGATCGTCGCGCAGCAGGCCCGGGTAAATCGGCAGGCACAGCACGCGCTCGCTCAATGAACGCGAGGCGGTTTGTGCCGCTTGCGGCTGCAGGTATTCAAGGGTGTCCAGCGACGGATAGAAGTAGCGGCGCGGGTTGATCCCGTTGGTGTTCAGTGCCGAACGCAAACGCAGAAGTTGTTGTTCGTCGCGCAGGGCGATCGGGTAATAGCTGTGGTTGAGTTCGCTGTTGCTTTCCGGCCGCTGCAGGTCGACGTAATCGCCCAGACGGGTAGTGTAGCGGTCAGCGATTTCAGCGCGTTCCTGAAGAATGTTCTCGATGTCGTCGAGAATGCACAGGCCCATCGCGGCGGAGAATTCGTTGAGCTTGGCGTTGATGCCGATGCCGTCGATCTTGTCGACGTCAACGATGCCGAAGTTGCACAGCAGGTGAACCCGGCGCGCTGTTTCGTCATCGTTGGTGATAATCGCGCCACCTTCGATGGTGTGAAACAGCTTGGTGGCGTGAAAACTCAGTGTGCTGATGTCGCCCCAGTTGAGCACCGACTGGCCGGCGTGCCGCACGGCGAAGGCATGGGCGCCGTCGTACACGACTTTCAGATTGCGGCGACGGGCGATTTCTTCGATGCGCTCAACGGCGCACGGGTTGCCGAACACATGGGTGCCGACGATGGCGGTGGTGTCGGAGACGATGCGGCTCTCGATGTGGTCGGGCGAGATGTTCCAGGTCTGCGCGTCGATGTCAGCGAAGATCGGGCGAATGCCTTCCCACTGCAATGAACTACTGGTGGCCACGAAGCTGAACGGCGTAGTCACTGCGCTGCCGCTCAAACCCAGCGCGCGATAGGCGACTTGCAGGGCGAGGGTGCCGTTGTTGGTGAGAATGACGTGCTTGACGCCCAGGTAGTCTTTCAACCGTTGTTCGAGCTCGCACACCAGCGGCCCGTGGTTGGTGAGCCAGCCGCGCGCATAAATGCCCTCGACGTAGCCCTTGAACTTGTCGATATCGCCCAGGTAAGTCTTGGTGACGTTGATCATCGAATTCTCCATTTCAGATGCAAAGCTTTTAAAAAATGCTTTCTGGGCAGTGACGCGGTTGCGCCGGTCTGAGGCCAGACCGCCAACGCCAGGTTCGAGCGAAATCAATTGGGGGTGGATGCCGGCGGCGGGCTGCCTGCCTTGCCACTCATCCGTCGCGCACGGCCCTGATTGATTTTCAGGATCAACCGGGTGGCCAGGCTGCCTGCATGGGGGTCGCCGAAGTGGAAGAGGGCGGTGGCGCGCTTCACGTCCGGTCGGCAGGCCTGATTGGCGTGCAGGCTGCGATAGCCCCAGAAGAAATAAACGCTGCCCGGCTCCAGGCGCAGGACATACGGCTTGAGCCAGTCGCGCTGCATGCCTTTGATGATCCAGCCGCGGGTGATCTTGTTCTGCAGCAGGGCCTTCTCGATCACGTTGAACAACACCCATGAGCGCACCCGGCGGATGTTCGGAAACAGCATCAGATCGCCGCGTCCTTCGCCTTCGCTGGGGATGAACACCGGGATCAGCGCGGTCACCAGGCTGGCGTCGTAGTGGAAACTGTTGGATTCGCGCTTGCCCTGATTGCCCTGCACGCAACGCAGCACCGGGAAAATGCGGTCACTGGCAGCGTCGCGGCGGGCCGCATGCTTATAGAGGCGACCGAGCAGAGTCTTGAAACGCGGGTCGGACCAGTAACTCGCCAGCAGGCTTTCGCTCAGTGCCGCTTCACCGTGGTAGGCAAAATATTCGCCCTGGTGTTTCTGCGCCTGTTCGTCAGTCCAGGCCCGCAACTGCTGCAGGTCCGTGTCAGGCACGGCCGCGTTCAGTTTTGCAAAGCCGTGGGTATCGATTTCGTCAGCCAGTCGCTGAACCAGCTGCTCATCCATGTCGAAAGATAAAGGCATTGCATCAGGCCCTCGTAGAGAGTGAGGAGTGCAGGGCAGCGGGGTGAATTGCGCTTCAGGCACGCTACCGCCCGAATCTGCAGATCCTGCCGTTGTACTAATTAGGCGTGCATTCAAACGGTGACTTCATTCAGCACTGGCTGACAAAAGCGTTGGGCAAAGCTACCGCCCCACCGAGCACATTCAGTAATTCGAAAAAACCTTTCTTTGAACCAAAAACTGCCCACCGGCGCTGATTTCACACCGTTTGAATCGTCAACTTTTTGGGCAGTGTCAGGGTAATTAAGTCGGAATGCTCTCGGCGCACGGCTCTAGGGCCGCACTGCAAAAACAGGAAAACATTGGACGTGCCTATATATCGGCGGAGGCAGAGTTTCTGTCAAATTATTTCGCCATCATTCTGTTAATTTTTTGATAAGCGGATCGTTGGCACACCTAAGTGATTGATTTTAAAGGGAGTCAATAAAACATCATTGCCCTGTCGTGGTGCGCGACGCTTTTTAGGCACAGCCGGAGACCGCCCATTTGGCTGTCGAAAATAACTGGGAAGACGTTTTTCCAACGTCAGAACTTGGGCGCGGACGGGGGGTAACGGTTTTATGGCGCTCGATTATTGAATCCCGTCATACGCGCGTACTTGGGCGGAGGGTAACTAATCAAGTGAGAGGTAAGTTTGTAATTAAGCGATCACAGCAGTGTTGCAGTTTTATAGATAGAACTGTGTTCGGTTATATATACATCGACTCGCGTGAGGTGGTTGATATGACCGAAGACTTCATCAGTGCGCCATGCAGTGGCCCCGGTGCGTCATTACTGCGGTCAAGGGTGGATGCGGCGCTGCGGTTGCTCAGCCTTGATCGCTGCTCCATTATCCGGGTCTGCGATGCAAACAATTCGGGTCACCAGGAGATTCAATGAATACGCAGTCGAAAACCACTGGAGTGGCGATGCAACGCCTCGCGCAGGCGCGCGCCCTGATGAGCCGTGAGCGCATCGACGCCTGGCTGGTGCCGTCGGCCGACCCTCATCTCTCTGAATATCTGCCGGGTTACTGGCAAGGGCGGCAGTGGCTGTCCGGCTTCCACGGTTCCGTCGGCACCTTGATCATCACCCAGGACTTCGCCGGCCTCTGGGCAGACAGCCGTTACTGGGAGCAGGCGAGCAAGGAGCTGGCAGGCAGCGGCATCGAGCTGGTCAAGGTGCAGCCCGGCCAGACCGGCCCACTTGAATGGCTCGCCGAGCAGGCCAAGGCGGATTCCGTCGTCGCGGTGGATGGCGCGGTGTTGGCCGTGGCGTCGTCGCGCACGCTGGCTGCCAATCTGTACGAAAAAGGCGCGCGCCTTCGCACCGACCTCGACCCTCTGACGGAGTTGTGGAACGACCGCCCTGCGTTGCCGACCCAGGCAATCTATGAGCACGCCGCGCCCCACGCCACCGAAAGCCGTACCGACAAACTCACTCGATTGCGCACGGTGATGGCCGAGCGCGACGCGGATTGGCATTTTCTCGCGACCCTGGACGACATCGCCTGGCTGTTTAACCTGCGTGGCGCCGACGTCTCCTACAACCCGGTGTTCATCTCCTTCGCCCTGATCGGCCCGAACAGCATCAACCTGTTTGTCGCATCCGAGAAAGTCGACGCCGGACTGCGTAGCACCCTGGAGCAAGACGGCATCACCCTGCATGAATACACCCGCATCGGCACTGCGCTGCGCAACGTGCCCAAGGACGCGCGGTTGCTGGTGGATCCGGCGCGGGTCACCTGTGGCCTGCTGGACTATCTCGACAGCGAAGTGACGCTGGTCGAAGGCTTGAACCCGACGACCCTGTTCAAATCGCAGAAAAGCGCTGCTGATACCCAGCACATCCGCCAGGCGATGGAGCAGGATGGCGCGGCGCTGTGCGAGTTCTTTGCCTGGCTGGATTCAGCGCTGGGCAAAAATCCCGTCAGCGAGCTGACCATCGACGAGAAACTCAGCGCGGCGCGGGCCCGTCGGCCGGGCTACGTGTCCCAGAGTTTCGCCACCATTGCCGGCTTCAATGGTAACGGGGCGATGCCTCATTACCGCGCCACCGAAGAAGAGCACGCGCAAATCGAAGGCGATGGCTTGCTGCTGATCGACTCCGGCGGTCAATACCTGGGCGGCACGACCGATATCACCCGCATGGTGCCCATCGGCACGCCGACCGCTGAACAGAAACGTGACTGCACGCGCGTTCTGAAGGGCGTCATCGCGTTGTCCCGTGCGCACTTTCCGCGCGGCATTCTTTCGCCACTGCTCGACTCCATCGCTCGCGCACCGATCTGGGCCGAGGGCGTCAACTACGGCCACGGCACCGGTCACGGCGTCGGCTATTTCCTGAACGTGCACGAAGGCCCGCAGGTGATTGCGTATCAAGCCGCCGCCACGCCGCAAACCGCGATGCAGCCGGGGATGATCACGTCGATCGAGCCGGGGACGTATCGGCCGGGGCAGTGGGGCGTGCGCATTGAAAACCTGGTGATCAATCAGGCGGCGGGCAAGACCGAGTTCGGCGAGTTTCTGAAGTTCGAGACCCTCACGCTGTGTCCGATAGACACGCGCTGCCTGGAAATCGGTCTGCTGACCCAAGACGAGCGTGAATGGCTGAACGAATACCACGCCCAGGTCAGGCAGCGCCTCAGTCCACTCGTGGAGGGCGTCGCGTTGGCTTGGCTGGAAGGCCGGACAGCGGCGGTTTGACCCTGAACGCCACCGTCCTGTTGGGCGGTGGTATTACAGGCGGTTACTCGGTGAGCGCTTCCCGGACAAAATCGAGTCGGTCCTGACCGAAATAGAGCTCGTCGTCGACGAACATGCTCGGGGCGCCAAACACGCCTCGTGCAACCGCCGCTTCGGTGTTGCTTTTCAGCTGGTCCTTGACGCTGGGGTTGCTGACCCAGCCAAGGATTTCTGCCGGATCAAAGCCAAACCTTGTGAGGGCTGCTGACAACACCCCAGGGTCGTTCAAGTCCAGCGCTTCTACCCACATCGCCCTGAAAGTGATTTCCAGCAATTCAATGAACCGTTGTGGCTGAAGAATTTGCGCAGCAGTCAACGCGCGCATCAGGCCCAGCGTGTTGATCGGGAAGTGGGGGTTGAAGGTGAGGGGAACCTGATAGCGCTTGGCGAAGCGTGCCAGATCCTTGATGGAGTAACGCGCTTTGGCAGGCACGTCGTTGGGCGATGCATTGCCTGTCGCCTTGAACACTGCGCCCAGCAAGATGGGCCGATAGATCAGGGTCGCTGACGTCTGGTCGCAGATCTTCCGCAACTGGGTGTAGGCCAGGTAACTGGTCGGGCTACCCACATCGAAGTAAAACTCCACGCTTTGGCTCATCGTTGCATTCCTTCTTCTTATATGGATGCGGAGGTGCGCCCATGTGATTCTCTGATGCCGGGGCTTACCAGCGTTCGTTCCAGGGGCGCAGGTCCAGCTCGAACGTCCATGCGTCCCGGGGCTGGCTGTGCAGATACCAGTAATTTTCTGCAATGTGTTCAGGGTCGAGAATGCCGTCCTCATCCTTCAGCGCGTAGCGTTCGGGAAACTGCGTGCGGATGAAGTCAGTGTCAATCGCGCCATCCACCACCACATGAGCCACGTGGATGTTCATCGGCCCCAGTTCACGGGCCATGCTTTGCGCCAGTGCTCGTAGCCCGTGCTTGGCGCCGGCGAAGGCCGCGAAATTGGCAGCGCCGCGTACCCCTGCAGTCGCCCCGGTAAACAGAAGGGTGCCGCGTTTGCGTTTGGCCATACGAAGGGCAACTTCCCTGGCATTCAGAAATCCGGAGAAGCACGCCATCTCCCAAATCTTGAAGTACTTGCGCGCGGTCTCTTCGAGAATGCTGCACGGCACGTTGGCGCCGATATTGAAAACGAACGCTTCGATAGGGCCGATCTCATTTTCGATCCGCTCAATCAGCGCCACCACGTCATCTTCCTTGCGCGCGTCCGAGGCGAACCCGTGGGCTTCGCCGCCGCTCTGCCGAATCGAGTCCACTAGAGGCTGAAGTTTGTCGGCGCTCCTGCGAGTGACACACGCCACGTAACCCTCCCGGGCGAAGCGTTTGGCAATCGCGCCTCCTGTTGCGTCGCCCGCACCCACAACCAGAACGACCTTCTTGTTATTCGATGTAAGGGTCATCACGATACCTTTATTAAACGATCGTTTACTTAACGGACGTTATGCTAGGGTCGTGAGGGCGTCAAGGCACTCACTCAAGTAAAGAGGGAAACAATGCGCTACTCGGTCGACCATAAAGAGCAAACCCGGCGCGCCATGCTCGACAGCAGCGCCGCTCTGGTGAAGGAGAAAGGCTTCGCGCCCATGGGAGTGGACAGTCTGATGAAAGCCGTTGGGCTCACCGGAGGGGCTTTTTATAGTCACTTCTCTTCGAAGGATGCTTTGTTTCAGGCGGTGGTTGAGCGCGAGTTGACCCGCAGCCTGGCGTTACTCGGTGTCGATGAGTCGCTGACCAGGGACCGAATCAAGCAGTGCCTGCGGCATTACCTGACACTGGCGCATGTACAGAATCCTGCAGGTGGATGTGTCATTCCTGCATTGGGCGCCGAAATTGCCCGCGCAGAAGGACCGGCTCGCCTGCGCGCCGAGCACTGCTTGTGCGAATTACAAAAGGCGTGGGCTGAAGTGCTTGGGGACGAAGATCTGGCGTGGGCAGCCATTGCTCAGTGCGTTGGTGCTCTGACGGTCGCGCGAATGATGGCGACGCCCGAGCTCCAGCAACGCGTGGTGGACGCCAGCCACGACCTGCTGTGTCAGCAGGTGGATGCGCTGTCGGTAGCCGACTAGGGGTTAGTCGGCCTCTTGCAGATGATGATCATGCTGCGGCTGGTATAGCCGGCCGGATTCAGACCGAGCGGATAGCCCCCCGTGTCTTCGGCGCCGTCCCCGGATTTGGCGATCACCCTAAATTGCTTGGACACACAGGAGTTGGTCGCCATCTCATAGCACTGCTCCCACGAGGACGACAGGCCCGAGCAATTGATGTGGATACCACGTTTACCCATGACCGGTTTAGACGTCGCTGCGCATCCAGCGACCGCCAATGCTGCCAGTGCCATTAAAAAGTACTTCATTCATATCCTTACCTGACCAACACGTTGCGGTCAGTGACTATCCAGAATTCGCATGCTGCCACCAACGGTCACGTCCATGTGGAGGGGCGGCACCATGTCAAGGCGCGCCGGCTAAACATCGCTCAATAGTGAGACAAATGCCAGTGACATCGTGTATCACGCCGATGGCTGTGCGAGCGGGTGTTGCCTGAATCCCTATAGAGCGCGGTTAAAGAAGCGCGCGCTCCTATAAGAACCTATGGATAGAGGCCTGTTAAGCAGCAAAGGTGCCAAATAACAGTGATTATTCAGCCTGTTGAAATAAGTGCTTGACGCCCCTCTGGATCTGTCTATAATTCGCCCCACTTCCGGCGCAGACGAAACGGAAAACTCCTTGATAATCAACGAGTTGGACGAAGTAAGCAGCGAGGAATGCTTCGGTTCAGATGTTTGAATCGACAGCGGTGAAAAAGGCAGTTGACAGCAGGTTGTAACGCTGTAGAATTCGCCTCCCGCTGATGTGAGACGTCAAGTCGAACGAAGCGCAAGTGGTTGAAGTTGATGAGGAAACTTTGAAAACTTCTTAAAATAACCGCTTGACAGAAACAAGAGACGCTGTAGAATGCGCGCCTCGGTTGAGACGAAAGATCTTAACCACCCGCTCTTTAACAACTGA
>NZ_JAUFNS010000011.1:0-208005 GCF_041060445.1 Pseudomonas sp. W2-17 | reverse complement strand
CGCCGATGGTAGTGTGGGGTTTCCCCATGTGAGAGTAGGTCATCGTCAAGATTAAATTCCAGAACCCCATTTGCGAAAGCAGATGGGGTTTTGTTTTTGCGCGCGGAAAAGTTATTTGCCCAACCTACAACTCTCCACAGTAAAACCCACCCATCCGCATTATTTGACTTCGGTTTGTGCCTGCACGGTACGCTTGCGTAGGTCGGCTGGATGGCTATCATGCGCGTCTTACTACCAGGCGCTGAAACCCATGCATACGTTGCTAAAGCTACTTGGAGACGGGGCGTTTCACTCCGGCGAGGATCTGGGGCTCGCGCTGGGCGTCAGCCGAAGTGCTGTCTGGAAGAAGCTGCAGCAGGCCCAGGCTGACCTTGGCATCGAAATTTACAAGGTGCGCGGCCGAGGTTACCGTTTGGCTTCCCCGCTTTCGTTGTTGGACGGTGAGGTGCTGATCAGTGAGCACGAAAGATTGGGTTGGACATGTAGCATTCACGAAAGTATCGACTCCACGAATGCCGAAGCCATGAGGATGGCAAGTTCAGGCGCAGCCCTTCCTGCCTTGATTCTTGCAGAGCAGCAGACAGCAGGACGCGGCAGGCGTGGGCGTCAATGGGTAAGTCCTTTTGGTGAAAACCTCTATTACAGCCTCGCGTTGCGTATGGATGGCGGTACCCGTCGGCTCGACGGTCTTAGCCTTGTCGTAGGGCTTGCAGTTGTAGATACGCTGCGAGAGCTCGGTATCCATAGAGCGGGGCTCAAATGGCCTAACGACATCCTGGTTGGCCGCAAAAAACTCGCTGGAGTGCTGCTCGAGGTGACTGGCGATCTCGCTAATGTTTGCCACGTGGTTATCGGTATTGGGATCAATATCAATATGCGTGATTCCGTTGACGTCAACCAGGCTTGGACGTCGGTGGCCCTTGAGCTGGGAAATGTTCAGGACAGAAACACGGTCGCTTGCGCGCTAAGTCGGAATCTCAGTGGCTATCTTGCTGGCCATCAAGAAAAAGGATTCGCAGCGTATAGAAAGGCGTGGGAGGACAAGCATCTATGGCAAGGCCTCGCGGTCGCTCTCACCGCAGGTGTGAACACCACTCAGGGCGTTGTGAAGGGCATCGGTGACGATGGTGCGTTACGCCTGGAGGTGGATGGGCGTGAAGAGCATTTCAGCGGGGGGGAGGTGAGTCTCAGGCTGCAGGGTAGTTAGGGTAGAAATCACAGTTAGTAAGATCGGAATGCATTCAGGTGCGTATCGTTAATGAGGTGGGTATGCCATGGACGTTTTTGTTGTTACTCATGTTGAACGGTCTGTATTTCTTCTGGCATCAGCAGGATGCGCCGCTGCGTCCTAAAGAGGTAGAGCCGCTGCTGACTCATCGGGCGTATGGCCAAGATATTCGTTTGCTGGGCGAGTCGGGAATCGGTGGTGGTACTGCGCGTACCTCTACAGGGAAAGAGAACTGCCTCTACCTGGGGGGAACTGCCAAGCAGGCTGAAGCCGCACTTCTCGAGCAGCGTCTTGTTGCCTTAGATATCGATACTCACCTTGAAAAGCGCCCGGATCAGGAAGGCGGCGTGTACTGGCTGAAAATTGCGCCTGCTAGCCGGCGTCTGGTCAGCGAGACTTTGATTGCCGAGCTCCGCAGTGATTTTCCCATGCTAAAAAATGAAATAATGTCATGCGAAGGCATTGCAACCGTAGATTAGTTTGAATAGAATGGCGCCCGCTTCGCAGTGCAGATCGATTGATAGGTACTGATGTAGCAATGGTCAATGCTTGTAACCTCAAGTTTTTATTGAGAAAAAGATTGACAGAAGGGTGGCATGATATAGAATGCTGCCTCGCTTAGGAGGGGTTCCCGAGCGGCCAAAGGGATCAGACTGTAAATCTGACGTCTACGACTTCGAAGGTTCGAATCCTTCCCCCTCCACCATATTTTGAGCGTAAGCAGCAAAGCTCAGCGGGTATAGTTTAGTGGTAGAACCTCAGCCTTCCAAGCTGATGATGCGGGTTCGATTCCCGCTACCCGCTCCAAGTTTTCTGGTTGTGCAGTATGTTTTGCTCTTGTAGCTCAGTTGGTAGAGCACACCCTTGGTAAGGGTGAGGTCAGCGGTTCAAATCCGCTCAAGAGCTCCATTGCTAAGGCAGATATGTGAGTATCTGCCTTTGTTTTAGGCGCTACGAATACCAAGGTTTTCAAGGTCTTGGTGAGGTGGCGCCGCAGTGAGTCGACGTGCACAATCGCAGTTGTCGAGTTGCTGTTGAAATCTTCCTGTCAGGTCCGCATAATGTTCGGCCTGATTTTGCTTTTAGGTCAGTAGCTCAATTGGCAGAGCGACGGTCTCCAAAACCGTAGGTTGGGGGTTCGATTCCCTCCTGACCTGCCAGATTCTCCAAAGTATCTGGCTTTCTTTTCACAGGATTTTAGTAGATGAATCCAAAGGCTGAAGCCCAAGACTCCCGTTTTGATCTCGTGAAGTGGCTTGTAGTAGTGCTTCTGGTAGTCGTGGGTGTCGTTGGAAATCAATACTACTCCGCGCAGCCAATCCTGTATCGCGTTCTTGCCCTGCTTGTGATCGCCGCCGTGGCAGCCTATGTGGCTCTGCAGACGGGGAAGGGTAAGGCTTTCTTTGTTTTGGCCAAAGAAGCTCGCGCTGAGATTCGTAAAGTCGTGTGGCCTACGCGTCAAGAGACTACCCAGACCACTTTGATCGTGGTTGCAGTTGTTCTCGTCATGGCGCTGCTGTTGTGGGGTTTAGATTCCCTGCTCGGCTGGCTTGTTTCCTTGATTGTCGGCTAAGGGTGTCCCGTGGCTAAGCGTTGGTACGTAGTGCATGCCTACTCGGGTTACGAGAAGCATGTCATGCGCTCACTGGTTGAGCGTGTAAAGCTTGCAGGCATGGAAGATGGCTTCGGCGAGATTCTGGTCCCTACTGAAGAAGTAGTGGAAATGCGTAACGGCCAGAAGCGCAAAAGTGAACGCAAATTCTTCCCTGGCTATGTGCTTGTCCAGATGGACATGAACGAGGGTACTTGGCACTTGGTCAAGGATACTCCTCGTGTCATGGGTTTCATCGGTGGCACGGCAGACAAGCCGGCCCCTATTACCGATAAAGAAGCTGAGGCAATTCTGCGTCGCGTTGCTGATGGTAGCGACAAGCCGAAGCCAAAAACTCTATTCGAGCCGGGCGAAGTAGTCCGTGTTACAGATGGTCCGTTTGCTGATTTCAACGGTACCGTCGAAGAAGTCAATTACGAGAAGAGCAGGATCCAAGTGGCCGTGCTCATTTTCGGACGCTCCACTCCGGTGGAGCTGGAGTTCAGTCAGGTCGAAAAGGCGTAGCTGAGCTCAGAATCCCATACCCCGCAGCCCTGGGCTGTGGGGTTTTTTCGTCACCGGGATAAACGCGCAAGTAACCGGGGAGCCTTTCGAGGCGCTAGAACCCGTAATTGGAGTGCCTCATGGCCAAGAAGATTACCGCTTACATCAAGCTTCAAGTGAAAGCCGCTCAGGCTAACCCGAGCCCGCCTGTTGGTCCTGCGCTGGGTCAGCACGGCGTGAACATCATGGAATTCTGCAAAGCGTTCAACGCCCGTACTCAGGGTATTGAGCCAGGTTTGCCGACTCCTGTGATCATCACTGTTTACAGTGACCGCAGCTTCACCTTTGAAACCAAAAGCACCCCGGCTTCGGTACTGCTGAAAAAAGCAGCTGGCTTGACCAGCGGCTCGGCTCGTCCGAACACCGTAAAAGTTGGCACAGTAACCCGTGCTCAGCTGGAAGAAATCGCCAAGGCAAAAAATGCCGACTTGACCGCTGCTGATATGGACGCCGCCGTGCGCACCATCGCTGGTTCTGCTCGTAGCATGGGCCTTAACGTGGAGGGTGTGTAATGGCTAAGCTGACCAAGCGCCAAAAGGCTATCGCTTCCAAAGTCGAAGCTGGCAAATCTTATAACTTCAACGAAGCCGCTGCTCTGCTGGCTGAGTTGTCGACAGTGAAGTTCAGCGAGTCTGTAGACGTTGCTGTGAACCTCGGTGTTGATCCTCGTAAATCCGATCAGGTCGTACGTAGCGCTACCGTGCTGCCTCACGGCACTGGCAAGACCGTTCGTGTCGCAGTATTTACTCAGGGCCCAGCTGCTGAAGCTGCTCTGGCTGCCGGCGCTGATCGTGTTGGCATGGACGATCTGGCTGCTGAAATGAAAGGCGGCGACCTGAACTATGACGTCGTAATTGCTTCCCCGGACGCAATGCGTGTTGTTGGTCAGCTAGGTCAGATCCTCGGCCCGCGCGGCCTGATGCCTAACCCTAAAGTCGGTACCGTTACTCCAGACGTAGCCACTGCCGTGAAAAACGCCAAGGCTGGTCAGGTTCGTTATCGCACCGACAAAAACGGCATTATCCACACCTCCGTTGGCAAAGTCGGCTTTGATGCAGACAAGCTGCGTGAGAACGTTGAAGCTCTGATCGCTGATCTGAAGCGTATCAAGCCAGCTTCCTCGAAAGGTATCTACGTTAAGCGCGTAACACTGAGCACCACTATGGGCCCAGGCTTGGTCATCGACCAAGGTTCGTTGGACGCGTAAGACTGGCATGGCGCGGGTAACCGCGTCATTGCGAAAATTGGGGTCCCTGCCTGGCGGGGGCTATCCAAGACCGTAGGCGGCGCAAGCCTTAAACCACAAGCCTACGCAGATGGTGCTCCCGGTTCCTTACCGAATCAGACACCAAAACGACATCCGGCTCAGGTCAGATGAAACGGTAACAAGCAGGAGTTAAACCCGTGGCAATTAAACTCGAAGACAAGAAGGCCATCGTCGCTGAAGTCAACGAGGCTGCCAAAGTCGCTCTGTCTGCTGTTGTGGCTGATGCCCGCGGTGTGACGGTAGGCGCGATGACCGGACTCCGTAAAGAGGCTCGTGAAGCTGGCGTTTACGTACGTGTCGTACGTAACACCCTGCTCAAGCGCGCCGTTGCTGATACTGAATACAGTGTCCTCAACGATGTGTTCACTGGCCCGACCTTGATCGCCTTCTCCAACGAACATCCAGGTGCTGCTGCCCGTTTGTTCAAAGAGTTTGCAAAAGGTCAGGATAAGTTCGAGATCAAGGCAGCTGCGTTTGAGGGCAAGTACCTCGCAGCTAATCAGATCGACGTACTGGCAACACTGCCGACTCGCAACGAAGCGATTTCGCAGCTGATGAGCGTGATTCAAGGCGCTACCAGCAAGCTCGCTCGTACTCTGGCGGCTATTCGCGAACAGAAAGAAGCCGCTGCAGCCTAAGGGCCGGCACTTCTTCTCGCGTATTTTTGTTTATTTCGATGGTCGCGTAGGCCGTCCCCCAATTCAGGAATTAGAGTCATGTCTATCTCTCAAGACGATATCCTCAACGCCGTAGCTGAAATGTCCGTTCTGCAGGTTGTAGAGCTGATCAAAGCATTCGAAGAAAAATTCGGTGTTAGCGCTGCTGCTGCTTCCGCTGGCCCAGCTGCTGCTGCCGCCGTTGTTGAAGAGCAAACTGAATTCAACGTCATGCTGCTTGAAGCTGGCGAGAAGAAAGTTAACGTCATCAAGGCAGTTCGTGAGCTGACCGGTCTGGGCCTGAAAGAAGCCAAGGCAGTCGTTGACGGCGCTCCAGCAATGGTCCTGGAAGCAGTAGCTAAAGACGCTGCTGATAAAGCCAAGGCTACTCTGGAAGAAGCAGGCGCTAAAGTCGAGCTGAAGTAAGCATCGACTTTGCGTTTCCAGCCCAAGCGTTAAGCGAAAGGCTGATGGCTGGTGGCTTCTGCCACCGGCCTTTTTCCGTTGTTGGCAGCTGATTCGGTTAGCGCTGATTACGTGATCTACCCACCCCGAACGGTGGCGCGAACCATGGGGTTCGCAAGATTTTTCTGGCTGCTCCCGTCGGGAGGAGCCAAACAAGCAGGTGACCAAGCTGGGGAACGCTGATGGCTTACTCATATACTGAGAAAAAACGTATCCGCAAGGACTTTAGCAAGTTGCCGGACGTCATGGATGTGCCTTACCTCCTGGCCATCCAGCTGGATTCGTATCGTGAATTCTTGCAAGCGGGAGCGACTAAAGATCAGTTCCGCGACGTGGGCCTGCATGCGGCCTTCAAATCTGTTTTCCCGATCATCAGCTACTCCGGCAATGCTGCTCTGGAGTATGTGGGTTATCGTCTGGGCGAACCGGCTTTTGATGTCAAGGAATGCGTGCTCCGCGGTGTGACATACGCCGTACCTTTGCGGGTAAAAGTACGTCTGATCATTTTCGACAAAGAATCGTCGAATAAAGCGATCAAGGATATCAAAGAGCAAGAAGTCTACATGGGTGAAATCCCACTCATGACTGAAAACGGTACCTTCGTTATCAACGGTACCGAGCGTGTGATCGTTTCCCAGCTGCACCGTTCTCCGGGCGTGTTCTTTGACCATGACCGCGGCAAGACGCACAGTTCGGGCAAGCTGTTGTATTCGGCTCGCATTATTCCTTACCGTGGTTCGTGGCTGGACTTCGAATTCGATCCGAAAGACTGTGTCTTCGTTCGTATCGACCGTCGCCGCAAACTCCCTGCATCGGTTCTGCTCCGTGCATTGGGTTACACCACTGAAGAAGTGCTGGATGCTTTCTACACCACCAACGTATTCCACGTTCAGGGCGAGAACCTGAATCTGGAGTTGGTGCCTCAGCGCCTGCGTGGCGAAATTGCCGTTCTGGATATTCTGGACGACAAGGGCAAGGTGATTGTTGAGCAAGGCCGTCGTATTACGGCCCGTCACATCAACCAGCTCGAAAAAGCAAACATCAAGACCCTTGAGGTTCCGCTCGACTACGTTATTGGCCGCACCAGCGCCAAGGCGATCGTGCATCCGGCGACGGGTGAGATCATTGCCGAGTGCAATACCGAGCTGAACACCGAGATCCTGGCAAAAATTGCCAAGGCTCAGGTTGTTCGCATCGAAACGCTGTACACGAACGACATCGACTGCGGTCCTTTCATCTCCGACACCCTGAAGATCGACTCGACCGGCAATCAGCTTGAAGCCCTGGTCGAGATTTATCGGATGATGCGTCCTGGCGAGCCACCTACCAAGGATGCCGCCGAGACCTTGTTCAACAACCTGTTCTTCAGCCCAGAGCGCTACGATCTGTCGGCTGTAGGTCGGATGAAGTTCAACCGTCGTATCGGTCGTACCGAGATCGAAGGTTCGGGCGTCCTGCACAAAGACGACATCGTTGCAGTGCTGAAGACCCTGGTCGACATCCGTAATGGTAAAGGCATCGTCGATGACATCGATCACCTCGGTAACCGTCGCGTTCGTTGCGTAGGCGAGATGGCCGAGAACCAGTTCCGTGTAGGTCTGGTACGTGTTGAGCGTGCGGTTAAAGAGCGTCTGTCGATGGCAGAAAGCGAAGGCCTGATGCCTCAGGACTTGATCAACGCCAAGCCTGTTGCGGCGGCGGTGAAAGAGTTCTTCGGTTCCAGCCAGCTTTCCCAGTTTATGGACCAGAACAACCCGCTGTCCGAGATCACTCACAAGCGTCGTGTCTCTGCACTCGGCCCTGGTGGTCTGACGCGCGAGCGTGCCGGCTTTGAAGTTCGTGACGTACACCCGACTCACTACGGTCGTGTATGCCCGATTGAAACGCCGGAAGGTCCGAACATTGGTCTGATCAACTCCTTGGCGGCATACGCGCGCACCAACCAGTACGGCTTCCTCGAGAGTCCGTACCGTGTGGTTAAGGACGCTCTGGTAACTGACGAAATCGTTTTCCTCTCAGCTATTGAGGAAGCGGATCACGTCATTGCCCAGGCTTCTGCGGCAATGAACGATAAGAAGATCCTGATCGACGAGCTGGTTGCCGTTCGTCACTTGAACGAGTTCACAGTCAAGGCGCCGGAAGACGTCACCTTGATGGATGTTTCGCCGAAGCAGGTTGTTTCGGTTGCAGCATCGCTGATCCCGTTCCTTGAGCACGACGACGCCAACCGTGCGTTGATGGGTTCGAACATGCAGCGTCAGGCTGTCCCAACACTGCGCGCTGACAAGCCGCTGGTTGGTACTGGCATGGAGCGTAACGTTGCGCGTGACTCGGGCGTTTGCGTCGTGGCCCGTCGTGGCGGCGTGATTGACTCGGTTGACGCCAGCCGTATCGTGGTTCGTGTCGCAGATGACGAAGTTGAGACAGGCGAAGCCGGTGTCGACATCTACAACCTGACCAAATACACGCGTTCGAACCAGAACACCTGCATCAACCAGCGTCCGCTAGTGAGCAAGGGTGATCGCGTTCAGCGCAGCGACATCATGGCCGACGGCCCGTCCACCGATATGGGTGAACTGGCGTTGGGTCAGAACATGCGCATCGCGTTCATGGCGTGGAACGGCTTCAACTTCGAAGACTCCATCTGCTTGTCCGAGCGTGTTGTTCAGGAAGACCGCTTCACCACGATCCACATTCAGGAACTGACCTGTGTGGCGCGTGATACAAAGCTTGGGCCTGAAGAGATCACTGCTGACATCCCTAACGTGGGTGAAGCAGCACTTAACAAGCTGGACGAAGCCGGTATCGTTTATGTGGGTGCGGAAGTCGGCGCTGGCGACATTCTGGTAGGTAAAGTCACTCCGAAAGGCGAGACTCAGCTGACGCCGGAAGAGAAGCTGCTGCGCGCAATCTTCGGTGAAAAAGCCAGCGACGTTAAAGACACCTCCCTGCGCGTACCTACCGGTACCAAAGGCACCGTCATTGATGTCCAGGTCTTCACCCGTGATGGCGTTGAGCGTGATGCTCGTGCGCTGTCCATCGAGAAGAGCCAACTCGACGAGATCCGCAAGGATCTGAACGAAGAGTTTCGCATTGTTGAAGGTGCAACGTTCGAGCGCCTGCGTTCCGCTTTGGTAGGTCGTACCGCTGAAGGTGGTGCCGGCCTGAAGAAAGGCCAGGAAATCACCAACGAGGTTCTGGACGGTCTGGAGCATGGTCAGTGGTTCAAGCTGCGCATGGTCGAAGATGCGTTGAACGAGCAGCTCGAGAAAGCTCAGGCGTACATCGTTGATCGTCGCCGTCTGCTTGACGACAAGTTCGAAGACAAGAAGCGTAAGCTGCAGCAGGGCGATGACCTTGCTCCAGGCGTGCTGAAGATCGTCAAGGTCTACCTTGCCATTCGCCGCCGCATCCAGCCGGGCGACAAGATGGCCGGTCGTCACGGTAACAAAGGTGTGGTCTCCGTGATCATGCCTGTTGAAGACATGCCGCACGATGCCAACGGCACGCCGGTGGATATCGTCCTCAACCCGTTGGGTGTACCTTCGCGTATGAACGTCGGTCAGATCCTCGAAACTCACCTGGGCCTCGCGGCTAAAGGATTGGGCGAGAAGATCAACCGCATGCTCGAAGAGCAGCGTAAGGTCGTTGAGCTGCGCAAGTTCCTGAACGAGATCTACAACGAGATTGGCGGCCGTCAGGAAAGTCTTGATGACCTGTCTGATCAGGAAATTCTGGATCTGGCGAAGAACCTGCGTGGCGGCGTTCCTATGGCTACCCCGGTATTCGACGGCGCCAAGGAATCCGAGATCAAGGCAATGCTCCGCTTGGCGGACATGCCGGACAGTGGCCAGATGCAGCTGTTTGACGGCCGTACCGGTAACAAGTTTGAGCGTCCGGTCACCGTTGGCTACATGTACATGCTGAAGCTGAACCACTTGGTGGACGACAAGATGCACGCGCGTTCCACTGGTTCGTACAGCCTGGTTACCCAGCAGCCGCTGGGTGGTAAGGCTCAGTTCGGTGGTCAGCGTTTCGGGGAGATGGAAGTCTGGGCGCTGGAAGCGTATGGCGCGGCGTACACTCTGCAAGAAATGCTCACAGTGAAGTCGGACGACGTGAACGGCCGTACCAAGATGTACAAGAACATCGTGGACGGCGATCACCGTATGGAGCCGGGCATGCCCGAGTCCTTCAACGTGTTGATCAAAGAAATCCGTTCGCTCGGTATCGATATCGATCTGGAAACCGAATAACACGTGACGCGAATCGAGGGTGGGTCGGTATGACCGCCCTCTGCTCCGCCAGGAGGAAAGGCCTTGAAAGACCTACTGAATTTGCTGAAAAACCAGGGTCAAGTCGAAGAGTTCGACGCCATCCGTATTGGATTGGCATCGCCTGAGATGATCCGTTCGTGGTCGTTCGGTGAAGTTAAAAAGCCGGAAACCATCAACTACCGTACGTTCAAACCTGAGCGTGACGGCCTGTTCTGCGCCAAGATTTTTGGCCCGGTCAAGGATTACGAGTGCCTGTGCGGTAAGTACAAGCGCTTGAAGCATCGTGGCGTTATCTGCGAAAAATGCGGCGTTGAAGTCGCACTGGCCAAAGTCCGTCGTGAGCGCATGGCTCACATCGAACTGGCATCGCCGGTAGCTCACATCTGGTTCCTGAAATCGCTGCCGTCCCGTATCGGCTTGCTGATGGACATGACTTTGCGTGATATCGAACGCGTTCTCTATTTCGAGAGCTATGTCGTTATCGACCCAGGCATGACTACCCTCGAAAAAGGCCAGTTGCTGAACGACGAGCAATACTTCGAAGCCCTAGAAGAGTTCGGTGATGACTTCGACGCCCGTATGGGTGCCGAGGCTGTCCGTGAGCTGCTGCACGCCATTGATCTGGAACACGAGATTGGCCGTCTGCGCGAAGAGATTCCGCAAACCAACTCCGAGACCAAAATCAAGAAGCTGTCCAAGCGCCTGAAGTTGATGGAAGCCTTCCAAGGTTCCGGCAACCTTCCAGAATGGATGGTGTTGACCGTTCTGCCGGTTCTGCCGCCAGACCTGCGTCCACTGGTTCCACTGGACGGTGGTCGTTTCGCGACTTCCGACCTCAACGATCTGTATCGTCGGGTGATCAACCGTAACAACCGTTTGAAGCGTCTGCTGGATCTGTCTGCTCCTGACATCATCGTGCGCAACGAAAAGCGCATGCTTCAGGAAGCTGTGGATGCGCTGCTTGATAACGGTCGTCGCGGTCGCGCCATCACAGGTTCGAACAAGCGCCCTCTGAAATCCCTGGCTGACATGATCAAGGGTAAGCAGGGTCGTTTCCGTCAGAACTTGCTCGGTAAGCGTGTTGACTACTCTGGCCGTTCGGTAATTACCGTAGGTCCGACCCTGCGTCTGCACCAGTGCGGTCTGCCGAAGAAGATGGCACTTGAGCTGTTCAAGCCGTTCATTTTCGGCAAGCTCGAAATGCGTGGTCTTGCGACCACCATCAAAGCTGCCAAGAAAATGGTTGAGCGCGAGCTGCCAGAAGTCTGGGACGTTCTCGCCGAAGTCATTCGCGAACACCCAGTGCTTCTGAACCGTGCGCCGACGCTTCACCGTCTGGGCATCCAGGCGTTTGAGCCGGTTCTCATCGAAGGTAAGGCGATCCAGCTGCACCCGCTGGTCTGTGCGGCATACAACGCCGACTTCGACGGCGACCAGATGGCCGTTCACGTGCCGCTGACGCTGGAAGCCCAGCTCGAAGCCCGTGCGCTGATGATGTCGACCAACAACATTCTGTCGCCGGCTAACGGTGAACCAATCATCGTTCCTTCGCAGGACGTTGTATTGGGTCTGTACTACATGACCCGTGAAGCGATCAACGCCAAAGGCGAAGGTCGTGTATTCGCGGATCTGCAGGAAGTTGACCGTGTGTTCCGTGCCGGCGAAGCCGCACTGCATGCGAAAGTAAAAGTGCGCATCAACGAAACGGTCAATGATCGTGATGGTGGCAGCGTCAAGAACACTCGTATCGTCGACACAACCGTTGGCCGTGCGTTGCTGTTCCAGGTGGTCCCGGCCGGCCTGTCATATGACGTCGTCAACCAGCCGATGAAGAAAAAGGCGATCTCCAAGCTGATCAACCAGTGCTATCGCGTGGTTGGCCTGAAAGAGACCGTTATCTTCGCTGACCAGTTGATGTACACCGGTTTTGCCTACTCGACGATCTCGGGTGTTTCCATCGGCGTTAACGACTTCGTTATCCCTGATGAAAAAGCTCGCATCATCGACGCCGCAACGGATGAAGTGAAAGAGATCGAAAGTCAGTACGCCTCAGGCCTCGTTACCCAGGGCGAGAAGTACAACAAGGTGATCGACCTCTGGTCCAAGGCCAACGATGAAGTCTCGAAAGCTATGATGTCGAACCTCTCGAAAGAGAAGGTTGTCGACCGTCACGGTGAGACCGTTGACCAGGAATCCTTCAACTCGATGTACATGATGGCTGACTCTGGTGCGCGGGGTTCCGCTGCACAGATTCGTCAGCTGGCAGGTATGCGTGGTCTGATGGCCAAGCCGGACGGCTCGATCATCGAGACGCCGATCACTGCGAACTTCCGTGAAGGTCTGAGCGTACTTCAGTACTTCATCTCGACGCACGGTGCTCGTAAGGGTCTTGCGGATACCGCGTTGAAAACCGCGAACTCCGGTTACCTGACTCGTCGTCTTGTAGACGTGGCGCAAGATCTGGTCGTTACCGAGGTTGACTGCGGTACTGAACACGGTCTGGTAATGACTCCGCACATCGAAGGCGGTGATGTCGTAGAACCGTTGGGCGAACGCGTATTGGGTCGAGTGATCGCCCGTGACGTATTCAAGCCTGGCACTGAAGATGTCATCGTTCCAGGCGGCACGCTGGTTGACGAGAAGTGGGTTGAATTCATCGAGCTGAACAGCATCGACGAAGTCATCGTACGTTCCCCGATCAGCTGCGAAACCCGTTTCGGTATCTGCGCCAAGTGTTATGGCCGGGATCTGGCACGCGGTCACCAAGTGAACATCGGTGAAGCGGTTGGCGTTATCGCTGCTCAGTCGATCGGTGAGCCGGGTACCCAGCTGACCATGCGTACATTCCACATCGGTGGTGCGGCAAGCCGTACTTCTGCTGCGGACAGTGTCCAGGTCAAGAACGGCGGTATCGTTCGGCTGCACAACTTGAAGCACGTTGAGCGTCTTGATGGTCACTTGGTCGCGGTGTCGCGTTCGGGTGAGCTGGCAATCGCCGACGAGTTCGGTCGTGAGCGCGAGCGCTACAAGCTGCCGTATGGCGCTGTGATTCTGGTGAAGGAAGGTGACAAGGTCGACGCTGGGTCCATCGTGGCCAAGTGGGATCCACACACTCACCCAATCGTCACCGAGATGAAAGGTACCGTGACCTATGTGGGCATGGAGGAAGGTATTACGATCAAGCGCCAGACCGACGAATTGACCGGTTTGACGAACATCGAAGTACTGGATGCCAAAGATCGTCCTGCAGCAGGTAAAGACATTCGTCCTGCGGTCAAGATGGTTGGTGTTGATGGCAAGGATCTGCTGCTGCCGGGTACCGACGTACCGGCTCAGTACTTCCTGCCGGCGAACGCCCTTGTCGGTGTTGCGGATGGTGTGCAAGTGGGTGTGGGTGACGTTATCGCCCGTATCCCCCAAGAGACCTCCAAGACTCGTGACATCACCGGTGGTCTGCCGCGCGTTGCCGACTTGTTCGAAGCGCGTCGTCCGAAAGAAGCGTCGATCCTGGCTGAAGTCAGCGGCACGATCGCGTTCGGTAAAGAGACCAAAGGCAAGCGCCGTCTGGTTATCACGCCAAACGATGGTACCGATCCGTACGAAGAGCTGATTCCGAAGTGGCGTCACCTCAACGTCTTCGAAGGTGAGCAGGTCAGCCGTGGTGAGGTTATCTCCGACGGTCCTAGCGATCCGCACGATATCCTGCGCCTGCTGGGTGTCAGCGCTCTGGCGAAATACATCGTCAACGAGATTCAGGACGTCTACCGCCTGCAAGGCGTGAAGATCAATGACAAGCATATCGAGACGATTCTTCGTCAGATGCTGCGTAAAGTCGAGATCGCTGAGTCGGGCGACTCCAGCTTCATCAAGGGCGACCAGATGGAGTTGACGCACGTACTGGTTGAAAACGAGCGCCTGGCAGCTGACGAGAAATTTGTTTCCAAATTTACTCGTGTATTGCTCGGTATCACCAAGGCCTCGCTGTCCACCGAATCGTTCATCTCGGCGGCCTCCTTCCAGGAGACCACTCGCGTGTTGACCGAAGCGGCAGTGACCGGCAAGCGTGATTATCTGCGCGGCCTGAAAGAAAACGTGGTTGTGGGTCGTCTGATCCCTGCAGGTACCGGTCTGGCATATCACAGCGAGCGCAAGCGTCGTCGTGAAGCTGACAAGCCGATGCGTGTAAGTGCGAGCGAAGTTGAAGCTGCGCTGACCGAAGCGTTGAACTCAAGCAGTAATTGAGAGTAGGGCCCCGATTTTCATGGTCATTGGTCTTACCCGGTTTCGACGGGTTGCCAGTGGCTGTTGACATCGGGGCTTTGCCTTGACTGGGGGCAGGATCCTCTTTAGACTCCTGTACCCCTAAATCTGGCGGGACGTATGTCCTGCCATTTTGCTTTTCTTGTAAGACAATAGCGTCGCAAGACAACAGTGGAGCTAGTAGATGGCAACTATCAACCAGCTGGTACGTCAGCCGCGTAAGCGTATCGTCGAGAAATCCGACGTGCCTGCGCTGCAGAACTGCCCGCAGCGTCGTGGTGTGTGCACTCGCGTGTACACAACTACGCCGAAAAAACCTAACTCGGCATTGCGTAAAGTCTGCCGTGTGCGTCTGACCAACGGTTTCGAGGTTTCCTCGTACATCGGTGGTGAAGGCCACAACCTGCAAGAGCACAGCGTCGTACTGATTCGCGGCGGCCGTGTAAAAGACTTGCCAGGTGTTCGTTACCACACCGTTCGCGGTTCGTTGGATACCTCCGGTGTCAAAGGTCGTAACCAGGGTCGTTCGAAGTACGGTACCAAGAAGCCTAAGTAGTAGCGGCTTTTTGTAAAAATTGAATCATCTTATTTTCTGAGTCGATAAGAGTAAGGTCGGAGGCGCCAGTAGGTGCTGATTCCGAGCGAACCTGAAGACCGTTTGAGGGCTTATCCATGCCAAGAAGACGCGTAGCAGCCAAGCGCGAAGTGCTTGACGATCCAAAATACGGCAGCCAGATTCTGGCCAAGTTCATGAACCACGTTATGGAAAGCGGCAAGAAAGCCGTTGCCGAGCGTATCGTTTATGGCGCGCTGGAGAAGGTTAAAGAACGCAAGAACTCCGATCCCCTGGAAATCTTCGAGAAAGCTCTCGACGCCATCGCTCCGCTGGTCGAAGTGAAGTCGCGCCGCGTAGGCGGTGCTACTTACCAGGTTCCGGTCGAAGTTCGTCCGTCCCGTCGTAATGCTCTGGCAATGCGTTGGCTGGTAGACTTCGCGCGCAAGCGCGGTGAGAAGTCTATGGCTCTGCGTTTGGCTGGCGAACTGTTGGACGCCGCCGAAGGTAAAGGTGCTGCGGTCAAGAAGCGTGAAGACGTGCACCGTATGGCTGAGGCCAACAAAGCTTTCTCGCACTACCGCTTCTAATTTCAGCGTCACTAATTTTGCGAGGGCTTTATGGCTCGTACTACACCGATCAACCGTTACCGTAACATTGGTATCGTTGCTCACGTGGATGCTGGTAAAACCACCACCACCGAGCGCGTCCTTTTTTACACCGGTAAAAGCCACAAGATGGGCGAGGTGCATGACGGCGCCGCGACCACCGACTGGATGGTTCAGGAGCAGGAGCGTGGTATTACCATTACTTCTGCTGCTATTACTGCCTTTTGGCAGGGTTCCGAGAAGCAGCACAAAGACCAATACCGCTTCAATGTCATTGACACCCCGGGCCACGTAGACTTCACCATTGAAGTTGAGCGTTCCCTGCGTGTACTCGACGGCGCGGTCGTTGTGTTCTGTGGTACTTCCGGGGTAGAGCCTCAGTCCGAAACCGTATGGCGTCAAGCCAACAAATACGGTGTTCCACGTATTGTTTACGTGAACAAAATGGACCGTGCCGGCGCAAACTTTCTGCGCGTAATTGCTCAGATCAAGCAGCGTCTGGGTCACACTCCGGTGCCGATCCAATTGGCAATCGGTGCTGAGGACAACTTCCAGGGTCAGATCGATCTGATGTCCATGGAAGCGGTCTACTGGAACGATGCCGATAAGGGTATGGTCCCAGTTCGCAAGCCTATTCCTGCTGAATTGCTGGAATTGGCTAACGAATGGCGCAGCAACATGGTAGAGGCTGCGGCCGAAGCCAATGAAGACCTGATGAACAAGTACCTCGAGGGTGAAGAGCTCACCAACGAGGAAATCAAGGCTGCTCTGCGTCAGCGTACTATCGCTGGTGAGATCGTTCTTGCTGTTTGCGGTTCTTCCTTCAAGAACAAGGGTGTTCCCCTCGTTCTCGACGCCGTTATCGACTATCTGCCAGCTCCAGTCGACATTCCTGCTATCAAGGGCACCAACCCTGATAACGAAGAAGAAGAGATGGAGCGTCACGCAGACGACAACGAGCCGTTCTCGGCTCTGGCGTTCAAGATCGCTACCGACCCATTCGTGGGTACCTTGACGTTCGTCCGTGTGTACTCGGGCGTGTTGGCATCCGGCGACGGCGTGATCAACTCGGTCAAGGGCAAAAAAGAGCGCGTGGGTCGTATGGTGCAAATGCACGCAAACGCTCGCGAAGAGATCAAGGAAGTACGCGCTGGTGACATCGCGGCCTTGATCGGCATGAAGGACGTCACCACTGGTGAAACCTTGTGCAACGCTGACAAGCCAATCATCCTGGTTCGGATGGACTTCCCGGAGCCGGTTATTTCGGTTGCCGTAGAGCCTAAAACCAAGGATGACCAGGAAAAAATGGGTATCGCACTGGGCAAACTTGCTCAGGAAGACCCGTCTTTCCGCGTCAAAACTGATGAAGAGACTGGTCAGACGATCATCTCTGGCATGGGCGAGCTGCACTTGGACATCCTGGTTGACCGGATGCGCCGTGAGTTCAACGTCGAAGCCAACATCGGTAAGCCTCAGGTTTCGTATCGTGAGCGCATCACGAAGAACTGTGAAATCGAAGGCAAGTTCGTTCGCCAGTCCGGCGGTCGTGGTCAGTTCGGCCACTGCTGGATCCGTTTTGCACCTGCTGACGAAGGTCAGGAAGGTCTGCAATTCGTGAACGAAGTAGTGGGTGGTGTGGTTCCTAAGGAATACATCCCGGCTATCCAGAAGGGCATCGAAGAGCAGATGAAGAACGGCGTTGTTGCCGGCTATCCGCTGATCGGCCTCAAGGCTACCGTGTTTGATGGTTCTTACCACGACGTCGACTCGAACGAGATGGCGTTTAAGGTGGCTGCTTCCATGGCGACCAAGCAACTGGCCCAGAAGGGCGGTGGTGAGTTGCTTGAGCCGATCATGGCTGTAGAGGTTGTTACGCCTGAAGACTATATGGGTGACGTGATGGGCGACCTTAACCGTCGTCGCGGCATGATCCTGGGTATGGAAGACACGGTCTCCGGCAAGGTAATTCGTGCCGAGGTTCCGCTGGGTGAGATGTTCGGTTACGCGACCGACGTTCGCTCCATGTCCCAAGGTCGCGCAAGCTACTCTATGGAATTCAAAAAATACAATACAGCTCCGTCGCACATCGTCGAAACTGTAACCAAAAAACAAGGCTGATTCAGCGCCTTTAGGCTAGGAGTTATTTGTCGTGGCTAAAGAAAAATTTGATCGTTCCCTTCCGCACGTCAACGTTGGCACCATCGGTCACGTTGACCATGGTAAAACCACGCTGACCGCTGCTCTGACTCGCGTCTGCTCCGAAGTTTTCGGCTCGGCTCGTGTTGACTTCGACAAGATCGACAGCGCACCAGAAGAGAAGGCTCGCGGTATCACCATCAACACTGCTCACGTTGAGTACAACTCGGCCGTGCGTCACTACGCACACGTTGACTGCCCAGGTCACGCCGACTACGTGAAGAACATGATCACTGGTGCTGCCCAAATGGACGGCGCTATCTTGGTTTGTTCGGCTGCTGATGGTCCGATGCCACAAACTCGTGAGCACATCCTGCTGTCCCGTCAGGTAGGCGTTCCGTACATCGTGGTCTTCCTGAACAAGGCTGACCTGGTAGACGACGCTGAGCTGCTGGAACTGGTTGAGATGGAAGTGCGCGATCTGCTGAGCACTTACGACTTCCCAGGCGACGACACTCCAATCATCATCGGCTCTGCCCGTATGGCGTTGGAAGGCAAAGACGACAACGAGATGGGCACCACTGCCGTCAAGAAGTTGGTTGAAACTCTGGACAGCTACATTCCTCAGCCAGAGCGTGCTGTCGACAAGCCGTTCCTGATGCCAATCGAAGACGTATTCTCGATCTCCGGTCGCGGTACTGTTGTGACTGGTCGTGTTGAGCGCGGTATCGTAAAGGTTCAAGATCCACTGGAAATCGTTGGTCTGCGTGACACTACCGTCACCACCTGCACCGGTGTTGAAATGTTCCGTAAGCTGCTCGACGAAGGTCGTGCTGGCGAGAACTGCGGCGTTCTGTTGCGCGGCACCAAGCGTGACGACGTTGAGCGTGGCCAGGTTCTGGTCAAGCCAGGCACCGTCAAGCCGCACACTCAGTTCGAAGCTGAAATCTACGTGCTGAGCAAAGAAGAAGGCGGCCGTCACACTCCGTTCTTCAAAGGCTACCGTCCACAGTTCTACTTCCGTACTACCGACGTAACTGGTAGCTGCGAACTGCCGGAAGGCGTTGAGATGGTTATGCCAGGCGATAACGTGAAAGTTTCCGTTACCCTGATCAAGCCAATCGCAATGGAAGACGGTCTGCGTTTCGCTATTCGTGAAGGCGGTCGTACCGTCGGCGCTGGCGTCGTGGCCAAAATCATCGCGTAAGCGATGATCTTCAAAAAGAGCCCCCGCTTGCGGGGGCTTTTTTATTGGGTTGACACCCTGTTAGCTCGTCTATAGAATTGCGCCTCCTTTAAACGGGCGTATTGCGCTCGGTGGGAAGTAGCCTGGAGTCTGAAATCCAATGCAAAATCAGCAAATCCGTATCAGGTTGAAGGCTTTTGACCATCGCCTGATCGACCAATCCACCCAGGAAATCGTGGAAACCGCGAAACGTACTGGTGCTCAAGTGCGTGGTCCGATTCCACTCCCTACCCGTAAAGAGCGGTTCACCGTTCTGGTTTCTCCGCACGTCAACAAAGACGCGCGCGACCAGTACGAGATCCGCACTCATAAGCGTGTTCTGGACATCGTCCAGCCAACGGATAAAACCGTTGATGCGCTGATGAAGCTTGATCTTGCGGCAGGTGTGGAAGTACAGATCAGCCTCGGCTAAGACTCGGGTCTTAGTCGTGTAACGCTCTGAAATGGGCGGCCATAGCGGGTGAAAGCCCCGTACACTCATGAGGTTTACAACATGACTATTGGTGTAGTCGGTCGTAAATGCGGTATGACCCGTATTTTCACCGAAGAAGGTGTCTCCATTCCGGTTACGGTCATTGAGATCGAGCCGAATCGCGTCACCCAGTTCAAAACCGAAGAAGTCGATGGCTATCGTGCAGTGCAAGTCACTGTCGGCGTTCGTCGTGCTTCCCGCGTGACTGCTGCTCAAGCAGGTCACTTCGCTAAAGCGAACGTTGCCGCAGGTCGTACCGTCTTGGAATTCCGTCTTGAAGAAGGCGAATACAAGGCTGGCGATCTGATCAATGCAGAAATCTTTGCTGCTGGCCAGATGGTAGATGTTACCGGTCAGTCCAAGGGTAAAGGCTTCCAAGGTACTATCAAGCGCCACAATTTCCGTGGTCAAGATAATACTCACGGTAACTCCGTGTCCCACCGCGTCCCGGGCTCTATCGGCCAGTGCCAGACTCCTGGTCGTGTATTCAAGGGCAAAAAAATGTCCGGTCATATGGGCGCTGAGCGCGTGACCGTGCAGTCCCTGGAAGTAGTGCGCGTGGACGCTGAACGCAATCTGTTGTTGGTCAAGGGTGCTGTTCCTGGCGCTACTGGCGGCAATGTGGTTGTACGTCCAGCAGCCAAGGCTCGCGGTTAAGGGGAAGCTGACATGCAATTAAATGTAAATGACGCTCAAGCGATCGAAGTTTCCGAACTGACATTTGGCGGCGAATTCAACGAGACGCTGGTTCACCAGGCAGTCGTGGCCTACATGGCTGGCGGTCGTCAGGGTAGCAAGCAGCAAAAGACCCGTTCTGACGTATCCGGTGGCGGTAAGCGCCCTTGGCGTCAAAAGGGTACTGGCCGTGCTCGTGCCGGTACTATCCGTAGCCCGATCTGGCGCGGCGGCGGTACCACTTTCGCAGCACGTCCTCAAGATCACTCTCAGAAGCTCAACAAGAAGATGTATCGCGCTGCACTGCGCTCCATCCTTGCTGAACTGGTTCGTACTGATCGTCTGGTCGTGGTTCAGGATTTCGCTGTTGAATCGCCGAAAACCAAAGATCTGCTGGGCAAACTGAATGACATGAGCCTGACCGACGTTTTGATCGTGTCGGACGCTGTTGATCAGAACCTGTACCTGGCTGCTCGTAACCTGCCGCACGTTGATGTGCGTGATGTTCAAGGTTCCGATCCAGTTAGTCTGATCGCATACGACAAAGTGTTGATCACTGTGTCGGCCGTGAAGAAATTCGAGGAGCTGCTGGGATGAACCAGGAACGCGTATTTAAAGTTCTGCTTGGCCCGCACGTTTCCGAGAAGGCTACGGTTCTGGCAGACAAAAAAGGTCAGTTCGTTTTCAAGGTTGCTACTGATGCAACCAAGCTGGAAATCAAGAAGGCCGTCGAAAGCCTGTTCAGCGTGAAAGTAGAGCGTGTCACTACCCTGAATGTTATGGGTAAGACCAAGCGCACTGCTCGCGGTCTGGGCAAGCGTAATGACTGGAAGAAGGCGGTTATCTCCCTTCAGCCAGGCCAAGATCTCGATTTCAGCAGCAGTGCTGAGTAAGGAAGGGGTGCATCATGGCAATCGTTAAATGCAAACCGACTTCCCCTGGCCGCCGTTTTGTGGTCAAGGTGGTCAACCAGGAGCTGCATAAAGGCGCTCCTCACGCACCGCTGCTCGAGAAAAAATCGAAGACTGGTGGTCGTAACAACAATGGCCGCATCACTACTCGTCACATCGGTGGTGGTCATAAGCAGCATTATCGTCTGGTCGATTTCCGTCGCAACGACAAAGATGGCATCGCTGCCACCGTCGAGCGCATTGAATACGATCCAAACCGTACTGCTCACATCGCACTGCTGCTGTACGCAGACGGCGAGCGTCGTTACATCATCGCGCCTAAAGGTGTGAGTGCTGGCGACCAGCTGATCGCGGGCGCTTTGGCTCCAATCAAGCCAGGCAACGCTCTGCAGCTGCGCAACATCCCAGTGGGTTCTACCGTTCACGGCATCGAACTGAAGCCGGGTAAAGGTGCTCAGATCGCTCGTTCTGCTGGTGCGTCTGCACAGCTGATCGCTCGTGAAGGTGTCTACGTGACTCTGCGTCTTCGCTCCGGTGAGATGCGTAAAGTTCTGGCTGAATGCCGTGCGACTCTGGGTGAGGTCTCGAACTCCGAGCACAGCCTGCGTTCGCTGGGTAAAGCTGGTGCCAAACGCTGGCGTGGCGTTCGCCCAACCGTTCGTGGTGTTGCCATGAACCCGGTTGACCACCCACATGGTGGTGGTGAAGGTCGTACCTCTGGTGGTCGTCATCCGGTATCGCCGTGGGGCTTCCCGACTAAGGGCGCGAAGACTCGTGGTAATAAGCGTACCGACAAAATGATCGTCCGTCGTCGCAAGTAAATAGAGGGATACGACAGTGCCACGTTCTCTGAAAAAAGGTCCTTTTATTGATCTTCACCTACTGAAGAAGATCGAAGTGGCGGCGGAAAAGAACGATCGCAAACCAGTTAAGACCTGGTCGCGCCGTTCTATGATCCTGCCACAAATGGTCGGTTTGACCATTGCTGTGCATAACGGTCGTCAGCATGTTCCTGTTCTCGTGAACGAAGACATGGTCGGCCACAAACTAGGCGAGTTTGCCGGTACCCGCACTTATCGTGGGCACGTGGCAGACAAGAAAGCCAAGCGTTAAGGGGTAAGGAACGATGGAAGTAGCCGCTAAGTTGTCGGGCGCTCGAATCTCCGCCCAGAAAGCCCGCTTGGTCGCCGACCAGATCCGCGGGAAGAAGGTGGGCGAAGCGCTCAACCTGTTGGCTTTCAGCAGTAAGAAAGCCGCCGAGATCATGAAGAAAGTGCTGGAGTCGGCCGTAGCCAACGCCGAGCATAACGAAGGCGCAGACGTTGATGACCTTAAGGTCTCCACCGTCTTCGTCAACGAAGGGCGTTCGCTGAAGCGCATCATGCCACGTGCCAAAGGCCGTGCTGATCGCATCGTCAAGCGGTCTTGCCATATCACTGTCAAGGTTGCTGACAAGTAACGGAGTCGAAGAGATGGGTCAGAAAGTACATCCCATTGGCATTCGCCTGGGAATCGTCAAGGAGCACACCTCCGTCTGGTACGCAGACGGTCGGACTTATGCGGACTATTTGTTCGCTGATCTGAAGGTGCGAGAGTATCTCCAAGACAAACTAAAAAGCGCGTCCGTAAGCCGTATCGATATCCATCGTCCGGCGCAGACTGCACGCATCACCATCCACACCGCTCGTCCAGGTATCGTTATCGGGAAGAAAGGTGAGGATGTTGAGAAGCTGCGTCAGGACCTGACCAAGCAAATGGGTGTGCCTGTGCACATCAATATCGAAGAGATCCGTAAGCCGGAGCTCGACGGTATGCTGGTTGCGCAGAGCGTAGCTCAGCAGCTGGAGCGTCGCGTAATGTTCCGTCGCGCTATGAAGCGCGCAGTGCAAAACGCCATGCGCATTGGTGCCAAAGGCATCAAAATCCAAGTGAGCGGTCGTCTCGGCGGTGCTGAAATTGCACGTACTGAATGGTATCGCGAAGGTCGTGTGCCATTGCACACCCTGCGTGCCGACATCGACTATGCCAACTACGAAGCTCACACCACTTACGGTGTGATCGGTGTAAAGGTTTGGATCTTCAAAGGCGAAGTAATTGGTGGTCGCCAAGAAGAGCTGAAACCGCAAGCACCAGCGCCTCGTAAAAAAGCTGCTAAGTAAGGGGTACGCCAAATGTTGCAACCTAAGCGTACGAAGTTCCGCAAGCAGATGACCGGCCACAACCGTGGTCTGGCATTGCGCGGTAGCAAAGTCAGCTTCGGCGAGTTCGCGCTGAAGTCTGTTGCTCGTGGTCGTCTCACCGCTCGTCAGATCGAGTCAGCGCGTCGTGCACTGACCCGTCACGTTAAACGTGGCGGCAAGATCTGGATCCGTGTATTCCCGGACAAGCCTGTCACCAAAAAGCCACTCGAAGTTCGGATGGGTAAAGGTAAGGGTAACGTGGAGTACTGGGTTGCCCAGATTCAGCCAGGCAAAGTCCTGTATGAAATCGAGGGTGTTTCCGAAGAGTTGGCGCGTGAGGCTTTCGCCCTGGCTGCTGCAAAGCTGCCGCTCGCCACCTCCTTTGTTAAGCGGACGGTGATGTGATGAAAGCGAATGAACTTCGTGAAAAATCAGCACAGCAACTGAACGAGCAACTGCTCGGCTTGCTGCGCGACCAGTTCAATCTGCGCATGCAGAAAGCAACTGGCCAGTTGGGGCAGTCTCACCTGCTCTCGCAAGTTAAGCGTGACATCGCTCGCGTGAAGACTGTGCTCAACCAGCAGGCAGGTAAGTAATCATGGCTGAAGCCGAAAAAACCGTCCGTACGCTGACTGGCCGTGTCGTCAGCGACAAGATGGACAAGACCATCACCGTACTGATCGAGCGTCGCGTCAAGCACCCAATCTACGGTAAATACGTTAAGCGTTCGACTAAGCTGCACGCGCACGACGAAACCAATCAGTGCCACATCGGCGACAAGGTCACTATTCGTGAAACTCGTCCGATGGCCAAGACTAAGTCCTGGGCACTGGTTGATGTTCTCGAACGCGCTGTGGAAGTCTAAGGGCTAGGGGTCGGAGAAATTATATGATTCAGACTCAATCCATGCTCGATGTGGCCGATAACAGCGGCGCACGCCGCGTTATGTGCATCAAGGTGCTTGGTGGCTCTCATCGTCGTTACGCTGGTATCGGTGACATCATCAAAGTTACCGTCAAGGAAGCAATTCCGCGCGGTAAGGTGAAAAAAGGCCAAGTGATGACTGCAGTAGTAGTCCGCACTCGCCACGGTGTTCGTCGCGCAGACGGCTCCATCATCCGCTTTGATGGCAACGCTGCTGTTCTTTTGAACAACAAGCAAGAGCCGATCGGCACCCGTATCTTTGGGCCAGTGACCCGTGAGCTTCGTACTGAGAAGTTCATGAAGATCGTCTCGCTCGCCCCAGAAGTGCTGTAAGGAGATCCGACATGCAAAAGATTCGTCGTGACGACGAGATCATCGTGATCGCCGGCAAAGACAAAGGTAAGCGCGGTAAGGTGCTCAAGGTTCTCGCTGACGACCGTTTGGTCGTTGGTGGGATCAACCTGGTGAAGCGTCATACCAAGCCAAACCCGATGTCGGGCGTACAGGGCGGTATCGTCGAGAAAGAAGCGCCATTGCACGCTTCTAACGTCGCCATTTTCAACGGCGCAACCAACAAGGCTGACCGCGTTGGTTTCAAAGTTGAAGACGGCAAGAAAATTCGTGTCTTCAAGTCGACCCAAAAAGCGGTTGATGCTTGAACACTGCTAGGTAGAAGACCATGGCACGACTAAAAGAGATTTACTGGAAAGAAATCGCACCGAAGCTTAAAGAAGAACTTAAGCTTTCGAACGTGATGGAAGTTCCACGCGTTACCAAGATCACTCTGAACATGGGTCTGGGCGAAGCGATCGGCGACAAAAAAGTCATCGAGCACGCTGTTGCAGATCTGGAAAAAATCACCGGCCAGAAAGTCGTCGTGACCTACGCTCGCAAATCTATCGCTGGCTTTAAAGTCCGTGAAGGTTGGCCGATCGGCGTCAAAGTGACTCTGCGCCGTGAGCGTATGTATGAATTCCTGGATCGTCTGCTGTCGATCTCCCTGCCTCGGGTCCGCGACTTTCGCGGCCTGAATGCCAAGTCCTTCGATGGTCGTGGTAACTACAGCATGGGCGTTAAAGAGCAGATCATTTTCCCGGAAATCGACTACGACAAGATCGATGCCCTGCGCGGTCTGGACATTACCCTGACCACCACTGCTCGTACGGACGAAGAAGGTCGCGCATTGCTGCGTGCTTTCAAGTTCCCGTTCCGCAACTGATTGGAGTAGGACCATGGCCAAGAAGAGCATGAAAAACCGTGAGCTGAAGCGTCAGCTCACCGTTGCCAAGTACGCTACCAAGCGTGCAGCGCTGAAAGCGATCATCGTGGATCTGAACGCAAGTCCAGAAGCACGTTGGGAAGCTACGGTCGCACTGCAGAAGCAGCCACGTGATGCAAGTGCCTCGCGCATGCGTAACCGTTGCCGTCTGACAGGTCGTCCGCACGGCGTGTACCGCAAGTTCGGCCTCGGCCGTAACATGCTGCGTCAAGCAGCAATGCGTGGCGACGTACCAGGTCTGGTTAAAGCCAGCTGGTAAGCAGTTATTCACGCAGTACGCCCATTGTGTTCACGTCGAACCGATGGGCGTAGAGCCTGAATTTGAATCAAGCCCCTTTTGGGGCTTGATTCATTTCTGGGGTGCGCCTAGAATTGCCGGCTCGCCAGAGCCCGTGCTCGCACGTGCCCGGAATTTTAAGGCGACAGGTTGTAGCCGCAAGGCTCATTTTTTTTGTATCAGGAGCGTCTAGCCCATGAGTATGCAGGACCCGTTAGCGGACATGCTAACTCGTATCCGTAATGCCCAGATGGCTGAAAAGCCCGTCGTAAGCATGCCATCCTCCACGTTGAAGGTGGCTGTAGCCAAAGTCCTGAAGGACGAAGGTTACATTGCGGGTTATCAGATCAGCAGCGAAACAAAGCCGTTGCTATCCATCGAGCTGAAGTACTTCGAAGGCCGTCCGGTCATCGAGGAAGTGAAGCGCGTTAGCCGTCCAGGCCTGCGTCAGTACAAGTCCGTCGATGAGTTGCCAAAAGTTCGTGGCGGCCTCGGTGTGTCTATCGTCTCCACCAACAAAGGTGTGATGACGGATCGTGCTGCGCGCGCTGCCGGTGTCGGCGGCGAAGTGCTTTGCACTGTGTTCTAAGGGGGGATAAGCATGTCACGCGTAGCTAAGAACCCCGTTAAGTTGCCAGCAGGCGTCGAAGTCAAGCTCGTCGGCCAGCAGCTTTCGGTGAAGGGTGCCAAGGGCACTCTAGACCTGAACATTCATTCGTCCGTTGAAATTGTTGAAGAGTCCGGTGAGCTGCGTTTTGCTGCTCGCAATGGCGATCAACAAACTCGCGCAATGGCCGGTACCACTCGTGCGTTGGTAAACAACATGGTCCAAGGCGTAAGCCAAGGCTTCGAGCGCAAGCTCCAGCTGGTCGGTGTTGGTTACAAAGCGCAAGCAAAAGGCACGGTGCTGAACCTGGCCCTTGGCTTCTCGCACCCAGTGGACTACGAATTGCCGGAAGGCATCACCGCTGAGACTCCCAACCAAACCGATATCGTTATTCGCGGTATCGACAAGCAGTTGGTTGGTCAAGTGGCCGCTGAGATCCGCGACTTCCGCCGTCCAGAGCCGTACAAAGGCAAAGGCGTGCGTTACGCGGACGAAGTCGTCCGTCGTAAAGAAGCCAAGAAGAAGTAGGGCATAGCAAATGACCGTCAAAAAAGTTACCCGACTGCGTCGCGCTCGCAAAGCACGCCTGAAAATGCACGAACTCGAAGTCGTGCGTCTCTGCGTGTACCGCTCTTCGCAGCACATTTATGCCCAGGTCATCTCGGCCGACGGCAGCAAAGTCCTGGCAAACGCCTCGACTTTGGACAAAGAACTGCGTGATGGCGCCACTGGCAACATCGACGCGGCCACTAAAGTTGGCCAGCTGATCGCTGAGCGTGCGAAAGCCGCCGGTGTATCGCAAGTGGCTTTTGATCGTTCTGGCTTCAAGTACCACGGTCGCGTTAAGGCGCTGGCTGATGCTGCTCGTGAAGGCGGGCTGGAGTTCTAAGTTATGTCAAATAACGACCAAAAACGCGACGAAGGCTACATCGAGAAGCTGGTACAAGTTAATCGCGTAGCAAAAACCGTTAAAGGCGGCCGTATCTTCACTTTCACCGCGCTGACCGTGGTTGGTGATGGTAAAGGGCGCGTTGGCTTCGGCCGTGGCAAGTCACGTGAAGTGCCTGCTGCGATCCAGAAGGCAATGGAAGCTGCTCGCCGCAACATGATCCAGGTTGATCTGAACGGCACCACGCTGCAGTACGCTATCAAGTCCGCTCATGGGGCTTCGAAGGTCTACATGCAGCCTGCGTCGGAAGGTACTGGCATCATCGCTGGCGGTGCAATGCGCGCCGTTCTCGAGGTTGCTGGCGTCCACAACGTTCTGGCCAAGTGCTACGGTTCGACTAACCCGGTCAACGTTGTTCACGCAACGTTCAAGGGTTTGAAGACCATGCAGTCCCCTGAGTCCATCGCTGCTAAACGCGGCCTGAACGTCCAGGAGATCTTCTGATCATGGCTACCGTTAAAGTAACGCTGATCAAAAGCATGACCGGCCGCATCCCTAACCACAAATTGTGCGTTAAGGGTTTGGGTCTGCGTCGCATCGGTCACACTGTAGAAGTCGTTGATACCCCGGAAAACCGTGGGATGATCAACAAGGCTTACTACATGCTGCGAGTCGAGGGTTAATCGATGAAACTCAATGATCTGAGTCCAGCGCCGGGTTCCCGTCGCGAAAAGCATCGTCCGGGCCGTGGTATCGGTAGTGGTTTGGGTAAGACCGGTGGCCGTGGCCACAAAGGTCAGACCTCCCGCTCCGGTGGCACCATTGCTCCGGGCTTCGAAGGCGGCCAACAGCCGTTGCATCGTCGTCTGCCCAAGTTCGGCTTCGTCTCTTTGAAAGCTATGGATCGTGCTGAAGTTCGCACCTCCGAGCTGGCTAAAGTAGAAGGCGTCGTCACTGTGCAGTCCCTGAAGGATGCCAACGTGATCAACCAAAACGTACAGCGTGTGAAAATCATGCTGTCCGGTGAGGTTACTCGCGCAGTCACCCTCAAAGGTATCGCAGCCACCAAAGGTGCGCGCGCGGCTATCGAAGCAGCTGGCGGCAAGTTCGAGGAATAAATGGCTAAGCAAGGTGCTCTCTCAGCGCTAGGCAAAAGCGGCGGGTTGTCCGAACTCTGGGCTCGTCTGCGTTTCCTGTTCCTGGCGATTATCGTCTATCGGATCGGTGCGCATATCCCAGTTCCGGGTATCAACCCTGACCGTCTGGCGGACCTGTTTCGACAGAATGAGGGGACCATTCTTAGCTTGTTCAACATGTTTTCAGGTGGTGCGCTGGAGCGCATGAGCATCTTTGCACTGGGGATCATGCCGTACATTTCGGCATCGATCATCATGCAGCTCATGACCGCGGTCAGCCCGCAGCTGGAGCAGTTGAAGAAGGAAGGTGAGGCTGGTCGTCGTAAGATCAGCCAGTACACCCGCTATGGCACCGTCGTCCTGGCCCTGGTTCAAGCTATTGGCATGTCCATTGGTTTGGCCGGTCAGGGCGTTGCGTTCTCAGCAGATATCGGCTTCCACTTCGTTGCAGTCACCACCTTTGTTGCTGGTGCGCTGTTCATGATGTGGCTGGGCGAGCAGATCACTGAGCGAGGTGTTGGCAACGGTATCTCGATGTTGATTTTTTCGGGTATCGTCGCCGGTCTTCCGAGAGCGATCGGGCAGTCTTTCGAGTCTGCACGTCAAGGTGATATCAATATCTTCGCCTTGGTCGCCATCGGTTTGCTGGCAGTAGCGATCATCGGTTTCGTGGTGTTCATCGAGCGTGGTCAGCGTCGTATTGCTGTTCACTACGCCAAACGTCAGCAGGGCCGCAAGGTCTTCGCTGCGCAGACGAGCCACTTGCCGTTGAAAGTGAACATGGCGGGCGTTATTCCTGCCATCTTCGCTAGCAGCATCTTGCTGTTTCCGGCTTCGCTGGGTGCCTGGTTCGGTCAGTCTGAAGGTATGGGCTGGTTGCAGGACATCTCGCAGTCGATCGCACCTGGTCAGCCGTTGAATATTCTGCTGTTTAGTGCAGGGATTATTTTCTTCTGCTTCTTCTATACGGCGTTGATGTTCAATCCGAAAGACGTAGCGGAAAACCTGAAGAAGTCCGGTGCCTTTATTCCGGGCATTCGTCCTGGTGAGCAGTCTGCGCGCTATATTGATGGCGTTCTGACTCGTCTGACCATGTTCGGTGCTCTCTATATGATGGCCGTGTGCTTGCTTCCACAGTTTCTGGTGGTCGCTGCAAACGTGCCGTTTTACCTTGGCGGGACCTCGTTGCTGATCGTGGTCGTGGTTGTGATGGACTTCATGTCCCAAGTGCAATCGCACCTCGTTTCGCACCAGTATGAATCCCTGATGAAGAAAGCCAACCTGAAGGGCTACGGCAGCGGTATGCTGCGCTGAAGCACCCATAAGGTTCGAGGAGTTGGTGATGAAAGTTCGTGCATCGGTGAAAAAGCTGTGCCGCAACTGCAAGATTATTCGCCGCGAAGGTGTTGTTCGAGTAATTTGCAGCGCGGAACCACGTCACAAGCAGCGCCAAGGCTAAATGTGATCTGTGCTAAAAGCCCAGCAGCTAGTGCGCTGCTGGGTTGATTATTTGTTATTACAGCGATATTATCTCGCGCCCTATTTCTTGGCTTCCGGGGCGTAGGTAGCTGTCAATTGGAGTCCCACTGAATGGCCCGTATTGCAGGCGTTAACATTCCAGATAACAAGCATACTGTTATCTCGCTGACCTACATCTATGGTGTTGGTCGCACAACTGCACACAAAATCTGTGCTACTACCGGGGTTAACCCGGCGGTAAAGATCAAAGATCTGAGCGACGAGCAGATTGAACAGCTGCGTGGCGAAGTCGCGAAGTTCACCACTGAAGGTGATCTGCGTCGCGAAATCAACATGAAAATCAAGCGCTTGATGGACCTCGGTTGCTATCGCGGTCTGCGTCATCGTCGTGGTCTTCCAGTGCGCGGTCAGCGTACCAAGACTAACGCGCGTACCCGTAAAGGTCCGCGTAAGCCGATCCGCAAGTAATCGCCCCAGCGAATCGACAGGAATTAAATCATGGCAAAACCTGCTGCTCGTCCTCGTAAAAAAGTTAAAAAGACAGTGGTTGATGGCATCGCCCACATCCATGCATCTTTTAACAACACAATCGTGACCATCACCGACCGTCAAGGTAACGCTCTGTCCTGGGCAACCTCCGGTGGTTCGGGTTTCCGCGGTTCTCGCAAGTCCACGCCGTTTGCTGCTCAAGTAGCTGCTGAACGTGCTGGTCAAGCTGCGCTGGAATACGGCCTGAAAAACCTCGACGTCAACGTCAAAGGTCCAGGTCCAGGTCGTGAATCTGCTGTCCGTGCTTTGAACGGCTGCGGCTACAAGATCGCCAGCATCACCGACGTGACGCCAATCCCGCACAACGGGTGCCGTCCGCCGAAGAAGCGCCGCGTGTAATCCAGGAGATTGTAAAGAATGGCTCGTTACATTGGTCCAAAATGCAAACTCGCTCGTCGCGAAGGCACCGATCTCTTTCTGAAGAGCGGCGTGCGCGCGATCGAATCGAAGTGCAACATCGAAGCAGCACCTGGTATCCACGGCCAACGCCGCGGTCGCCAGTCCGACTACGGCACCCAACTGCGTGAAAAGCAGAAAGTCCGTCGTATTTATGGCGTTCTCGAGCGTCAGTTCAGCGGTTACTACAAAGAAGCTGCCGGCAAGAAAGGCGCAACTGGTGAGAACCTGCTGCAACTGCTCGAATGCCGTCTGGACAACGTTGTATACCGCATGGGCTTTGGTTCGACTCGTGCCGAATCGCGTCAGCTGGTATCGCACAAGTCGGTAAGCGTAAACGGCAAAACCGTTAACGTTCCGTCCTACCAGGTCCGTGCTGGTGACGTAGTGGCAATTCGCGAAAAAGCGAAGAACCAACTGCGTATTGTCCAGGCTCTCGATCTGTGTGCCCAACGTGGCCGCGTAGAATGGGTAGAAGTAGACACTGAGAAAAAGTCTGGCGTCTTCAAAAGCGTCCCAGCTCGCAGTGATCTGTCCGCCGACATCAACGAAAGCCTGATTGTCGAGCTCTACTCCAAGTAAGGGCTAGAAAATAGGTGCATCCATGCAGATTTCGGTAAATGAGTTCCTGACACCCCGCCACATTGATGTGCAGGTTGTCAGTCCGACCCGCGCCAAAATCACTCTCGAGCCTCTCGAGCGTGGTTTCGGCCATACCCTGGGCAACGCGCTGCGCCGCATCCTGTTGTCCTCCATGCCCGGCTGTGCAGTAGTCGAGGCCGAGATTGACGGTGTACTCCATGAGTACAGCGCAATCGAAGGTGTTCAGGAAGATGTCATTGAAATCCTGTTGAACCTGAAAGGTCTGGCTATCAAGCTGCACGGTCGAGACGAAGTTACGCTGACCTTGTCGAAGAAGGGTTCGGGGGTGGTTACCGCTGCCGATATTCAGCTGGATCATGATGTCGAGATCGTTAACCCCGATCACGTAATCGCTAACCTGGCGTCTAACGGCGCACTGAACATGAAGCTCGTTGTAGCTCGTGGTCGCGGTTATGAACCAGCAGACTCGCGTCAGAGCGATGAAGACGAAAGCCGCAGCATTGGTCGCTTGCAGCTTGACTCTTCGTTCAGCCCGGTTCGTCGCATCGCATACGTGGTGGAAAACGCCCGTGTCGAGCAACGTACCAACCTGGACAAGCTGGTTATCGATCTGGAAACCAACGGTACTCTGGATCCTGAAGAGGCTATCCGTCGTGCAGCAACCATTCTGCAACAGCAGCTGGCTGCGTTCGTCGACCTCAAAGGTGACAGCGAACCCGTTGTAGTCGAACAGGAAGACGAGATCGATCCGATCCTGCTTCGTCCGGTTGACGATTTGGAACTGACCGTACGTTCGGCCAACTGCCTTAAGGCGGAGAACATTTACTACATCGGCGACCTGATTCAGCGCACCGAAGTAGAACTGTTGAAGACTCCGAACCTGGGCAAGAAATCCTTGACCGAGATCAAGGACGTTCTGGCTTCTCGTGGTCTCTCCCTCGGCATGCGCCTCGACAACTGGCCGCCTGCAAGTCTTAAGAAGGACGACAAGGCGACTGCCTGATCGTCGTAATCACCGAACGTAGTGTTTGGTAAGGAATGAACCATGCGTCATCGTAAAAGTGGACGTCACCTGAGCCGTACCAGCTCTCACCGTAAGGCCATGTTCCAAAACATGGCGGTGTCGCTGTTCGAGCACGAGCTGATCAAAACTACCCTGCCGAAAGCCAAAGAACTGCGTCGCGTTGCTGAGCCGCTGATCACCTTGGCCAAGATTGACAGCGTTGCTAACCGTCGTTTGGCATTTGACCGTACCCGTTCGAAAGAAATGGTCGGCAAACTGTTTAACGATCTGGGCAAGCGTTATGCAACTCGTGAGGGTGGCTACCTGCGCATCCTCAAGTGCGGCTTTCGCGCTGGCGACAACGCGCCTATGGCGTACGTCGAACTGGTTGATCGTCCTGTCGGTGGCTCTGTAGAAGCCGCTGAATAAGACATCAGTCAATACAAAGAACCGGGCCTAGTGCCCGGTTTTTTGTTGTCTGCACCAAAGCCTCCCGAAGGGCTGGAGTCAGCTCAATTCGGGGTGATTCTAAGTGATAAACGGAACCCTCCTCATTTACCTGTCTTTTCGATACCAAATGTCCGAATTTCGCCGGATTTCTATGTTTATTTGCTATGTCGTAGGGTGACCAACCAGTCTGCTTGGTTCAAACTAACGCCTTTCACGAGGAGATGGACGGCGATGCAAGGCCAACCGGATGTAATTGATTACCTCAACACGCTGTTGACTGGCGAACTGGCTGCGCGCGACCAGTATTTCGTCCACTCGCGGATGTACGAAGATTGGGGTTTCAGCAAGCTGTACGAACGAATCAATCACGAGATGGAAGAAGAGGCTCAACACGCTGATGCGTTGATGCGCCGGATTCTGATGCTCGAAGGCACTCCGCGTATGCGTCCTGACGATCTGGATGTGGGGACTACGGTACCGGAGATGCTCGCCAGCGATCTTCGCCTGGAGTACAAGGTGCGAGCCGCACTGTGCAAAGGTATTGCGCTCTGTGAGCAGCACAGAGACTACGTCAGCCGCGACATCCTCCGCATTCAGCTCGCTGACACCGAAGAAGACCATACCTATTGGCTTGAGAAGCAATTAGGCCTGATCAAGTCCATCGGACTCGAAAATTATCTTCAGTCGCAGTTCTGATTACTCAGACCACCGCTACAAAAAAAGCCCTTGTTGCATATTGCGACAAGGGCTTTTTGTTAAGGCCATGCAATCAAGCGCGATCGCGCTCCAGAAGCGGCTTTAGATAGTGGCCAGTGTAGGACTGTTTCATGTCCGCCACCTGCTCTGGCGTACCGGTCGCGATAATCTGTCCGCCTTTCGAACCGCCCTCAGGGCCCAGGTCAACCAGCCAATCGGCGGTCTTGATCACATCCAGGTTGTGCTCGATCACAACGACCGTGTTGCCGTGGTCGCGAAGTCGATGCAAAACGTCCAGCAATTGCTGAATATCCGCGAAGTGCAGGCCGGTGGTGGGCTCGTCGAGGATGTACAGGGTTTTGCCGGTGTCACGCTTGGACAGCTCGCGCGACAGCTTCACCCGCTGTGCTTCACCACCAGAAAGCGTGGTCGCTGACTGGCCCAGTTTGATATAGGACAGACCCACATCCATCAGCGTCTGCAACTTCCGAGCAAGGGCCGGCACGGCGTCAAAAAACGTCCTCGCCTCCTCGATCGTCATTTCCAGGACCTCGTGGACGTTTTTGCCCTTGTACTTCACCTCAAGCGTCTCACGGTTGTACCGCTTGCTCTTGCACACATCGCATGGGACGTAGATGTCAGGCAGAAAATGCATCTCGACCTTGATCAGGCCATCGCCCTGGCACGCCTCGCAGCGACCACCCTTGACGTTGAAAGAGAATCGGCCAGGGCCGTAGCCACGAGACCTTGACTCAGGCACGCCGGCGAACAGCTCACGGATTGGCGTGAACAGCCCGGTATAGGTCGCAGGATTTGACCGTGGGGTACGCCCGATTGGGCTCTGGTCAATATCGACGACTTTATCCAGATGCTGCAGGCCGTCAATACTGTCGTGTGCCGAAGCCTCAAGCGTTGTTGCGCCATTGAGCGCGGTGGCGCTGAGCGGGAACAGCGTGTTGTTGATCAGCGTCGACTTGCCCGAGCCCGACACGCCCGTTACGCAGGTCAGCAAGCCGATTGGAATTTCCAGATCGACGTTGCGCAGGTTATTGCCACGCGCGCCTTTGAGTTTGAGCGAGAGCTTTTTATTGCGAGGCGTCCGCTTGGCAGGCACGGCGATCTTCACCCGGCCCGACAGGTATTTACCGGTCAGCGAGTCCGGATGATCCATTACTTCCTGTGGTGTGCCCTCCGCGACAATCCTGCCGCCATGCACGCCTGCGCCCGGCCCGATGTCGACCACGTAGTCGGCCAGTCGGATGGCGTCCTCGTCGTGCTCCACCACAATCACCGTGTTGCCGATGTCTCGCAGGTGCCGCAACGTGTCCAGCAGCCGATCGTTATCGCGCTGATGCAAGCCGATTGAAGGCTCATCAAGGATGTACATCACGCCGACCAGGCCGGCACCGATCTGGCTGGCGAGACGAATCCGCTGCGCCTCACCGCCGGAGAGCGTATCGGCGCTGCGGTCCAGTGTCAGGTAGTCCAGCCCGACGTTGACGAGAAACTGCAGGCGCTCGCGAATTTCCTTGAGAATCTTGTCAGCGATTTCGCCACGTCGGCCCGTGAGCTTCAACTCACCAAAATAATGGGTAGCATCGCCGATCGGCATGTTGGTGACGGCGGGAAGTGTCTTCTCGCCAACCCAAACGTGACGGGCCTCTCGGCGCAACCGCGTGCCACGACATTCGGGGCAGGGCTGGGTACTCAGAAACTTTGCCAGTTCTTCCCGAACCGTGGTCGATTCGGTTTCCCGGTACCGGCGCTCAAGATTCGGGACAATGCCTTCGAACGGGTGCGCACGTTTGACGATGTCGCCGCGGTCGTTCAGGTAACGGAAATCAACGCTGTCCTTACCGCTGCCGCCGAGCAGGACCTTCTGCAAATCGGCAGGCAGTTCCTTGAACGGCACCTCCAGACTGAAGGCGTAATGCTTCGCCAACGAGCCGAGCATCTGGAAGTAATAGACGTTTCGCCTGTCCCAGCCACGAATCGCGCCTTCTGCCAGCGTGAGCTCGCCATTGACCAGGCGCTTGGTGTCGAAAAACTGCTTCACGCCCAGCCCGTCGCAGGTCGGGCACGCGCCGGCGGGGTTGTTGAATGAGAACAGCTTTGGCTCCAGTTCGCTGATCGCGTGGCCACAGATTGGACAGGCAAAACGCGCGGAGAAGATGATCTCTTCACCCGGCTCGTCGTCCATCGGCGCGACCAAGGCAATGCCGTCAGCCAGCTTCAGCGCGGTCTCGAAGGATTCAGCCAAGCGCTGTTGCAAGTCCGAGCGCACCTTGAACCGGTCAACCACGACATCGATCGAGTGCTTCTTCTGTTTATCGAGCTTGGGAAGTTCGTCCAGCTCGCACAGCCGACCGTTCACCCGAGCACGGACGAAACCCTGAGCGCGAAGCTCTTCGAAGACGGCCAGATGCTCGCCTTTGCGCTCCCGTACCACGGGGGCAAGCAGCATCAGTTTGGCGCCTTCCGGCTGGGCCAGGACCAGGTCGACCATCTGGCTGACGGTTTGCGCCTCAAGAGGAATGTCGTGATCCGGGCAGCGCGGCTGACCCACACGCGCATACAGCAGACGCAGGTAGTCGTAGATCTCGGTGATGGTGCCCACGGTCGAGCGCGGGTTGTGAGAGGTGGACTTCTGCTCGATGGAAATGGCCGGCGACAGGCCTTCGATCGTGTCGACGTCCGGCTTCTCCATCATCGACAGAAACTGACGCGCGTAGGCGGACAGCGATTCGACGTAGCGGCGCTGGCCCTCGGCGTAGAGCGTATCGAACGCCAGGGACGATTTTCCTGAGCCGGACAATCCGGTGATGACGATCAGCTTGTCGCGTGGAAGGGTCAGGTCGATGTTCTTCAGGTTGTGGGTTCGAGCCCCACGAATCAAGATCTTGTCCAAAGCTGGCCTCGCACGGCGGGCGTGTAAAACGTGGAAGTATACGGGGAAATACTGGATGGATACACACTGTTGAGGGTCGCGCCGCCTCACTGGGGAAAAAGAAAATTCCTGCGATGCGCGGCAAACCGTCGTATGTGCTCTAAACGATGGGACTGGTAGAATCGCCGCCGGTTCATACGAGGTTCCTTCATGCACGATTCTCACAGCGAGCGCATGAGCGGCAGCGAAACCCGCGCTGCGGGCGGTCTGGCGCTGGTGTTCGCCTTCCGTATGCTTGGCATGTTCATGGTGCTGCCCGTCCTCGCCACTTACGGGATGGACCTTGCGGGCGCCAGCCCGGCACTCATCGGTCTGGCGATCGGCGCTTACGGCCTGACACAAGCGGTGCTGCAGATTCCGTTTGGCATTATTTCTGATCGCATCGGTCGTCGTCCCGTCATTTATCTGGGACTGATCGTGTTTGCGCTCGGCAGCGTGCTGGCCGCTCAGTCGAGCTCGATCTGGGGCGTGATCGCCGGTCGGGTTCTGCAAGGCGCGGGCGCTATCTCCGCCGCGGTCATGGCGTTGCTGTCCGATCTGACCCGCGAGCAGCATCGCACCAAAGCCATGGCGATGATCGGCATGACCATTGGTGTGTCCTTCGCCGTTGCGATGGTGGTCGGCCCCATTCTGGCCAGTGCTTTTGGATTGTCCGGCCTGTTTCTGGCGACCGGCGCGATGGCGCTGGTGGGCGTGGCAATCGTCGCCTTCGTCGTGCCCAAGTCCACGGTAACCCTGCAGCACCGGGAGTCCGGTCTGGCGCGACAGGCATTGGGCGCGACGCTTCGTCATCCTGACCTGTTGCGTCTGGACTTGGGTATCTTCGCGTTGCACGCCATGCTGATGTCCAGTTTCGTCGCGTTGCCGCTGGCGCTCGTCGAGAAAGCCGGCCTGCCCAAAGAGCAGCACTGGTGGGTGTACCTGACCGCGCTGTTGATTTCTTTCTTCGCGATGATCCCCTTCATCATCTACGGCGAGAAGAAGCGTCAGATGAAGCGCGTGTTACTCGGCGCCGTACTGGTGCTGATGCTCACTGAGCTATTCTTCTGGGAGTTCGGCGACGCGCTGCGATCACTGGTCATCGGTACCGTGGTCTTTTTCACCGCATTCAATTTGCTCGAAGCGTCGCTGCCGTCGCTGATCAGCAAAGTGTCTCCGGCGGGCGGGAAGGGCACGGCGATGGGGATTTATTCCACCAGTCAGTTCCTGGGTTCGGCAGCGGGGGGCATCCTCGGTGGATGGCTTTTCCAGCATGGCGGACTGGATGTGGTGTTCCTGGGAGGCGCCGGGCTGGCCGCCCTCTGGCTGGCGTTTGCTGTTACCATGCGCGAACCTCCCTACGTAACCAGCCTTCGCTTGCCGTTGTCGCCCGAGGCTCAACGCGACACAGGCCTTGCCGATCGCGTGTTGGCCGTACGTGGAGTAACAGATGCAGTAGTGGTGGCCGACGAGGCTGCCATCTATATCAAATTTGACAAAGAACTGTTGGATCGGGCGTCTTTCGACGAAGTGGTCAATCCAGCGTCGGAAACGTGTGAAGCCTAGGAGAACGTTATGGCCCGTGGGGTAAACAAAGTCATATTGGTCGGCACATGCGGCCAGGATCCCGAAGTCCGCTACATGCCTAACGGTAATGCCGTGACCAATCTGAGTCTGGCAACAAGCGAACAGTGGACCGACAAGCAAACCGGTCAGAAGGTCGAGAAGACCGAATGGCACCGCGTTTCGATGTTCGGCAAAGTCGCCGAAATCGCCGGCGAGTACCTGCGTAAGGGGTCGCAGGTCTATATCGAAGGCAAGCTGCAGACCCGCGAGTGGGAAAAAGACGGCATTAAGCGTTACACGACTGAAATCGTCGTCGACATGCAAGGCACCATGCAGTTGCTCGGTGGCCGTCCTCAGGGCGACGGTGCTCCTCAGGGCCAGGGTGGTGGCGGTTATCAGAACTCCCAGAACTCCGCGCCGCGTCCGCAGCAGCAGGCCCGCCCGCAGCAGTCCGCTCCTCAGCCACAGCGCGAGTCGCGTCCTGCGCCGCAACAAGCGCCGCAGCCGGCACCTGATTTCGACAGCTTCGATGACGACATCCCGTTTTAAGCAGCGCGTTACCCAAACGCAATAACGCTGCAAACAAAAGCCCTCGCACAGCTCAGCTGTCGGGGGCTTTGTTTTGGGTCTCGTTCGAGGATTACAAACCCAGATCCGACAACCCGGGATGATCATCAGGACGCCGGCCCAGCGGCCAGTGAAACTTGCGATCCGCTTCTTTGATCGGCATGTCATTGATGCAAGCGAAGCGCCACGCCATCAAGCCATCTTCATTGAATTCCCAATTCTCGTTGCCGTACGAGCGGAACCAATTCCCTGAATCGTCGTGCCACTCGTAGGCGTAACGCACCGCGATGCGGTTGTCGGTAAACGCCCAGAGTTCTTTGATCAGGCGATAGTCGAGCTCCTTGTTCCACTTGCGTATCAGGAAATGTTTCGCCTCTTCACGGTTCTCGGCGAAGTCGGCGCGGTTGCGCCACTTGGTGTCGAGTGTGTAGGCCAGCGAAACCTTTTCGGCGTCACGGCTGTTCCAGCCATCTTCAGCCAGGCGAACCTTCTTGATGGCGGATTCGCGGGTGAAAGGGGGAAGTGGCGGGCGAGTGCGGGCATCGGACGACATGGTGGACCTCCAGGCGGTGATGATTCGGTGGTGGGTGGGACGTTTGAGGCTAGGAACTGGAGCGCAGGCGCTGCTCGACCATCAGTTGCGCAACCGCCTTGGCGCTTTCTGCAGCGCTGTAGTCACACATGACGCGAGCGACGGTGATCGCGCCTTCCATGAGGATGAGCAGTTGTTTGGCAAGAGCTTGCGGATCGGCAATCCCAAGCTGCTCGCAGAGCCCCAGCGTGTAGTCCAACAGCTTCTGTTTGTGCAGTTTGGCGATCAGACGGACGGGATCTTGAGGGTCGCCGACTTCACCTGCCGTATTGATGAACGCGCAGCCGCGAAAGCCTTCGGACTCGAACCAGCCTTTGAGCACGTCAAACATATTCAGAATGCGCGCCTCAGGGGTGTCGGCCTTGTTTGATTCAGTCCGGAACCAGTCCATCCAGCGCACGTCGCGGGCGTTGAGCGCAGCAGCGGCGACGTCGTCTTTGGTGGCGAAATATCGATAGATGCTTTTCCTCGCGACGCCCGACGTCTTTACCAGAAGGTCCATGCCGGTGGCCTGGATGCCGTTCTGATAAATGAGTTGCTCGGCAGTCGCGAGGATTTTCTCGCGGGTGAGGTTCGTTGATGTATTCATGATCCAGAAGGTAGAACGTACGTTCTCCTGCGTCAAGCCGCTCATTTAAAAACAGGCTCACCGCACCTGATCGGACTCCGGCAGCGCACGTTTCAAATCCTGTGCGCTGGGTGCGGCCTTGGCCAGCGTAACGGGGATGGATTTAGCCGCAGGCACCTTGCTGCGTTCAGCGTGATGCCACAGCGGAACGAGTGGGTTGCACTCGGGGTAGTACGCTGCGCAGCAGTTTTCGGGGATGTCGTAGGCGATGATTTGCAAAGGCCCTACCGAACGCGTTACCTGTGGCTCGATGGCGGTGGTGACGTTCACCCAGTCTCCCGCTTTGAAGCCCAGTCTGAGGACGTCGTTGCGGTTCATGAAGATGACCGCGCGAGTGCCGCTAACGCCACGGAAGCGATCTTCGTAGCCATAGATCGTGGTGTTGAACTGGTCATTGCTGCGCAGCGTCATCAGTTGCAGCACGTCTCGGCGAGTGTGGTTCGGGTACACGTCATCGTCTTCTTCAAGCAGCTCGGGCGTGATGAACATTGCGCGGCCGCTCTCGGTTTTCCATTCACGCTTCGCTGCGGCAATGGGGCGATGAAAACCGCCGGTTTCCCACATGCGGGTTTCCATGTCGTGAAAAATTTCGGGGTAGACCTGAGCGATGCCCTGACGAATCAGCGCGTAATCGCGGCGCCAGGCGTCCCAATCGATTTGAGTGGTACCGGGTAACGTTGCCTCGGCGATGCCCGCGAGGATGGCGATTTCGGCGCGGGCGTGGGCGCTGGCCGGTTCGCTATTACCCTGCCAGGCCCGCACGCAGCCGGTGCTGTCTTCGGTGGTATAAACCTGCTCGACGCCGTTTTGTACGTCTTTTTCGATGCGCCCGAGGCAGGGCAGGATCCACGCGTTTTTCCCCGGAACCAGATGAGTGCGGTTCAGCTTGGTCGCGATCTGAACGTTCAGGTCCAACGTGTTCCAGGCCGGCTCCATGCGGGACGTGTCCGGGATCGCACGGAGAAAATTCCCGCCGAGCCCGATGAATCCGCGCACGCTCCCGTCCAGCAGTCCTTCGCAGGTCTCAACGGTGTTCAAGCCTTTTTTCGACGGGACCGAGAAGCCGTACAGTGCCTCAATCTTATCCACGGGAATCTTTTTCGGGTCTTCGGTAATGCCAACCGTGCGCTGCCCCTGCACATTGGAGTGACCGCGCACTGGGCAAATCCCGGCGCCGCGCTTGCCGATGTTGCCGCGCAGCAGGAGCAGATTCACCAGCATCTGCACGTTGGTCACGCCGCGCCGGTGTTGGGTGATGCCCATGCCGTAAACCAGCATCACGCGCTCGTGTCTGGCGTATACCGTCGCCACTGCCTCCAGCGCGCTACGGCTGAGTCCTGCCTGACGCTCGATGGTTTCCCACGGTGTTTCGAGCGCGCAGTTGCAGAACTCGGCAAAGCCTTCGGTGTGCTGGGCGATAAACGCCTGATCGATGATCCCGGGCTGACCCTTTGCCAGCGCCGCTTCATCCATTTCAAACAGCGATTTGGCGATGCCTAGCACAACCGCCGTGTCGCCACCGATCGCCAACTGATGGTATTGGGTGCTGATGACTGTCGACTTCGGCCCGAGCATCTCCACGGGGGACTGTGGATTGACGAAGCGCTCGAGGCCGCGCTCGCGGATCGGGTTGAACGTGATGATCGGCACGTCACGCTGCCGGGCTTCACGCAGTTGATGCAGCATCCGCGGGCTGTTGCTGCCTACGTTCTGGCCGAAAAACAGGATGCAATCGGTGTGCTCGAAGTCATCCAGGGTCACCGTTCCTACAGGCACCCCGATACTTTCCTGCAAGCCGACCGAGGTGCTCTCGTGGCACATGTTCGAGCTGTCGGGCAAATTGTTGTTGCCGTAGGCGCGGGCGATGAGCTGGTACATGAACGACGTTTCCAGCGAGGCCCGGCCCGACGCATAAAAAACCACGCTCTCCGGCGTCATGCTTTTCAGCTGCGTGCCAATGTCACGGTAGGCTTCCTCCCACGTGGCTTCCTGGTAGCGATCGGTCGTAGCGTTGTACCGCATGGGATGCGTGAGGCGGCCCTGTTGCTCAAGGTCGTAATCGGGCCACTGGCGCAGTTCGGTGAGCGTGTGGCGGGCGAAAAAGGCCGGATCGGTCTTGCGCGACGTCAGCTCCCAGGCGGTGGCTTTCGCGCCGTTTTCGCAAAACTCGAGGCTGTGGGGTTTGCCGGGCTTGGCCCATGCGCAACTGACGCAGGCGAATCCGCCCGGCTTGTTTTGCTTGATCAGCGGCAGCCCCGCTCGAATCGGCGCCTGCTCGCGCCAGAGGATCTCCATCACCGACTTCGCCGAGCCCCAACCGCCGGCGGCGGACGTGTAGGGACGGTAATGGGCTTTGGGATGGATGAGCGACATGGAGTTGATCCTCGGCGGAGCGGGCGCACTGGAGACAGTCGCCCTCGTTAAGGCTACGACGAAGCGGCTCGGTAAAGGTTCGTTACATTTGCTGGCGGGCGGACCGTCAACGGCCAACATGACGATTGCGTGCTGGAAACGAACTTGCCGGATGAAATTCGATCAGTTCCAGAGGGCCAATTTTTTCACGGTTCCCTGACCGAAGGAGTGACTCGCGTTTTGCCGAATTTCAAACCCTTTCTATTGCTGTGCCTGCTGTTAAGCGTTTGCAGCGTCAATGTTCAAGCCGCCGACGCCCCCGCCGCTACCACTGCTCCCGCTGCCGCACCTGCTGACCCGGCGCCCGAGGACCCTGCCAAAGCGGAGATTCTGGTCAAAGGCGGATTGCTCGGCGCCATCAGTTCCAGCATCGACAGCGTGCAAGACAAGCTCGATGTAGATGGCCACTTGCTCGACTCCTGGCGTCTGCGCGCCGACCGAGCCGCTGACGAGATCGACGCGCTGGTCAACAAACCGCAGTCGCGCTCAGCGTGGCGGATTGCCGGCGATTTCGTGATGCTGTCCCTGGTGTGGGCGGGCGCGTTCCTACTGCTCAACCGAATCGGCGCGTTTCTGGTCACTCGGTTATCACGGCATCGGTTCCTGATTCGCCGCGATCGCGTGGTCGGGGTGCTGGGCTATGTGCTGCCTTACATGGTGCCGGCGCTGATCTGCCTGCCACTGACCCTCTACGTCAGTCACTTCATGCCGACGTCGGTGGGGCGCGCGCTGGCGCTGTGTCTGGCGTACTCGACCAGCAGCGGGATTTTCTCCACATCCGTGCTGTTGTCGCTGATCGTGCTGTTCAATTCAGGCCACAAACGGCCGGCGGTGCGCATCATTCGTCACTACGCGCCGCACCCGTTGTTCATCATCGGCTTTCTCGCGGCGTTGAGCGACGCGCTGACCAGTCCGCAGATTGCCAGGCTGTTCGGCGGCAACGTGACCACCAGCATCGCCGCATTCACCGGGCTGATGGCGTCGATCATGTTTGGCATGGTCGTCATCCGCATGCGTCGGCCGATCGCCCATCTGATCCGCAACCGTTCCCTCGGCGCCCGGCTGGCGCGGCCCGCAGTGCAACAGACGCTGAAGATTTTCTCCAGCCTGTGGCACTTGCCGATCCTGCTGATGATTCTGGTCTCGGCGGTGAATCTGATCGGCGCCGGCGAAGGCAGCCAGGAAGCCTTGCGTTGCGCATTGCTGACGACGGTCCTGTTGATCGGCGCGGTGTTTCTCAGCACCTTGTTTCAGCACGTGTTCAAGCCCACCGAGGCGCGGACCGACAGTGTTTACAAGGAGCGTCTGCTGAGCCTGTTCCACGCAGTCATGCGTATCGCGCTGGCGATCGGCTTCATCGAGTTGCTGGGTCGGATCTGGGGTTTCTCGCTGTTTGAATTCGCCCAACGCAATGCGTTGGGCAAAGTGATCAGCGATTCGCTGAGCAGCATCGGTCTGATCCTGCTGGTGACCTGGCTGCTGTGGGTGGTAATGGACACGGCCATTCAGGAAGCCCTGAAGCCTCCGGCCAATGGACGTTCCGCGCGTCAGCCGAGCACACGGGTGAAGACCATCCTGCCGCTGTTGCGTAACGCGATGAAGATCATCCTGGTGGTGATCTGCACCATCACGACCATGGCGAACCTGGGCATCAACGTCGCGCCACTGCTGGCCGGTGCCGGGGTTGTCGGGCTGGCGATCGGTTTCGGTTCGCAGCAGTTGGTGCAGGACGTCATTACCGGACTGTTCATCATCATCGAGGACACCATCTCCATCGGCGACTGGGTGGTGCTGGATTCAGGCCACGCCGGCACAGTCGAGAGCCTGACGATCCGCACCCTGCGTCTGCGCGACGGCAAGGGCTTCGTGCATTCGGTGCCGTTCGGGCAGATCAAGGCGGTCACCAACCAGTCGCGGCAGTTCGCTTACGCCTTCTTCTCGTTCCAGTTCACCTACGACACGGACGTGGACGCGGCGACCTCGCTGATTCGTGAAGCGGGCCAGTCGATCAGCGACGACTTGCTGCTGGCGAGCAAACTGCAGGGCCCGCTGGAAGTGTTCGGACTGGACCGGATGGACATGAACGGCATTGTGATCACGGCGCAGTTTCGTACCTCGTCGGGTGGGCAGTATGCGGTGAGCCGTGCGTTCAATGATCGGCTCAAGCGACTTGTGGATAAGTCGGCTGAGGTGCGATTCGCGCAAACTTATCCACAACTGGTGATGAGCCCGCACAATCGTCAGGCACCTGAAGGGGAAGAGGGCGCAGAGCAACAAGCGCTGCCCGGCAAGTCATCGGTGGTGAACAAGGACGGGTCAGAAAGCCCTGCCTGAGATCGGGTCACAGCCAGTCGAGCGTCCTAACACGCCCCATTCGGCTGCGCTCATCTGAACAACCGGTCGCGCACCTGCAACATCAGCGCCTCATCCACCTCGCCCCAGTACTGCGGCTTGCCGGCGATGATGGCGGCGATGGGGATGCCGTCGCGGTAAACCAGCTTGTTGCCGACAATCGCCGGGACTTTCGCGCCGGGGAGCAGCGTCCCGGCGAGGTTGAGCGGGTCAACTCCGCTGACGGCAATCAAGCTGCCGTCCAGCGGGCGGTTGCGGACTTCGCGCAACAACGGGATGGCTTCGGGCAACGCGAACTGCTCACCGGCCAGGCCGGCAACGAAGCGCCCGCCGCGAATCTCTCCGCGAGCTTCAAGCCGATGGAACGTGCGCAGCAACTCGCGCCAGGTCGGCAGCCAGTCCGCCTCGCGTTCCAGCAGGCGCCAGAACACCACGCCGTATCGGCGTAGCGAGGTCATTGCGACATGCTCCAGCGTGTCGCCGTCGATCCGTTGCGACGCGCCTTCTTCCTTCGCCGGCGCGCGCCGCAACAACGCCCAGCGCCCGGCATCGTCCATGCCGCCAATGAAGGCGCCGCGATTGCGTCGGCTGGTGTGGCTGCTGCGTTTGCTTGCCGGGGTGATCAGCGCCCGCAGCCCGGCGAAACTGTCGGCATTGACCAGCCCGGCGCCCACCAATTCCTGCAGCGCCGTTTCCAGTTCAGCCCGCAGCAAGTGAGCTTCGGAGGTCAGCTCGTCGAAAAACATCGCGCCCTGGCTCGACAACACCTCATGAACCTTCTGCGCGCGCAGGGATAATTCGGTCGGCGCCGGCTGTTCGGTCAGCCCGGTCCACAGGCGAACCTGCGGTCGCGGCAGCAGCACAATCGGCGTACTGCGCAACGCAGCGCTGCCGACCTTGTTGGGGCTGGTCAGGCGCATCCACACCACCTTGCCGGACCGACACAGATCATCCAGCCAGATCGATGAATAGTCCTTCAAGCGTGCCGGAAGCAGATCACTGTCCCACGCGCCTGCGGCCGACGAGAATCCCTCCAGTTGCGCGACGACTTCGGGCAGCGCGGCTTTGCCCTGACTCTGGGTCGTGGCGGACAGATGCTGCCAGTCGAACAGGAATCGAGTGAAGTCCTGCAGCGACACCGGCTCGATTTCCCGGCGCAGGCGTTTGACCGTATACCGGTGGATACGCGACAGCAGATGCCGCTCGCACCATTGTTCCTCGCTCGCGTCAGGGCTGAACTGGCCGCGCAGTACGTAGCCTTCGTTCTCCAGCTGCGCCAGCGCCTGAGCGATCTCGTTCTGCGTCAGCGCCAGCGGCTCGGCAATGGCAGGAACCGTGAGCGGGCCGAAACCTCCCAGCCGCGCACGCACGATCTCGACCCGCGCGTCCTCCTCGCTCCACGCCTCGTCGAACCCGGCCAAGGCGGCTAACGGCGGGTGCATTTTGGCGGCGGGATAGATCGCCTGCAAACAGGTCAGCCGCTCCAGCGGAATCCACAGCGCCTGCTCCGGCGTGACCTGCAAACGCGTGCCCCGGCCGGAGCGGGCCAGGGTTTCCAGCCATTTCATCCAGTCTCCGTGCTCGCGGGCCTCAACGCCGGTGATGCATCCCAGGGTCATCAGCGCCTCGTGCATCTCATCCACATTTTGCGGCTGCGGCCAGGCTTCATCGGCCACCGCTTTGATCGCATCGACATCCAGCGCGCCGAGATCGTCTGTGGATTCCGGGTCGCTCCAGCGCCGATTGAGCACCGCCTGGGTGCGACGTTCTTCAAGCGGCGCGTTGTCGAGAAATGCATACGGTTTAGCGTTGAGGATTTCCGCCGCGAGCGGGGAGGGCGCGGGCAGATCGCGACTGACCAGACGCACTTCGCCGTTCTCCATACGCCGCAGCAGTTTCAGCCAACCTTCGGCGTCCATGGCTTCGTGCAGGCAGTCGTCCAGGGTCTGCTCGATCAGCGGATGCTCCGGCACATCCCGCTCGCCCACCAGATTTTCCAGGCAGGCGATCTGGTCCGGAAAGACCGTGGCGATCAGGTCATCGCTCTTGATCCGCTGCAGCTGGGGCGCCACTTTTCGCCCGCCGGTGTAACGCGGTAGGGCCAAGGCGACACCGGCGTTCCAGCGCCAGCGCACGCCGAACAGCGGCGCATCCAGCACCGCCTGAATCAGTAAATGCTCGGCAGTGGCGGAGTTGAGATAACGCCAGACTTCGTCCAGCGCAAAACTGTGCGCCGTGGACAGCGACAGCACGATGGCGTCCTCGCTGGCGGCGGCTTGCAACTCGAAGTTGAAGGTGCGGCAGAAGCGCTTGCGCAGCGCCAGCCCCCACGCGCGATTGACCCGGCTGCCGAACGGGGAGTGAATCACCAGTTGCGTGCCGCCGGACTGGTCGAAAAAACGCTCAATGACCAGCGTGTCCTGTGACGGCAGCGCACCCAGGGCCGAGTGCGCGCGGGCGAGGTATTCAATGATCTGCTCGGCGCTGGCGAGGTCCAGGCCCAAGGTGTTCATCAGCCAGTCGGTGCAGGCCTGAAGATTGCCAGGGTGGGCGCTGAGCTGCTGGTCGATGTCGGCCTGCAAGCGTGCGACGGCGAAAGACAATTCATCGCTGCGCCCCGGCGCCTCACCCATCCAGAACGGAATGTTCGGCGGCATGCCGTGGGCGTCCTCGACCCGCACGCGGCCGGACTCGATCCGCAGAATCCGGTATGACGTGTTGCCCAGCTGGAAGATGTCCCCCGCCGCGCTTTCCACGGCGAAGTCTTCGTTGACGGTGCCGATGTTGAGCGCCTGAGGTTCGAGGACCACGCTGTAATCGGCGTTGTCCGGAATCGTGCCGCCACTGGTGACCGCCGTGAGTTTGCTGCCACGCCGACCACGCAACGTGCGGGTTACCGCGTCGCGATGCAGGTACGCCGCGCGCACGCCCTGACGCCCGCTGTAGCCTTCGGCAAGCATGCTCAGCAGCGCCTGATAATGGGTTTCGTCGACTTCGGCGTAGGGCGAAGCCTTGCGGAACAGCGCCAGCAGGTCCTGCTCCTGCCATTCCTGACAACTCACCTCAGCAATGATCTGCTGCGCCAGCACATCCAGCGGCGCCTTGGGAATGACCAGCGTGTCGAGCTCGCCGCGACGTACACAATCGAGCAGCGCCGCGCACTCGATCAGATCATCCCGAGACACCGCAAACAGCCGCCCCTTGGGTGTGCCGCCTACGTGGTGACCGGAACGGCCGACGCGCTGCAAAAAGGAAGCGATGGAACGGGGCGAGCTGATCTGGCAGACCAGATCGACGTCGCCAATGTCTATCCCCAGTTCCAGCGAAGCCGTGGCGATCAACACCTGCAGATCACCGCGCTTTAGGCGCTGCTCGGCGTCGAGTCGTTGCTCTTTTGCCATGCTGCCGTGGTGGGCCGCTACCGCTTCTTTGCCCAGTCGCTCGCTCAGATGCCGCGCCATGCGCTCAGCGAGTCGCCGGGTGTTGACGAAGATGAGAGTGGTGCGGTGTTCGCGCGCCAACGCCGCCAGCCGGTCATAGACCAGTTGCCAGACGTCACTGGACATGACGGCGCTCAAGGCAACCGGCGGCACTTCGATGGCCAGATCCCGAGGGCGCGCGTGACCGATGTCAACGATGGCGCAAGGACGGCTGACCGGATCGCTGCCAGCCAGAAAGCGCGACACCCGCTCGATGGGTTTTTGCGTCGCCGACAGCCCGATGCGCAGCAGCGGTTTAGCGCACAGCGCCTGCAAACGCTCGAGGGTCAGGGCGAGATGACTGCCGCGCTTACCCGCAGCGATGGCGTGAATCTCATCGACGATAACGGTCTGCGTGCTCGACAACATGCGCCGGCCGGAGTCGGAGCCCAGCAGCACGTACAGCGACTCCGGCGTCGTGACCAAAATGTTCGGCGCGGTTTTGCGCATGGCGGTGCGATCTTTTTGCGGCGTGTCACCGGTCCGCACGGCGGTGGTGATGCGCAGCCCGGGCAGGCCTTGCTGGATCAGCTGCTCCGTGATGCCCGCCAACGGATTCTGCAGGTTGATCTGGATGTCGTTGGACAGCGCTTTCAGGGGAGAGACGTACACCACGAAGGTCTCGCTCGGCAGCTCGCCGCCGTGCCCCAGCCCTTGATGCACCAGATCATCGATGACCGCCAGAAACGCTGTCAGGGTTTTCCCGGAACCGGTGGGCGCGGCGATCAACGTGGACTCGCGGCGTTTGATCAGCGGCCACGCCTGGGCCTGGGCCGCAGTAATGGCCGGGAACGTGGAGCGAAACCACGCGCTGACCGCCGGATGAAAGGCGTCGAGCACCGGGTCGGGCGTCTGGGGAAGGTTCATTCGCAATTAATGCGGGCGCCGGTGGGTAGATGCAAGGGTCAGATGCTCAGGGGAAGACACAAGGGCGAGTGAGCGGCGACGGGTTTCAGGGGCGGCCGCCCGTGCGCATGCCCGCCGTTGTTGGGACTTGCCCGATGACGTGTTATGTTTGCGGACGTTTTTCACCTATTTTTAATCGACCTGAAGACTGAGCCTGCTGACTCTATGCGAATGCGCCTTATGCTGTTGGGCGGCGGGAATGCCCTCGGGCAGGCGTTGATTCGTCTAGGTGCCGAGGAGAACATTGGATTCCTCGCGCCGCGTCCACCCCAAGACGGTTGGGACGCGGCAAGCCTGACGCAACTGCTCGATGACACCCGCCCGGATGCCTTGATCAATCTCGCTTACTACTTCGACTGGTTTCAGGCGGAGCGAGTAAGCGCTGACAGGCTGGATAATCAGGAACGCTCCGTCGAGCGTCTCGCTGAACTGTGCCAGCACCACAATATCGTCCTCGTTCAACCCTCCAGCTACCGCGTGTTCGACGGTTCGCGGGCGACGGCTTACAGCGAAAAAGACGAGCCCGTGCCGCTGGGCTCCCGTGGCCAAGCATTGTGGCGCATCGAGCAAAGCGTGCGCGCCACCTGCCCGCAGCACGTGCTGCTGCGTTTCGGCTGGCTGCTCGACGACAGCGCCGAAGGTGTGCTCGGGCGCTTTCTCAGCCGCGCCGAATCCCCCGGTGAATTGCTGCTGGCGGACGACCGTCGTGGCAATCCGACCCCGGTCGATGATGCCGCGAGGGTCATCATTTCAGTGCTTAAACAGCTTGATTGCGCCGCGCCGCTGTGGGGCACTTACCACTACGCCGGCCATGAAGCGACCACGCCACTGGCGTTCGGTCAGGCCGTATTGACCGAAGCCCGTCTGCTGCGCCCGCTGGCAATCGAAACGCCGACCGCCCAAGCCCACGCCGCACGTCCGGACGCCAGCGAAGAGCCGCAGAACGCCGTGCTCGCCTGCAAGAAAATTCTCCACACTTTCGGTATCAAGCCACGCGCCTGGCGTGCTGGTTTGCCCAACCTACTGGACCGCTACTACCGCCATGTCTGATGCTCCTGTCCTCATCACCGGCGGCGCCGGTTTCATCGGTTCGCACCTGACCGACGCGCTGCTCGCCAAGGGCTACGCCGTACGCATTCTCGATGATCTTTCCACCGGCAAACGCAGCAACCTGCCGCTGGACAACCCGCGTGTCGAGTTGATCGAAGCTGATGTCGCCGATGCCGCGCTGGTGGCCCGCGCGGCGGTGGGTTGTCAGGCCGTGGCGCACCTGGCTGCCGTCGCGTCGGTGCAGGCCTCGGTAGATGATCCGGTGAAGACGCACCAGAGCAATTTCATCGGCACGCTAAATGTCTGTGAAGCGATGCGTCAGGCCGGTATCAAGCGCGTTGTGTTTGCTTCCAGCGCCGCCGTTTATGGCAACAACGGTGAAGGCGAGGCGATCACCGAAGACACGCCGAAGGCGCCGCTGACTCCGTATGCGTCGGACAAACTGGCTGGTGAGCACTACTTTGATTTCTATCGTCGCCAGCACGGTTTCGAGCCAGTTGTGTTCCGTTTCTTCAACATCTTCGGCCCGCGCCAGGATCCTTCTTCGCCGTACTCGGGCGTGATCAGCATCTTCGCGGAGCGTGCGGTAAACGGCCTGCCGATTGCGGTCTTCGGCGACGGCGAGCAGACCCGGGACTTCTTCTACGTCGAGGACCTGGTTGACCTCGTGGTGCAGGGCATCGAGATGCCGACGGTGGCAGAGGGCGCAGTCAATGTCGGGCTGAACGCGACGACTTCGCTGAACGAGCTGCTGGGCGCCCTTGCCGAGGTGGTCGGAAATCTGCCGCCGGTGAGCTACCTGCCGGCACGTTCGGGTGACATCAAGCACTCACGGGCGAGCAATCAGCGTCTGCTTGAGCGCTTCAAAGTGCCCGAGCCGACGCCGCTGAAAGTTGGGCTGGCCCGGCTGCTGGGGCGCTGAAACCCGCGCAGCAAAAAGGCACCGAGGAGGTGCCTTTTTTGTGCCTGCTGGTTCGGGCGCAAACGCTTCGAACTTCAAGCGATTAGAACTTGTAGCCCACGCCGACCATGTACACCCACGGATCGACGTCCACGTTCACTTTGGTCCGGCCGACGCCCAGCGCCGACGGGCCGTCCAGCGTGGCTTGTGTGTCGATGTCCACGTACCAGACGGCGGCGTTGACCATGATCTTGTCCGTCAGCATGTAGTCCGCGCCGATCTGACCGGCCCAGCCCCAAGAATTCTTGATGTGCAGGTTGTTCATGCCCTGGCCTTTGCGTTCGCTGCTCAGGTTTTCGTCGTAGAACCAGGTGTAGTTCACGCCGACACCGGCGTATGGCTGGAATTTCGACGTCGCGTCCATTGGGTAGTACTGCAGCGACAGGGTCGGCGGCAGTTGTTTCACGTCCGCCAGCTTGCCATCCAGCCCCGGGCCCAGGCCTTTGACCGCGACGGTGTGCTGGAAGGGCGTTGCCGCCAGCAACTCAAGGCCCACGTGATCGGTGAGCATGTAGGCGAAGGCCAGCCCCAGTTGGGTGTCGCTGTCCAGCGTCGCTTTGGTACCCGGGACTTTGGTGCCGTCCAGCTTCAGGTTTCCGCTTTCTTCGTTGGGCGCCGTCGTGGCAGCACCGGCGCGAATGATGAAGTCACCGGCCTGGTGGGCGTGAGCGGCGAGAGGTACACCGAGTGCAAGCGCGAGCAGGGGCACGCTGAGCAGGGACTTGTGCATGGGAGCTCCGTAAGGGCATAAAAAAGAGATGCCGTATGTTACGAAGCGTCTGGCTCGCGGTTTTTGACCTGGCTCAATGAAAGTGCAATTAGGGTGTGCCTGCTAACGGCAGCTCACTGCTCATCCGGCATTTCGTACACCAGAATCTTGTCCGCTTCCATCTGGTAGCCCGCATCGGCCAGTTCGGTGGTCGAGGATTTGACCTGCATCGGGCCTTCGATCCAGTAGGGCTGGTATAGCTCGTCCACCTTGACGCCCAGTTCGCTGGTCACGTGGACGATCTGATTCGGCGGCGGTGGAGGCACGTGAATGCAGGCGCCGAAATACGGCACCAACAGAAACTCCGTCACCCGGCCTTCCTCGCTGACTTCCAGCGGCACGATGTAACCCGGCAGACGCACTCGCTCGCCGTCCAGCGACTTGACCACCGGCGCATGGGGCGCCAGTTGATGGGCGGCGGGCGCGGACTCGACTGACAGGGTGTCCGCCATGCTCGACAGGTTATGGATGGGCGCGGTGATCAGCTTCACGGGCGGAGCGTCGGGCGGGATCATCTCCTGCCACGTCAGCACGCGCAGGTCCTGGGCCCACAACGGCGTCGCGACGATCATCAACCACAGCACCCAACCCATTCGCATCACAACGACCTCATAAACGAATCGACAGCCCGTCTGCCAGCGACTGGCGGTAGGCTCGCCACGCGGGCACGGTGCCCATCAACACGGCAGCGCCGAGAATGCCCGCCAGCAGCGTCCATTCGTAGGTGCTGGGCAGTGACAGCGGCAGGTACAAGCCGTAATTGGCCTGCACGTAACCCTGCGCGGTGGCAATGCCGATGTAAAGCAGCGCCAACCCGCAAACCGATCCTCCCAGCGCCAGGGCAAACGCTTCCAGCACCAACAGACTGGCGATGTGCCAAGGGCGTGCGCCCACCGAGCGCAGAATCGCCATCTCCCGACGCCGCTCGTTGAGGCTGGTGAGAATCGCCGTCAGCATGCCGATCAGCCCGGTCAGCACCACAAACAGCGAAATCACGAACAGCGCTTTTTCAGCCGTGCCCATCAGGCTCCACAGCTCCTGCAACGCCACCCCCGGCAGAATCGCCAGCATCGGCTCGCCGCGGAACTCGTTGATGTCGCGCTGCACGGCGAAGGTCGCAATCTTGCTGTTCAGCCCGAGCATGAACGCGGTGATGGCGGTGGGCGTGAGGTCCATGTTGCGTGCCTGATCGGCGCTGATTCGCCCGGCGCCTTGGGCGGGGACGCCGTTGTGCCAGTCGATGTGAATCGCTTCCATGCCGCCGAGGCTAATGTGCAGCGTGCGGTCCACCGGCGTGCCGGTGCGTTTGAGAATGCCGACGACGGTGAACGGCTTGTCGTCATGCTTGACCAGACTCACCGTCGCGACGCCGTGGGCCAGCACTAGCTTGTCGCCCAGCTTGTAATGCAGCGCGTCCGCGACTTCCGCGCCGAGCACCACTTCGAACGGGTCGGTGGCGAACGGCCGGCCGTCGGCCAGCTCCAAGTGCTGCTGACGACCGTACTGGTAGTGCTCGAAATACGATTCGTTGGTGCCCATCACGCGATAGCCGCGATGGCTGTCGCCGAGGGAAATCGGGATCGCCCACTTCACCTGCTTGCTGTTGGCGAAGTGCTCGAAACTGTCCCAGCGAATGTTGTTGGTGGCGTTGCCGATGCGGAACACCGAGTACAGCAGCAGGTTGACCGACCCCGAGCGAGCGCCGACGATCAGGTCCGTGCCGCTGATGGTGCTGGCAAAACTGGCGCGTGCTTCGGTGCGCACCCGTTCGACCGCCAGCAGCAGGCAGACGGAGAGGGCGATGGCGAACGCGGTGAGGAAGGCAGTGAAGCGGCGGTTGGCGAGGCTGGCCAGCGCCAGACGAAGAAGATACATCTCAAACCTCTGCGGCGACGGCGGCGCGATTGAGTTCGGCCAGCGACAGATTGCGATCGAACAGCGGCGCCAGGCTCTGATCGTGGCTGACGAACAGCAGGCTGGCGCCGGCCTCCCGGCATTCGGCGAACAACAACTGGATGAACGCTTCCCGGGCGTCGGCATCCAGCGCCGACGTCGGTTCGTCAGCGATCACCAGCTCCGGCTGGCCGATCAGGGCGCGAGCGGCGGCGACACGCTGCTGCTGACCAATGGACAGCGAATCGGCGCGGCGGCTAAGCATTTCGGGGTCTTTCAAGCCCAGGTGAGCGAGCAGGGTTTCAGCCGCTTTGTCGACGCTGCCGTGGCGTTGCGTCGCCCGCTGCGTGCGTAGTTTGGAAAAGCGGCACGGCAGCTCGACGTTCTCGCGCACCGACAAAAACGGCAGCAGGTTGAACTGCTGGAAAATGTAGCCCGTGTGGTCGACACGAAAACGGTCCCGCGCCCCTGCAGAGAGCTGCGTCAGCTCCTGACCGAGCAGGCGAACGCTGCCGCGACTGGGGCGCTGCACGCCGCCCAGCAAACCGAGCAATGTGGTTTTACCGCTGCCGCTGGGGCCTTTGAGAAACAGGGTTTCGCCGGCATCGAGGCGAAACGCCGGAATGTCCAGCAGCTGCGGATGCCCCGGCCAGCTGAAGCCGAGTTCGGACAATTCAATAAGCGCTTGAGTCATGGCCACACGTACGTTTGAAAAGTGATCGACCGGGAAGCCCGGTCGCTGATAGAGCGGCGTTGGTTAAAACTTGACCACCGGATTGCTCGGACGCACTTCAGCGCCCATCTGGTGTTTCGGTGTCACCAGCTGCACCTGAATGGTCTGGGTCGCAGGGAAGCTTTTGAACAGCTGGGTCAGATCGAGCTTGTTGAGCACGTTCGGCGCGCTGCAGGTGAGCTGATAGTGGCCGTGAATTTCGCTGTGCTCGTGTTCAGCCGCGTCGCCATCGGCGTGCTCGTGATCGTCGTCATCCTTGTCGCCGAACAGCGTGCTTTCCACCCGCTGTTTGGTCGCGGTGCATCCGGCTGCCTCCGGGAGACTGAACAGGGCATGGGGCTTGAGCAGGGTTTCCTTGGCCAGGGCCAAGGTCATCTTGTCAGCGTCGGTGGTTGCCGGGTGCTCGAAGCCGACGATGTTCATCGCCGGCGTGTCGAGTTCCAGTTCCAGCGTACGACCGTCCAGCGCCATATCCAGCCGCGCGACACCGTGCACGTGCGCGCCGAGACTGCCGTGCTCATGATCGTGGTCATGTTCATCGGCCGCGTGGGCAACGGCGAGGGGCAGCAGGGCAAAGGGCAGGGCGAGTAGCAAAAGACGCATAGGGGAAAGCTCCGGAGGCGAGTCTGAAATTTGTTATGTAATCTTATAACAATAAATTGTGCCGGTTCTTAACTTTTTATTCAGCCCTGTAGGCGCGTGGGCTGTCAGGGATCACGTGCAGGTCGCCAATTCCTGTGGGACCATGCCGGTCCGCCCTATCAGAGGACACACCCCATGCTGCGAATCCGTGGAACCGTCGGCGATCTGCCGGTGGATCTGACTGTGGAAATGGACGACGCCGACTGGGCACGGCTGGGCATTCAGCTAGGCGCGCAGGTGCAGGCAACGTCGGCGCCGGTTGATACGTCCGTCAAGCCTGCGGCCAGTCGCAACGATGCTGTTTGGGATATCGCTCAAGAACTGTTGCGCAAAGCGGGACATCTGACCGGGCCGGATCTGCTTGGTCAGCTGGAAGGTCTGTCGGGCAGCACCGCTGCGGGCAAACGCCTGATGGTGCGGATGCGCCACAGCGCCAACGTGAAAGTGGAAAGCCAGGGCGACACGCCGGTGTATCACTGGGTTGAGTGACATGCCTCAGCCTCACCATGCCTACTGATGGGCATCCTGGCCATGTGGGAGCGACCGGGGTGGCGTTCCACCTTGCTCGCGAAAGCGGTAGTCCCGAAACATGTTCGAGCCTGACACACCGCCTTCGCGAGCAAGCTCGCTCCCACAGGGTTTAGCGCTGTCAGTAGAGCGCCGCAAACAACCGACGACGATACGTAGTCACCAGCGGGTGATCATTCCCCAGCAAGTCAAACACCTGCAGCAGCGTCTTGTGCGGCTGGCCTTCGTTGTAGCTGCGGTTGAGGATGAACAGCTTGAGCAGTCCCTCCAGCGCGGCTTCGTATTGCTGACGGGACAATTGCTGGATCGCCAACTGGTGCGCGGCTTCATCGTCCTGCGGGTTCTGCGCCAGGCGCGACTTCAGCTCGGCGACGTCAGGCAATGCGGCGGCTTCTGCCAGGAACGTCAATTGCGCCTTAGCCCCGGCCAGCGCGGCTTTGTGCTCATCGCTTTTCACCGCATCCAGCACCGTGCGGGCTTCCGTCAGCTCGCCGCGTTCGGCCAGGCAGCGCGCGTACAGAATCAGCGCGGCAGCGTTGGTGTTGTCTTCGCTGAGGATGGTCTGCAGCACCGCTTCGGCTTCGGCGAAATGGCTCTCGGCGAACATCGCCTGCGCGGTTTTCAGCGGGTCGGCGGCGGCCGGTGGCGGCATCTGCACATGGGGTTCAAGCAGCGCGCGGATTTGCGATTCAGGCTGGGCGCCAGAGAATCCATCCACCGGCTGGCCGTCCTTGAACAGCACCACGGTGGGCAGGCTGCGAATGCCGAAGCGCGCCACGATGTCCTGTTCAGCGTCGCAGTCGACCTTGGCCAGCAGCAATTCGCCCTGATAACTCTCGGCAATCTGTTGCAGCAGCGGCATCAGCACCTTGCACGGCGCACACCACTCGGCCCAGAAATCCACCAGCACGGGTTTGTGAAAGGAATTTTCGATGACCATCTGATCGAAAGTGGCGGTGGTCGCATCGAAGATGTACGGCGTGTCCTGGCTCATCGCGGGTCTCGAAAAAAGGCTTGATGGCGCGAACTATAAAGCGCTGGGGGGATTGTCGGAAGCGGGGTTGATGCCTGCCGCACAATTGCGCTTGCGAAGCGAGTCATGACCTGACCGCATGATAAAGGCTCACTCTGCGAAACTCCCACGGCTCGGCCAGGTCAGGCAGCGTCAGCGCCTCCAGAACTCCCAGCGGCGTATACATCGGATGCTGAAAGTCCCGCACCCGGGAATCGGCCACCAACGCCTCTTTTCCGCGACTGAGAAACTGATCCAGCAGCGGCAGGTTGGCGCGGTCGTACAGCACGTCGGCCACCAGGATCAGGTCAAAACGATCTTCCTCGGCGAAGAAGTCGTCCGAATACTGAAGCGTCACGCCGTTCAGCTCAGCGTTGGCTCGGCAGGCCTTGATCGCCAGCGGATCAAGATCACAGGCGACGACTTCAAGGGCCCCGGCTTTCATCGCCGCAATGCCTGCGACGCCCGAGCCCGCGCCGAAATCCAGCACCCGCTTGCCCGCGACCCACTGCGGCTGCTCGGCGAGAAAGCGCGCCAGCGCCAGGCCACTGGCCCAACAGAAACTCCAGTAGGGCGGGTCTTCGAGAATGCGCCGGGTTTCGTCGGGGCTGAACGCACGATCCATATTGTTCGCGTCGATCAGCCACAGCTTCAGGTCCGTACCCGGCAGCGCTTCGGCACCCAGTTGCGCATCGCCCAGCAGTTCGCCCAATGCGGCTTGCAGGTGAAGCGGAGCGGTCACGGTGCGGGAGCGAATTGCAGCTGACCCAGCGCCTGAGTGGTGGGCTGGGTGATCAGCACGGACGGCAGATGCAGAATCAACTGACCGGACTTGCTGGCGCGGCCGCGCAGTTCGACACGCGCGCCCACCGGGAAGGCTTCTGGATTAAAACGCAGCTGGAATGGCAGCGACTGGTTGTTGCCGATCAACTTGGTGCTGGTCAGCAGCTTCTGCGGGCGATTGCGATCGTCAATCACCAGCAGCGCCAGCTCGACCTCTGCGCCGGCCGGCACGCCCAGCAACTGGCCGCTCAATTCACGCTGGAACGGCTGCAGCGGACCTTGCCCTTCCGGTAGCGTAATGGCGTTGGGCGCAGGTTTGGCGGGCGCCGCAGGTTTTGGCGCCTCGGCCGTGCTGCACGCAGCGAGCAGGCCCACAAGGCTGATTACAGCAAGCGTACGTAGCGTCATGAACAGCTCCAGACAAAGCAGAATGCGGGCGAGATACGCACGGGATGGCGCAGTATCGCTGAGTGCGGCGGGTTTCACCGCACTGAATGCGCGTCTATATACCTTAAAGCCCCGGACTTGTCTTGCCAGCGAGATGCGCTACCATGGCCCTCCCTTTTTTTGTTGCCTGCCACCATGCACTGTCCCTTTTGCGGTGCCAACGACACCAAAGTCATTGACTCGCGCCTCGTTGCTGAAGGCGATCAGGTTCGCCGCCGCCGCGAATGCGTCGCTTGCGAAGAACGCTTCACCACATTCGAAACCGCTGAACTGGTTCTGCCCCGGCTGATCAAGCAGGACGGCAGCCGTCAGCCCTTCGACGAAGAGAAGCTGCGCGCCGGCATGCAGCGCGCGCTGGAAAAACGCCCGGTCAGCGTCGAACGTCTCGAAGCGGCCCTGGCCCACATCAAAAGCAAGCTGCGTGCGACCGGCGAGCGCGAGGTCAAATCGCTGATCGTCGGTGAGCTGGTGATGGGCGAATTGCAGAAGCTCGACGAAGTGGCCTACATCCGCTTTGCTTCTGTTTATCGGCGGTTTCAGGACCTCAACGAATTCCGCGAAGAAATCGACCGACTGGCCCGCGAGCCGGTTAAAGAGTGAGCATGACCTCGACAGAGCAAGGCGTGCTCGACGCAGCCTATATGGCGCGGGCGCTGGAGCTGGCGCGCAAGGGCGTCTACTCGACGCACCCCAACCCGCGTGTCGGCTGCGTGATCGTGCGTGATGGCGCAATTGTCGGCGAAGGCTGGCACGTCCGCGCCGGCGAGCCCCACGCCGAGGTCCATGCGCTGCGCGAGGCGGGCGACAAGGCAAAGGGCGCCACCGCGTACGTCACCCTCGAACCCTGCAGCCATCATGGCCGCACCCCGCCGTGCGCCGACGCGTTGGTCAATGCCGGTGTGGCGCGTGTGGTCGCCGCCATGCAAGACCCCAATCCCGACGTCGCCGGCCGTGGCCTGTTGCGATTGATGAACGCCGGGATCGCGGTGCAGGGCGGCGTGCTCGAAAGCGAAGCGCGGGCGCTGAACAAAGGCTTTCTCAAGCGCATGGAACATGGCCTGCCGTACGTGCGGGTCAAGCTGGCGATGAGCCTCGACGGACGAACGGCTATGGCCAGCGGCGAAAGCCAGTGGATCACCGGCCCTGAAGCGAGATCTGCCGTACAACGCTTGCGTGCGCAGTCGAGCGTCGTGCTGACCGGCGCCGATACCGTGCTCGCCGACAACGCGCGGCTCACCGTGCGCCCTGACGAGTTGGGCCTGAACGCCGAACTCACTGCCCTGGCCGCGACCCGACCGCCGTTGCGCGTGTTGATCGACGGGCGTTTGCGGGTGCCCCTCGATGCGCCGTTCTTTACAGCGGGCAACGCGCTGGTGGTGACCTGCGCGGCAGCGTCAGCACGGGGGCGCTACCACGACGAAGGCCACGAACTGCTGGCGCTGCCCAGCAGCGGCGGGCATGTCGACCTGCGCAAGTTGCTGGTTGAACTGGCGGCCCGTGGCGTCAATGACGTGCTGGTCGAAGCCGGTCCCAAGCTGGCCGGCGCGTTTACCCGGCTGGGCCTGGTGGATGAATTTCAGATCTTCGTGGCGGGCAAGTTCATGGGCTCGTCGGCCCGACCGTTGCTGGACATCCCGCTGGCGCAGATGAGCGAGGCGCTCGAACTCAAGATCGTCGAAATGCGCGCGGTCGGCAATGACTGGCGAGTCATTGCGATACCCGCGTCGCACCCCGGCGTATAATTCCGGCTTCCGCGCTCAGCGCTGGCCCTGTTTTCCAGGAGCACCCATGTTTACCGGCATCATCGAATCCATCGGCAGCATCCGCGCCATCACTCCGAAAGGCGGCGACGTCCGCGTTTACGTAGAGACCGGCAAGCTCGACCTTTCCGACGTCAAACTGGGCGACAGCATCGCGGTCAACGGCGTCTGCCTGACCGCCGTTGAATTGCCAGGCGACGGCTTCTGGGCCGACGTCAGCCGCGAAACCCTGAACGTCACTGCGTTCGTCGATCTGAAAACCGGCAGCCGGGTCAATCTGGAAAAAGCCCTGACCCCGACCACGCGCCTGGGCGGCCATCTGGTCAGCGGCCACGTCGACGGCGTTGGCGAAGTGCTGGCCCGTGAAGAAAACGCCCGTGCGATCCAGTTCCGCATGCGCGCCCCCCGCGAGCTGGCCAAGTACATCTCTCACAAGGGCTCGATCACCGTCGACGGCACCAGCCTGACCGTGAACGCCGTCAACGGCGCCGAGTTCGAGCTGACCATCGTCCCGCACACGCTCGCCGAAACCATCATGGGCGACTACCGCCCGGGCCGTAAGATCAACCTGGAAGTCGACCTGCTGGCGCGTTACCTCGAGCGTTTGCTGCTCGGTGACAAAGCGGCCGATCCGACGCCGGCCCAGGGCGGCAATATCAGCGAAAGCTTTCTGGCCGCCAACGGCTACCTCAAATCCTGAATCGAAGGGGGTGCCGCGTGGCGCTCAACAGCATCGAAGAACTGGTTGAAGACATTCGCCAAGGCAAGATGGTCATCCTCATGGATGACGAAGACCGCGAGAACGAAGGCGATCTGATCATGGCCTCCGAGTGCGTCAAGGCCGAGCACATCAACTTCATGGCGCGTTACGCCCGTGGCCTGATCTGCATGCCGATGACCCGCGAGCGCTGCGAAACCCTGAAACTGCCGTTGATGGCGCCGCGCAATGGCTCGGGCTTCGGCACCAAGTTCACCGTCTCCATCGAAGCCGCCGAAGGCGTGACCACCGGGATTTCCGCCGCCGACCGCGCGCGCACCGTTCAGGCCGCTGCTGCCAAAGACGCCAAGGCTGAAGACATCGTCAGCCCGGGCCACATCTTCCCGTTGATGGCCCAAGCCGGTGGCACACTGTCCCGCGCAGGCCATACCGAAGCGGCCTGCGACCTGGCGCGCATGGCCGGTTTCGAGCCGACCGGCGTGATCTGCGAAGTCATGAACGACGACGGCACCATGTCCCGTCGTACTGAACTGGAAGCCTTCGCGGCCGAGCACAACATCAAGATCGGCACCATCGCCGACCTGATCCATTACCGGATGATCCACGAGCGTACCGTTCAGCGGATTGCCGAGCAGCCCCTCGACAGCGAACTGGGCCATTTCAATCTGGTGACCTACCGCGATTCCGTCGAAGGTGACGTGCACCTGGCGCTGACGCTGGGCAAGATCTGCGCGGAAGAAGCCACGCTGGTTCGCGTGCATAACATGGACCCGCTGCGCGACCTGTTGATGGTCAAACAGCCCGGCCGCTGGAGCCTGCGCGCTGCTATGAAGACCGTGGCCGAGGCCGGCAGCGGCGTCGTGCTGCTGCTCGGTCACCCGCTCGATGGCGACACGGTTCTGGCCCATGTGCGTGAAACCGCCGGCGGCACGCCGATCAAGACGCCGACCACTTACAGCACCGTCGGTGCCGGTTCGCAGATCCTTCGTGACCTCGGCGTGCGCAAAATGCGCCTGATGAGTTCGCCAATGAAGTTCAATGCGATATCCGGTTTCGATCTGGAAGTTGTAGAATACGTGCCCTCCGAATAAAGACCGGCAGGTGACGGGCCCCGACAGCGTTCAGCCGTGGGTGGTTCTGGTCCCTGCAGTCGCCCATTCGTGGCCTAAAATCCCTGAGAGCGCGCGTCCGATGCGCGCTCTCATGCTCTTTAATACGAGAACACGAGACTCAGCCGAATGACCCTGAAGACCATCGAAGGTACCTTCATCGCCCCCCAAGGTCGCTATGCCCTGGTGGTTGGCCGCTTCAACAGCTTCGTCGTCGAAAGCCTGGTGAGCGGTGCCGTTGATGCCCTGGTTCGCCATGGCGTGAGCGAAAGCGACATCACCATCATCCGCGCACCGGGCGCGTTCGAAATCCCGCTGGTTGTGCAGAAGGTCGCTCAACGCAGCGAATTCGCCGCCATCATCGCGCTCGGCGCCGTCATTCGTGGCGGCACCCCGCACTTTGAATACGTCGCTGGCGAATGCACCAAGGGCCTGTCCCAGGTGTCCATGGAGTTCGGCGTACCGGTCGCGTTCGGCGTCCTGACTGTCGATTCCATCGAACAGGCGATCGAGCGTTCCGGCACCAAGGCCGGCAACAAAGGCGCTGAAGCTGCCCTGTCCGCCATCGAGATGGTCAGCCTGTTGGCGCAGTTGGAGGCCAAGTGATTAACGACGAAAGCGATCAGTTCAACCCGCGTGATCCACGTGCGGCAGACGCGGGCAAGCCATCCAAAAGCGAAAAGCGTCGTGCGGCTCGCCAGATGGCGATGCAGGCCCTTTACCAGCGCCACATGGCTGGCCAGTCGCTGAACGAAATCGAAGCACAATTCCGCGTCGACAACGACTTCACCTCCGTCGATGCCAGCTATTTCCACGACATCCTCCACGGTGTTCCGGGCAATCAGGACAAGATCGACGCGGCGCTGGCGCCATGTCTTGACCTGACCATCGACGAGCTGGACCCGGTTGAGCTGGCGGTTTTGCGTCTATCGACCTGGGAGCTGCTGGAGCGCATCGACGTGCCGTACCGTGTGGTCATCAACGAAGGCATCGAGCTGGCGAAAGTCTACGGTTCGACCGACGGCCACAAGTTCGTCAACGGCGTGCTCGACAAGCTGGCTCCGCGTCTGCGCGAAGTCGAAGTGAAGGCGCACAAGCGCTGAGGCGTCTGGGTTTCTCCAGAACCTGAGCGTCTCCGCCATGGGCGAGTTCGAACTGATCCGCAATTACTTTGCCGCTGCGCCCTGCGCGCAGCCCGGCGAAGGCGTTGCCTTGGGGATCGGCGACGACTGCGCCCTGTTGTCGGTGGCCACTGGCGAGCAACTCGCTATCTCCACTGACACGCTGGTTGCCGGGGTGCATTTCCCGGACGTCTGCGATCCTTTCCTGCTTGGCCAGCGCGCACTCGGCGTTTCGGCCAGCGACCTGGCCGCCATGGGCGCCAGTCCCCTCGCATTTACCCTTGCTCTGACCCTGCCGCAGGTTTCCGCCGACTGGCTGGAAGCGTTCGCCCGCGGTTTGAACACCATGGCCCAAGGCTGCGGCCTGCGCCTGATCGGCGGCGACACGACGCGCGGGCCGTTAAGCCTGACGGTCACCGTTTTCGGCACCGTTCCCACCGGGCATGCCCTGACCCGAAGCGGCGCCCGGCCCGGCGATTTGTTGTGCGTGGGCGGTCCGCTGGGCGACGGGGCCGGAGCGCTGCCGTTGGTGTTGAACCAGCGCAGCACCGAGGCGTCTACCACTCAGGCCTTGCTGGCGCGTTACTGGTCGCCGCAGCCGCAGTTCGAGCTGGGCATCGCGTTGCGCAACAAGGCCAGCGCGGCGCTGGACATCTCTGACGGACTGCTCGCCGACTGCGGACACATCGCCACCGCATCGGGCGTGCGCTTGCTCGTTGAGCGTGAAAAAGTGCCGATGTCTGACGCGCTGCTGAGTTTTTTCGGGCCTGATGCGGCGTTGGATGCGGCGCTTGGCGGGGGCGATGACTACAGACTGGCCTTTACGTTGCCGCCATCATGGCTGGCTGAACTTCAGGCTGCTGGCTTGCCTTTTTTCGTTCTGGGTCGGGTGGTCGAAGGCCACGGCGTGGCGCTGATTGACGCACTTGGGCAGGACGTCACCCCGTTGACTCGGGGCTATCAACATTTTCAGGAGACACGGTGACAGATCATCCCAATCAGGTTCCGGCGGAAAACGTTCCTCCGTCCGTATGGACCAATCCGTGGCATTTCCTGGCCTTCGGTTTCGGCTCCGGCACACTCCCCAAAGCGCCCGGCACTTGGGGCTCAATGGTCGCCGTACCGTTCATCCCGCTGTGGCAGATGCTGCCGGACTGGGGCTATTGGTTGATGCTCGGCCTGACCATGCTCTTCGGCTTCTGGCTGTGCGGCAAAGTGGCCGACGACCTGCGCGTTCACGACCATGAAGGCATCGTGTGGGATGAAATGGTCGGGATGTGGATCACCCTGTGGCTGGTGCCCGAGGGGTGGGTCTGGCTGCTGGTGGGTTTTCTGGTGTTTCGCTTTTTCGACATTCTCAAGCCTTGGCCCATTCACTGGATAGACAAGCACGTTCACGGCGGCGTTGGCATCATGCTCGATGATGTCCTGGCCGGCGTTTTCGCGTGGCTCGCGATGCAAGGGCTGGTCTGGTTGTGGGCTGTGATGTAGGTCTGCGCTCATGAGGCGTTCAGGCGTGGGATGGCTGCTGGGTCTGGCATTGCTGATGACGAGCGTCTGGATGACTGCCGACGCGGCAACCCCTGCATCTGTGCCCGACAAGCCCTCCGACATCCTGCTGGTCAGCGAGCACTGGATTGGTTACACCGAAACCGACGGCACGGGGCTGGGCTGGGACCTGATGCGGGAGATCTTCGAGCCGGCCGGCGTCAAGGTCGAGCAGCGCATCGAGCCCTACACCCGCGCGGTCGGGCTGGTGCAGCGCGGCGAGGCCGATGCCTGGATTGCTGCCTACAAGGATGAAGTCGAGGGCACGCTTTACTCAAAGTGGCACTACGACAATGACGAGATCTACACGCTGGGTCTGGCGTCGAAGCCGCTTCCTTCGCTGCAGACGCTGGGAAAATATCGTCTCGCCTGGGTGCGTGGCTACGAGTTTCAGCACTATCTGCCCAACGTCACGCACTTCAACGAGGTCGCCCGGCGCGATCACATTCTGCCGATGCTCGAATACGGGCGCGCGGATCTGTACATCGATGCCAAGCCGGAAATGGACTTTGTCCTCGCCCAAAGCGACGATCCTCAGCGTTATCGGCTGACTTATCTCACGTCCATTCCGTTGTACCTGAGCTTTGCTGATACCCCGCGAGGGCATGCGCTGCGGGATCTGTTTGACGTGCGGATGGGCGAACTTGTGCACAGCGGCAAGCTGCGGCCGATCTTTGCACGCTGGAAGCATGCGTATCCGTTCGACACAGACGGTCGTCAATCTGTTACTGACGCTGCCCACTGATCAAGCGCGTTGATCTGATTGGCCAACAATTCAGCCTAAGCGTCTGCCGGAACCTGCTGTTACAATGTTGCGAATTTCCAGCCCTCATACTGATCAGGAGCACCCGGTGCCCGTCGTATTTGTCGCGGCTTCCAAGCTGCCTACCCCCTTTGCCACGTTCAAAATGAATGGCTTTCTCGAGCAGGAAAACGGTCGCGAGCACGTCGTGCTGACCCTCGGCGATGTGTCAGATGGCGCCTCGGTGCTCGGCCGCGTGCATTCCGAATGCCTGACCGGTGACGCGCTGTTCAGTCAGCGCTGCGATTGCGGTTCCCAGCTTGAAGCGGCGTTGCGCGCTATCGCCACCGAAGGCCGCGGCGTGTTGTTGTACCTGCGCCAGGAAGGTCGCGGCATTGGCCTGATGAACAAGATCCGTGCCTACGAACTGCAGGACGGCGGTGCCGATACCGTAGAAGCCAACGAGCGCCTGGGCTTTGCCGCTGACCAGCGCGATTACGGCATTTGCCTGCCGATGCTGGAGCACTTGGGCATCAAGTCCCTGCGTCTGATGACCAATAATCCGCGCAAGGTCAAAGCGCTGACAGACATGGGCATCACCGTAGCCGGGCGTGTGCCGCTGCACACCGGCCACAATCCGCACAACAAGCTCTACCTGGCGACCAAGGCCGGCAAGCTGGGTCACATGATGGGTAACGAGCATCAGAGCGAAGTCGATCCGGCGTGATGCTCTGCAGCCTGCGCCGTGGTCGGGCGCCGGCTGGCCGCGCTTGATGCGCCCGCTGATTGCCTACCTGCTGTTGCTGATCGCCTATCAGGCCGGCGCTGACCAGCGGGTGGTCAGCCTCGCACCCTCTCTGACTGAAATTGTTGTTGAACTGGATGCCGCCGATCTGCTGGTCGGCGTGCTCGACGGCGGTCCACGCCCGACAAAGGTAGCAGGCCTGCCTTCGGTGGGTCGCTACGGGCAGCTCGACATCGAGCGCCTGCTCAGTTTGCAGCCGGATCTTTTGCTGCTATGGCCCGGGAGTGTCAGCGCGGCCCAGCGCGATCAACTGAAGCGCCTGAATATTCCTGCTTACACCGCCGAGCCCCACACGCTGAACGAACTGGCTGATCAGATCAAGCAGATGGGCGAACGTCTTGGCCGCGCCGATCGTGGACGACAAGTAGCGGGGGATTTCCGTCAGCGATTGGCCGGGTTGCGTGAACGCTATCGGCGCGATGTCCCGCTGAAAGTCTTTTACCAAGTGTGGGATCAGCCGCTTTACACCGTCGGCGGCGGTCAGATCATCAGCGATGCACTGACCGTCTGCGGCGCACGTAATGTGTTTGAAGACCTGACCCTGCCGGCGCCGCAGGTGAGTATCGAGTCAGTGCTGCAACGAGATCCGGACGTGATTCTCGCCAGCGACGCTGCATTGTTGCCGACATGGAAAACCTGGTCGCAGTTGAAGGCCGTGAAAGCCGGTCGCCTGTTTGCCGTGCCCGATAAAGGCCTCGAACGAGCAAGCGGGCAGATGGTGGAAGCGGTGGCGAAGGTGTGCAGCGTGATAGCGCCAGAACGCTAGATCAGGTGGGCTGCAGACCTACAGCTCCGGCGTCCACGTCACGCCAAACATCCACGTCCGACCCTCTTCGCGATAGCCGTAGTTGCTGCCATCGAAGCTGTACAGCGTGCGGCTGTAGCGCTTGTCCAAGGCGTTATCCAGCTTGAACTCAAGCTTCACTTCGTCGCTAGCTTTCCAGCTGCTGCGCAATCCGAACAACGAATAGCCGCCGATGTGCTGGGTGTTGGCCTCGTCGTTGTAGCTGTCGCTGACGGCCTGCCAACTGGCGCCGACACCGAGGCGATCGAACTGCCGATCAAGATCGAGGTTCAGGGTGCGGCGGGCGCGACGGTTGAGCGTGTGCCCAGTGTCACGGTCGCGCGGGTCGATGACCGACGCGCCGAGCTTGCCGGTCCAGCCGAACAATTGCTGCTCAAGGGACGCTTCGACACCATTGATCCGTGCCGAGCCGATGTTCTGAGGGCGAAAGTCGCTGTCGAGGGCAATCGCGTCCTGCAGATCAGTGCGATACAGCGAGGCCTCAAGGCGGGCGGTTTCGCTCAGGCGACTGCGCCATTGCAGCTCGTAGCTTTTGGAGTGCTCGGGTTTGAGATTCGGGTTGCTGAAGTCCGGGTAATACAGGTCGTTGAACGTCGGCGCGCGGAAGCCTTCGCTGTAGGACAGCAGCACGTCGTTGGCGTCATTGAGCGGCACAGTGAGCGTGCCGCTCCAGGTGTTCTGGCTGCCGAACTGTTCGTTCTGATCGTGGCGCAGGCCGAGCTCGGTCGAAAAGTGCTCGCCCTTGAAGCGGTGCTGGATGAACGCCGCACGGTTCCAGCGGCTGTCCTCATCTAACGCCGTGCTGCTATTGACACGGTCCTCGTACCAGTCGCCCCCCAGCATGATGCTGTTGCGCTCGTTCAGGGTCAGGTCGTTCTGCCAATTGACCGAGTCGCGGTAGGTGTTGAACACGTAGTGATCGTCGCTCAGCTTATCCAGCGTCTTTTCACGGTTCTCGCTGTGGCCCAGCTCCAGGCGGGTTTTCCAGGTCTGGTTGATCCGGGCGTCGACGTAGGTGCCGAGGCTGCTTAGGTCAAACTTGCTGTATTGCTGCTGACCCACGGTGTTGAACGTGACCGGGTCGAACAGGCCGAATGGATTGTCGAACTCAGTCTTGCCCCGGTTATCCAGAGCGTTGAAGCCGACCTCCACGTCGTCGCTGAGCCAGTGGCTGAGGTTCAGGCTCAGGGATTTATTGCGGTAGGCGTCGCGGTCATCGTCGCTGGCGAAGGAGGGGCCGGTGCGATCGATGCCTGTCGTTTCATCCAGGCTGGTGCTGAGGTTGAAATGGGTCTGCTGATCGCCGCCCGACAACCCGAGGCTCTGCGGCTGTGTGCCTCGATTGCCGAAACCGGTGTGCAAGCGGGCTTGCAGGCCTTGCTCGGCGCCCCGTCGGGTGAAGATCTGGATGACGCCGCCAATGGCGTCAGCGCCGTAGATGACCGAACGTGAACCGCGCAGCACTTCCACGCGCTCAATCTGCTCGACGTCAAGGTATTGCAGGTTACTGTCCGCGGAGGTGGCATTGGCAATGCGCTGGCCATCGACCAGCACCAGACTTTGCGCGGCCTTGGTCCCGCGAATAAAGATCCCCGGCAGACTGCCACGCCCCCCGCTGGGCGCCACTTGCACACCGGGCACACGACTCAACAGGTCAGTAACGCTGCTCGGTTGCAGCCGCTCGATGTCGGCGCGGCTGAACACGGTGTTCGCCGCAGTGCTGGCGTCCCGCTGCTCGACCTGACGATTGGCGCTGATCAGCACGCTGTCCAGCTTCAAGGCGCTTTCCCGATCAGGCTGATCGCCGAAGACGTGGGTGGCGGGGATGAGGGAGAAGGCGAGGGCGAGGCGGGAAATTATCATCGTACTGATCGCAAACCTGTAGGAGTGAGCTTGCTCGGGAATGCAATCGTTCTGTTGTGCATGTATCAACTGACAGAACACATTCGCGAGCAAGCTCACTCCTACAGGTAAGTGGGGGCGTCGAGCCATCTGGTTGGACATGTGATTGTAGGAACGATCGGGTAGGCGCTCCACCTTGCCCGCGATAGCGATTTATTCGTTGCAAGCGTAGCAACTGTCAGAACGCATCCGCGGGCAAGCGAGCCCCCTGCAAAAACTACATCTTCAGCAGGCGCTGGTTGATCGACGCTTCAATCCCGGCAGCATCCAGCCCGCACTCGGCCAGCATCTGCGCCGGTTTGGCGTGCTCGACGTAAACATCCGGGAGGCCCAGGTGCAGCACCGACTTGAGGATGTTCTCCCGCGCCAGAAACTCGCTGACCGCCGCACCCGCGCCGCCCATGACGGCGTTTTCTTCGACGGTCACGAGCAAGTCGTGGCTGCCGGCCATTTCGCGAATCAGTGCCTCGTCCAGCGGTTTGACGAAACGCATGTCGACCACGGTTGCATCAAGTTTTTCCGCCACGATCAGCGCTTCGGTCAACTGCACGCCGAACACCAGCATCGCGACTTTGCTGCCTTGACGGCGCACCACGCCCTTGCCGATTTCCAGCGGTTCGAGACTGCTCTCGATCACGGCATCGGGGCCATTGCCGCGCGGGTAACGAACGGCCGCGGGGCCTTTGAACAAGTGACCGGTGGTGAGCATCTTGCGCAGCTCGTTTTCATCGCTCGGCGTCATGATTAGCATGCCGGGGATGCAACGCAGGTACGACAAGTCGAAACTGCCGGCATGGGTCGGGCCGTCTTCGCCCACCAGACCGGCGCGGTCGATGGCGAACAGCACGTCCAGATTCTGAACGGCGACGTCATGAATCAGCTGGTCGTAACCACGCTGCAGGAACGTCGAGTAAATCGCCACCACGGGCTTGGCGCCCTCGCAGGCCATGCCCGCTGCCAGCGTCACCGCGTGCTGCTCGGCGATGGCGACGTCGAAATAGCGCTCCGGGAAGCGTTCGCTGAACGCAACCAGATCCGAGCCTTCTTTCATGGCGGGCGTGATGCCGACCAGGCGCTCGTCCGCTTCGGCCATGTCGCACAGCCACTGACCGAACACGCCGGAATACTTGGGACCGCTGGCTTTCTTGGGCACGACCGGTGCGTTCAGCGGGTCGAGCTTGGTGATCGCGTGATAGCCGATCGGGTCGACTTCAGCCGGCGCAAAACCTTTGCCTTTCTTGGTGACCACGTGCAGGAACTGCGGACCCTTGAGGTCACGCATGTTGCGCAGGGTGGCGATCAGGATCGGCAGGTCGTGGCCATCGATCGGGCCGATGTAATTCCAGCCGAGTTCTTCGAACAGCGTGCCGGGCACCAGCATGCCTTTGGCGTATTCCTCGGTGCGTCGGGCGATTTCCCACGCGCCAGGCAGACGCGACAGCACTTTCTTGCTGCCTTCGCGCATGCTTGTGTACGTGCGGCTTGAGAGGATTTTCGCCAGGTAGTTCGACAGCCCGCCGACGTTGCGCGAGATCGACATGTCGTTGTCGTTGAGGATCACCAGCATGTCGGCGCTGACTTCGGGCGCATGGTTCAGCGCTTCGAAGGCCATGCCGGCAGTGAGTGCGCCGTCGCCGATCACGGCAATGGACTTGCGCTCGCTGCCTTGCAGCCGGGAGGCGATCGCCATGCCCAGCGCGGCGCTGATGGAGGTGCTGGAGTGACCGACGCCAAAGGTGTCGTATTCGCTCTCGCTGCGACGCGGGAATGCCGCCACGCCGCCTTTCTGGCGCAGGGTCGACATCTGCTCGCGACGACCCGTGAGGATCTTGTGCGGGTACGCCTGATGACCGACGTCCCAGACCAGCCGGTCGTCGGGGGTATCGAAGACGTAGTGCAAGGCCACGGTCAGTTCGATGACGCCGAGGCCGGCGCCGAAGTGGCCGCCGGTCTGGCCAACGGTGTAGAGCAGCTCCAGGCGCAGTTCATCAGCCAGGGCTTCAAGCTCTGCTTCACCTAAGCGGCGCAGGCCGTCCGGCGTCACTGCCTTGTCGAGCAGGGGCGTGGACGGGCGCTCGCGGGGAATCTCTTTGAACGTCGTGGGCATCAGGCGAATCGTTATAAGTAAAAGAGGCGGCAGTTTACCTGATGCATTACCGGCTGCGCACGATGTGCAGCAACGCGATGTTCAGGAGAAACGATTGCCGGCGAAATGGGGCAGCGGCAGCAAGGCCGCTCGCGCCCGATAAGTCCTATGACCTGCGCTTGGTTGCGGGGTTCGACGCGTTGCGGGCTTCGATTAGTTGCGGCGTTCGACGATATAACGCGCCAGGGCCCGCAAAGGCTCGGCGGCCGCGTCGAACGGTCGCAGCGCCACAAGGGCTTGATCGCGCAATTCAAGTGCGTAATGTTTGGCTTCTTCCAGACCCAGCAGCGCGGGGTAGGTCGGTTTGTCCCGGGCAATATCGGCGCCCTGGCGCTTGCCAAGGGTTGCGGTATCGCTCTCCACGTCAAGAATGTCGTCCTGGACTTGAAAGGCCAGACCGATGGCGCGGGCGTAAATCTGCAGTGAATCGAGTTGAACCTGGGTTGCGTTGCCGCTGGCCAGGGCGCCGAGTCTGACGCTGGCTTCGATCAATGCGCCGGTCTTGTGCCGATGCATGAATTCCAGCGCCTTCTGGTCGAGCTTGAGCCCTACCGAGCCGAGATCGATGGCCTGTCCGCCGACCATGCCGGCAGGGCCGGATGCACGGGCGAGTGTGGCGACCATTTTCAGTCGGGTGTCAGCGTTCTGCGGGGTCAGCGCGTTATCGCTCAGCACGCTGAAGGCCAGGGTCTGCAGGCCGTCGCCGGCGAGAATCGCGCAGGCTTCGTCAAAGGCTTTATGGGTGGTGGGCAGGCCGCGACGCAAATCGTCGTCGTCCATGGCGGGCAGGTCGTCGTGCACCAACGAATAGGCGTGGATCAGCTCGACTGCGCAGGCGGCGCCGTTGGCGTGCTCGGCGTTGCCGCCCAAGGCTTCGCAGGCGGCGTAGACCAGCAGCGGACGCACGCGCTTGCCGCCATTGGTGACGCTGTAGCGCATGGCGGCGTAAAGGCGGGTCAATTCAGGGGCGGGCGCATCGAACAGAGTCTCCAGCGCCGCATTGACGCGAGCCTGGCTGAGTGCCTGATACGCCGCGATCATTCCGGCTGTTCCGCGTCGAACGGCTCTTCGGCCAGTTCGCCGTCGCGTTCCAGCAAGACCTGCACTTTCTGTTCGGCCTGGGCCAGCGCGCTCTGGCACTCGCGGGTCAGGCGGATGCCTTGCTCGAAGGCGGTCAGTGAGTCTTCCAGCGACAGCTCACCGTTCTCCAGACGCTCGACGAGCGTTTGCAAATCCGTGAGGGACTGTTCGAAATCCAGTGCAGCTTTCTTGCGGGCCATGGCGGCTATCCCGGTAGACGTTAAACCGGCGCGACACTAGCAGAGCGCAGGCATCGGGGCAAATGAGAAGGGGTGTGCAGGTGACCGCTTGCTGTTGCTGCACGCCCGTCAAACACCGCAGATGTATTCACCGACGGACTAACTGTGGGAGTCGAGCTTGCTCGCGAATAGGCCGGGACAGTCGCTAAACCTTCAGCGGCTGTCATGCCGTCTTCGCGAGCAAGCTCGGCTCCCACGCGTTCATCATCTGCCGCCAACATTCGCGAGGCAGATGCGATTTTTGTGGGAGCGAGCTTGCTCGCGACTAGGCCGGGACATCCGCTAAACCTTCAGCGGCTGAGATACCGTCTTCGAGCAGCTCACTCCTACAGGTGTGTGCGATTGGGTTAAAGGAAGGTAAACACCGTCTCGGCCGGCAGGCGCGATTTCGGCAGTTTGGCGTTGAAATCGCTGTCGCTGCGGTAGCCCAGGCTGACCACGACCAGGCTGGTGAAACCCTTGTCACGCAGGCCCAGTTCTTCGTCGAGCTTCTTGAAATCGAAGCCTTCCATCGGTGTCGCATCCAGGCCCAACGATGCAGCGCCCAGCAGCAAGGTGCCCAGTGCCAGATAGGTCTGCTTTTCCATCCAGTGCTGCACGTCCTTCTGATCGTATTTGTGCATGTTCACGTAGCCACGACGGGTTTTGTCCTGACCGGCTTTGGCCTCGTCATTGGCAAAGCGTCCGTCAGCCGCCTCCTGGGTCAGCACGGCGTGCAGGTGCGATTCCGGCATTTCAGTGCGGGTGCAAAGCACCACGACGTGAGAGGCATTGAGCATCTTCGCCTCGTTGTAGGCAAAACCGCCCTCGGCGGACTTGGCCACGCGCGCCTTGCCCTGCTCATCGGAGGCGACGATGAAGTGCCATGGCTGCGAGTTCACCGATGACGGGCTGTGACGCAGTTGCTCCAGCAACTCATTGATCGTCTCTTGCGGGATCTTGCGTGAGGCATCGTAGGCTTTGGTGGTGTAGCGCGACTTTGCCAGTGCGGTCAGTTGCATGATGAATCTCCGAAATGGGGAAACTGAATCAACGGGTCGGTGCAGGCGCGGCGTCGATCTTCACCCGCAGCAGGCTGTAGGGTTTTTCGCGCAGATCCTTGCCGTCGTGGAAACCGGCCTGGCGCTGTAGCTGGTTGGCGGTGAAATACAGGTAGCCATCCGGCCCGACCGACAAGGTGTCCGGCCACAGCACGCGAGGGTCGTGAACGATGGTCTGCCAGCTGCCGTCGGCCAGGCGTTTGCGGATGCCGTTGTGCTCGTAGTCACCGGCGTAGACCGCGCCGTTGGCGTCTGCTTCCAGACCGTCCGACGCGCCTTTTTCGCCGAGGTCTTTGACCGCCGCGTTCAGTTGCGCCTCGCTCGCGCTGGCATCACGCAGCATCGCAGCGGGCACGGCATACAGATGGCGGCTGGAAAGTGCGCTGAAATACAGCGTCTTGCCGTCAGGGGACAGGGCGATGCCATCAGACGCAACGGCCATGGTTTTCGGCTTGCCGTCAGGGCCTTTGCTGACCAATGCAGTTTGGCCTTCGACGACCGGTTTGAAGTCAGGATCGGCCGAAGTGGATTTTGCGCCGCTCAATCGACGTGTCGCCTTGCCGCTGGCGATGTCCATCACGATGATCGCGCCGGGCCCGGAGACCGACGAATCCGTCACGTAAACCGTGCCTTCCTTGCCGCTGCGGAAATCAAAGCGCATGTCGTTGACGTAGGTGCTCGGCAGGATGACGTTGGCCGGGAACACCAGCGTCTTGACCACTTTGTTACTGGCCAGATCAACCGCCACCAGCTTGGCGCCGCCGGCTTTGGGCGCGGCGAAATTCGGTGCAGCGGTGTCCAGCAGCCAGACGCGGCCCTGACCGTCGGCGACCACGCTCTGCACGCTGATCAACCCTTTCGCCGGGTCTTTGGGGTCTTCCTTGTTGATGGCGGCATCGGGGTAGGCGACGACCTTGCCGTTACGGATCTCACCCACGGTAAACGGTACGTCGTCGCCCCAGTGCGGGAAGTTGACGAAGATGCGCCCGGTTTCCGTCACGGTCACGCCGGTGGGCATGGCGTCGTGGAAGGTGAACACCTGCTCCAGCTGACCGATGGTTTTCTCCGCCGGTGCATTGGCGGGCAGTGCGGTAGTGGTGGTTGCGATCGTGGCGGCGATGCCGGTCTGGCTGATCAACGCGACTGACAGGGCCAGTGCTGACAACATCATGTTCTGTTTCATGGACACAAACGGCTCCTGGCCTGGCGTAGCAGGCCATTTTCATTAATGGAAACAGGTTCAGAAACCTTCGAGGACGATCTTGCCCTTGGCCTTGCCGCTTTCGATCACGGCGTGGGCGCGGCGCAGGTTTTCGGCATTGATCGCGCCGAAATGCTCACCGAGGGTGGTCTTCAGTACGCCTTCGTCGATCAGGTCGGCGACGCGATTGAGCAGTTGATGCTGGGCAATCATGTCCGGCGTTTCGTAGAGCGAGCGAGTGAACATCAGTTCCCAGTGCAGCGACAGGGCCTTGCGTTTCATCGGCACCACGTCGAGGGATTTCGGGTCATCGATCAGCGCCAACTGGCCTTGTGGTTTCAGGGCCTCGATCAGCTGCGTGAAGTACGAATCGGTGTGGGTCAGGCTGGCGACATGGCTCACCTGGCCGACGCTGATCTGGTTCAGTTGCTCAACCAGCGGCTGGCTGTGATCGATGACGTGATGGGCGCCCAGGCTTTCGACCCACTCGCGGGTTTCCGGACGGGACGCGGTACCGATCACGGTCAGCTTGGTCAGTTGACGGGCCAGTTGCACCAGAATCGACCCGACGCCGCCACCGGCACCGATGATCAACAGGCTGTCACCTTCGCCGTCGCCTTCTTCGACGCCCAGGCGATCAAACAGTAACTCCCACGCGGTGATCGAGGTCAGCGGCAGCGCGGCAGAGTGGGCGTTGTCGAGGGTCTTGGGTTTGTGCCCGACGATGCGCTCGTCGACGAGGTGGAATTCGCTGTAGCTGCCGGGACGGGCGATGGAGCCGGCGTAGAACACTTCGTCCCCGGCTTTGAACAGCGTGACGTCGCTGCCTGTTTCGCGAACCACGCCAACCGCGTCCCAGCCGACCACTTTGGGTTCGGTGGTCGCAGAGCCGGCGCGGATTTTTGTGTCGACCGGGTTCACCGAAATCGCTTTGACTTCGACCAGCAAATCCCGAGCGCCGGGCGTTGGCTTGGGCAGGTCCATGTCGAGCAGCGCATTGGGGTCTTCGATGGGCAGACCGTGTTGGGTGAAGGCGACGGCTTTCATGGCGATTTCTCTCGTCAGTGGACAGAAGGTGGCTGAAACGTTGGACCCATCTTGTTCTTGTTCGTCAGGCAGAAAAACCCGCAGAATCCGGCAACACTTTCACGGCTGGAGTGAAAATGATCCGCATCGACGACCTGACGCTGTTTGTCCGCACCGCTGCGCTGGGCAGCTTCTCCAATGCCGCGCGGGAGGTGGATCTGTTGCCGGGGCAAGTCGCGGCGGCCATCAAGCGCCTCGAACGCGAGCTGGATATCCGCCTGTTTGCCCGTTCGACGCGCAGCTTGCGCCTCACCGCGGAAGGCGAGCAGTACCTGCCGACCGCCCAGACGGTGCTCGATGCCTTACGGGATGGCCGAGAAAAGCTGCGGCGCGAAAGTGCTGAGCTGCAAGGCACGCTGCAGGTGGCGGCGCCGTCGGATCTGGGCCGAAACATGCTGCTGCCCTGGCTGACGGATTTTCGCAGCCAGCACCCGGCGCTGAATTTACGTCTGTTTATCTCCGATCAAGTGGCTGATCTGTTTCGCGATCCGGTGGACGTCGCCATTCGCTACGGCGTGATCGAAGACGCGAATTACATCGCGTTGGCGCTGGCGCCGTGGAATCGCCGGGTGTTGGTGGCGTCGCCCGAGTATCTGGCGCGCAAGGGCCGGCCCGTGGTCTCCGATGACCTGCTGCGACACGAGTGTTTGCTGTTTACGCTGGCGGGGCGGGTGTACGACAAATGGCGGCTCGGGGGCCGGGTGTTCTCAGTATCGGGTCCCTTGCTTACCGATGACGCAGATCTGGTCCGGCGCTGGGCGGTGGCGGGGCAGGGTGTGGCCTACAAATCGTGGCTGGATGTCTGCGAGGACGTGCACGCCGGGCGGCTGGATTTGTTGCTGCCGGATTACCCGGGCGAGCCGACCCCGCTTAACCTGGTCTGCCCGCACCGCAAACAGTTTTCCCCGGCGGTGCAGCAGTTGCATTCCTTGTTGAAGGATCGCTTCGCCGGGATGGAGAAGGGGTTGCCGGCGTTGTTGTGAGGATGTTTGAAATTCTTGGGGCCTCATCGTCCAGATACCGCGCGATCGTGCAGTAAACGCAGACCTTGTGGGAGTGAGCTTGCTCACGAAGACGGCATTTCAACCGCTGAAGATTTGGCGGATGTACTGGCCTCTTCGCGAGCAAGCTCGCTCCCACAAGTCATATGCCGGGCGCCACATCTGCGGCGTTAATGCGAATGCCGCGGCTCGCCGCTTCGTGCAATCACCCGTAAATGCAGCGTCGCCGGCTCCAGACATCCGCCGGTGGACAGCTGCCCCACCAACTGCCGATACAGCTCCTGCCATGGGGTTTGCGAGGCCGGCATCTTCGGTTCGAACAGCGCGCGGCGTGCGGCCATTTCTTCGTCGCTGACCAGCACATTGACGCTGCGGTTGTTCAGATCCACGCGCAGCCGGTCATTGGTTTTCAGCAACGCAAGGCCACCGCCTACCGCCGCTTCCGGCGACATGTTCAGGATCGAAGGGCTGGCCGAGGTGCCGCTCTGCCGGCCATCCCCCAGGCACGGTAGCGAATCGATGCCCTGTTTGATCAGCGCAGACGGCGGCGCCATGTTCACCACTTCGGCGCTGCCGGGGTAACCGACCGTGCCAGCACCACGGATCACCAGAATGCAGCGCTCGTCGATTTCCAGCGACGGGTCGTTGATCCGCGCGTGGTAGTCCTCCGGGCCCTCGAACACGATCGCTCGCGCCTCGAAGCTATTCTCGGCGCCCGGCTCGGACAGATAGGTCTTGCGGAACGCCTCGCCGACCACCGACATCTTCATGATCGCGCTGTCGAAAAAGTTGCCGCTCAGCACGATGAAACCGGCGCGGTGCTTGAGCGGGTCTTCGTACGGACGGATCACGTCGGTGTCGTGGGTGACGGCATTGCGCACGATGTCACCGATGGTTTTGCCGGAGACCGTGCCGCAGTCTTCGTGCAGCTTGCCGGCCTTCTGCAGCTCGTGCATCACCGCCGGCACGCCGCCTGCGCGGTGGAAGCCTTCGCCCAGATACTTCCCGGCCGGCATGCAATTGACCAGCAACGGCACGTCTTCGCCGATGCGCTGCCAGTCGTCGAGGCTCAACTCGACGCCCATGTGCCGGGCGATGGCGATCAAGTGAGGCGGGCAGTTGCTTGAAGCCCCCAGCGCCGACGCCACCGCGATCGCGTTTTCAAACGCCTCGCGGGTCATGATCTGCGAGGGGCGCACGTCTTCGCGGACCAGATCGCAGATGCGCTTGCCAGTCATGTACGCCATCTGGCCGCGCTCGCGGTACGCCGCTGGAATACTCGCGCAACCCGGCAGCGACATGCCCAGCGCCTCGGCCAGCGCGTTCATCGAAAGCGCGGTGCCCATGGTGTTGCAGTGGCCCACCGACGGCGACGCGGCGGTGGTCATTTCCATGAAGCCTTCGTAATTGATCTCGCCTGCGGACAGCAGATTGCGCGCATGCCAGAGCACTGTGCCGGAGCCGATCAACTCGCCCTTGTGCCGACCGTCAAGCATCGGCCCGCCGGACAATACAATCGCCGGCAGGTCTGTGGTCGCTGCCGCCATCAGGCACGCCGGGGTGGTTTTGTCGCAGCCGGTGGTGAGGACAACGCCATCCAGCGGGTAGCCGTGAAGAACTTCCACCAGCCCGAGGTACGCCAGGTTCCGGTCCAGGGCTGCGGTCGGGCGGCGGGTCTGCTCGGCCATCGGGTGCACCGGAAACTCCATCGGAATCCCGCCTGCATCACGGATGCCGGCCTTGACCCGCTGGGCGAGTTCCAGGTGATGACGGTTGCAGGGCGCCAGATCAGAACCCGTTTGAGCGATGCCGATGATCGGTCGGCCCGATTGCAGCTCTTCGCGGGTCATGCCGTAGTTCATGTAGCGCTCGACGTACAGCGCCGTCATGTCAGCGTGTTCCGGGTCATCGAACCACTGCTGGCTGCGAAGAGGGCGTTTCGGCGTATCGGACATGGTTCGGGTCTCTCTTGGAATTAGGTGTGCTGCGTAAGGTGTTCAGTTACAACAAACCGCGCACCGCAAGATTGCGTATCAACGCGCCGACGCCGAATTTCCACGGCGCCGCGTCACTGCTGTGGGTCACCTCATTGTGCAGGCCGCCGAACAGGCTGCTGCTGATACTGACCTGATCGCCCAGCTTGTGGGTAAAACCGCCGCCGGCATGGTCGCGGTCGGCGGTCGGGGCGAAGAGGGTGCCGAGAAACAGCAGGAAGCCGTCCGGGTATTGATGGTTGGCGTTGAGCGCCTGGCCGGCAATGTCGGCGGGATCGCGGCTGATCTGCGACATCGAGCTTGAGCCTGTCATCACGTAACCGTCATCGCCTTTTACCTGCAGATCGACCACGCACTTGCGCACGTCATCCAGGGAGAAGGTTTCGTCGAACAGCCGAATGAACGGGCCGATCGAGCACGAGGCGTTGTTGTCCTTGGCCTTGCTCAACAGCAGCGCGCTGCGGCCTTCGAAGTCGCGCAAGTTGACGTCATTGCCCAGGGTTGCGCCGTGGATCTGCCCGCGACTGTTCACCGCCAGCACCACTTCCGGCTCGGGGTTGTTCCACTCCGATTTCGGATGAATGCCCACCTGACTGCCGCTGCCCACCGCCGCCAGCACGGGCGCTTTGGTGAAAATCTCGGCGTCCGGCCCGATGCCGACTTCAAGGTACTGCGACCACATGCCTTGCTCGATCAGCAGCGCCTTGAGTGTGCTGGCCTGTTCCGAGCCCGGCTTGATGTTGCGCAAATTGTCGCCGATGGCGTTCTGTACGATCGCGCGCACGCTCTCCGCCTTGGCCGGATCGCCCGCTGCCTGTTCCTCGATTACTCGTTCGATCATGCTTGCGGCGAAGGTCACACCTGCGGCCTTGATCACTTGCAGATCCGCCGGCGCCAGCAGGTATGGCTTGTTGGGATCAGGCGTTGCGGTCGAATTCGCCAGCAGTTCTTCGAGGCTGGCGACACGTTTGCCCTGGGCTTCACGCACGGCGGCCAAAGGGGATTCCAGCTCCAGCAACTCACTCAAGGTGGCGAAGCTCGATGAAAGATCAAACACGCCGTCGTTGCGCAGCACCACAGGCGATGGGCCGCTGATGTGTCCCGGCACCCACGCGCGACCGACCAATGTGCCATTGAGGCCGTCGGCGGGGAGGGTGTTTTCGGGAGTGAGCTGGATGGGCATGGTGAAGTCCTCAACGCTTTTTATGGTTTACAAACGACCCTAATCAGCAGCGTCGATAAACTCCAATGACATCTGGTCAGTAATCGATAACACTGGGTTATCGCTCACCGAGGCCGTCCTCATGTCAGACATTTCCTTCTCCACGGTCTGTAACTGGCTCAAGTTCAAGCACCTGGTGCTCATCGAAACCCTGGCGCGCACCCGCAACATGCACGCGGCGGCGCAGCACATGAATCTTAGTCAGCCGGCGGTGAGCAAGATGCTGCGCGAGATCGAGCGGTTGCTGGGCTTTGATGTGTTCGAGCGCCTGCCGCGCAACATGCCGCCCACCGCCCTCGGCGAGCATGTGGTTCGCTATGCGCAGATCGCCCTGAATGACGCGAGCAAGTTCGTTGATCAGATCAGCAGCCTGCGCGAGGGCGGCCATGGCTTTCTGAAGGTGGGGGCGATCTTCGCGGCGACTGCGGTGGTGCTGCCGGAAGCCATCGTGCAGTTGAAACAGCGTTGGCCGCTGCTGTCGATCGAGGTGGTCGAGCAGACCAGCGACCATTTAATGGAAATGCTCGACGACAAGAAACTCGACCTCGCGGTGGCGCGTTACACCAATGAAAACCAGCAGCAGGTGTACGACTTTCAGGCGCTGGCGCCGGAGCCGTTCTGCATGGTCGTCAACAGCCGCCACCCGCTGACCGAGCTGGCGCAGACGCCTTTGCATGAACTCGGAAACTGGCCATGGATTCTGTACCCGCTGGGCACGCCGATTCGCGCACGGATGGAGCAGGCGTTCGCCAAAGCTGGAATTCCCGTGCCGAAGAACACCATCGATACCATCTCGATGCAGACCTTTCTGCAAGTGCTGCAGGCAGGGCCGATGATCGCCATGTTGCCGGCTTCCATGGCGCAGCCGCATCTGGATTCCGGCCTGCTGAAAGTGCTGAACACGCCGCTGAAACTGGCGCCCCAGGATTACGGAATCCTCACCCGCCGAGGTGAGCCGTTGCTCGGAGCGGCGTCGGAATTTGCCGAAATCCTGCTGGCGAATGCGCGGCTGGCGCGTCAGTGATCGATAACGCTGCGTTATCAATCAATGGAAACAAGTCATTATCCTAATCAATGCCGCTGTTAGTAACATCGCTCCGTGTTTCGACCCTCACATAACAACAATACAGGCGCCTCCGAGTGCCTGGAGGTCCCACCATGGAAACCGTCACCCAGCGCCTGCCCGAGTCCTCGGGTCCCGGGCACGCCAGCTTTGAAGACCGCACCTACCGCAAAGTCATTCTGCGCATTCTCCCCGTCCTGCTCCTGTGTTACATGGCGGCGTATCTGGACCGCGTGAACATCGGCTTCGCCAAGCTGGACATGCTCAACGATCTGCAATTCAGCAACACCATCTATGCCCTCGGCGCGAGTATGTTTTTCTGGGGCTATTTCCTCTTCGAAGTACCGAGCAACCTGCTGCTGCATCGCTTCGGCGCGCGGTTCTGGATCGCCCGGATCATGCTCACCTGGGCCATCGTCTCCATGGCCGTCGCGTTTACCGTACCGCTGGCGAAGCTTTTCCACATCGAATCGGAAACCATGTTCTACGTGCTGCGCTTTTTGCTCGGCATCTGTGAGGCAGGCTTCTTTCCCGGCGTCATCCTTTACCTCAACTACTGGTTTCCGACCCGTCGGCAAAGCCGGGTGATGGCAGGTTTCCTTATGGCGATGCCGATCAGTCTGACCCTGGGCGGTGTGATTTCCGGCTGGTTGATGACCCGAATGCAGGGCGTCAACGGCATGGCCGGCTGGCAGTGGCTGCTGATCATCGAAGGCCTGCCTTCGGTGGTAATGGCCTTCGTGGTGCTGGCGTTCATGGCCAATAACATCGACGCGGCCAAATGGCTGTTGCCCCAGGAAAAGGCCATGCTCAAGGCCAATCTGGAGACCGACAGCAAAGGCAAGGCGACGAGTCTGCGCGAGGTGTTTTTCAACGGACGCGTGTGGCTGCTGGTGCTGATCCTGCTGACGTTCAACACCGGTTTCTACGGACTGGCGTTCTGGATGCCGTCGATCATCAAAAGCGCCGGCGTCTCCAATCCGCTGGACATCGGCCTGCTGACGGCCATTCCGTACGGCATCGCCGTGATCGCCATGACCCTCAACGCGCGGCACTCCAACAAGACCGGCGAGCGCCGTTGGCACGCCGCGATTCCGGCAATCATCGGCGGCATCGGCTTGATGCTCAGCGCCTACTTCGCCAGTAACGTGGTGCTGTCGATCATCTTCCTGAGCGTGTCGGCCTCTGGTGTGCTGAGCCTGATGCCAATCTACTGGACCCTGCCGGGCACCGTACTCTCCGGCGTCGCGGCGGCTGCGGGGATCGGCATGATCAACGCCATCGGCAACCTGTCAGGCTTCACCGGTTCGATGATCACCGCCGTGGCCGAGAATTTAACCGGCAACATCAACAACGGCACCTACGTGCTGGGCGCGTGTTTGTTCATCAGCGCGGGGCTGATTCTGTCGATCCCTCGGGCGATGTTGGGCAATCACAAGGCCGAGGCGCCTGCGCGGGGCGAGGTGCTTTCTCACGCGTAATCGGGATAGAGCGGACACACGCTTTTCCCTTTGGGAGATTCCCGGCGTCCAGACGTTCCACACTTTCGCGTAGTAACACGGTCCCTGTGGGAGTGAGCTTGCTCACGAAGACGGCATTTCAGTCGCCGAAGATTCAGCGGATGTTCCTGCCTCTTCGCGAGCAAGCTCGCTCCCACATGAACGGGTGCCAGCACTAATATCGTGCCCCGGTCATCCCTATCTTTTTGCCTGCCATCGCCAGCCGCGATGGCAGGCTCGCCATTGCCTGATATACGCAACTCACCGTCACTCCTAGCATCGGTCGCACATGACCTCGCCGTCGGCGAAATGGAGAAGACCCTGTGAGAAACTTCCGGATTGGCCAGATCGTCCCCAGCTCCAATACCACCATGGAAACCGAGATCCCAGCGATGCTCACGTCGCGGTATTCCCTGTTCCCGGACGAGCGCTTCACCTTTCACTCGTCTCGCATGCGCATGATGAAAGTCAGCCCCGAAGAATTGAAGAAAATGGACATCGACAGCGACCGCTGCGCACTGGAATTGAGCGATGCCCGGGTCGATGTCATGGCGTACGCCTGCCTGGTGGCAATCATGTGCCAGGGCGCCGGTTACCACAAAGTGTCTCAGGAGCGCCTGAGCAAGACGGTCGCCAGCAACGCGTCCGACGCACCCGTGCTCAGCTCGGCCGGGGCGCTGATCGACAGCCTGCAGATGCTCGACTACAAGAAAGTGTCGATCATCACGCCCTACATGAAGCCACTCACCCAACAGGTCATCGACTACATCGAAGCGGCCGGCATCGAGGTGGTGGACGCCATCAGTCTGGAAGTTTCCGACAACCTGCAAGTCGGGCGGCTTGATCCGATAGACCTGGTTTCCCATGCCGACCGGCTCAATATCGGACAGGCCGACGGGGTGGTGCTGTCGTGCTGCGTGCAAATGCCGTCGCTGCCCGCCATCCAGGTCGTACAGGATCGGCTGGATAAACCGGTGCTGTCTGCGTCCGTGGCGACCGTTTACCAGATGCTCAAAACCCTCGGCCTCAAAGCCCAAGTTCCGAACGCGGGCCATCTGTTGTCGGGCGCGTTCTGAGGCGATGTCTGACGGGGTACTATGGCGGCCACTCAGGCCAGCACGCCCGGTACCCCACATGAAGCTCGACCCCGTCTCGCTGCGCCTTTTCGTCAGCGTCGTCGAAGAAGGCACCATTGCTGCCGCCGCCAAGCGCGAACACATTGCGGCGGCGGCCGTCAGCAAGCGGCTCAGCGAACTGGAAGAGCTGCTCGATTCCCGACTGCTCAACCGCACCAACAAAGGCATCACCCCGACCGACGCCGGCCTGTCGCTGTTGTTCATGGCCCGCAGCGCGCTGAACAACCTCAACGACATCGTCCTGCAGATGCGCGACTACTCCAACGGCACGCGCGGGTCGGTGCACGTGCTCGCTAACATCTCCGCGATCACACAATTCATGCCCGGCTTGATCAAGTCGTTCATGGCGCTTTACCCGCTGATCAACATCGTCCTCGAAGAGCAGCAAAGCCTGGCGATCACCAAAGCCGTCGCCGAAAACCGCGCCGAGATCGGCATCTTCACGCGCCTGCCCCATGGCGCCGACATCGAAGTCTTCCCGTTCCGCAACGACCGCCTGGTGTTGATCGTGCCCAACGACCACCCGCTGGCAGGCCGCGAGTCAGTGCGCTTCAGCGACACCCTCGACCACGAGTACGTCGCCCTGCGCAGCGGCACCCACCTGAATTTCCAGCTGATCAAAGCCGCCAACGACCTCGGCCGCTCCCTCAGAATCCGCATGGAAGTCGCCAGCTATGACGCCCTGAGCCTGATGGTTCAGGCAGGCGTCGGCATCGGCATCATGCCCGAGGGCAGCGCAGGGATTTACCGAATGGACGGTGCGAAAGTGGTTCAGCTGGAAGAGGAATGGGCCAGCCGCGAACTCAACGTTTGCGTGAGGTCGGGGGACGGGTTGTCGGTGGCGGGGGCGTTGTTTTTGCGGCATGTGTTGGCGGGGTGAGGCTGATCGTCGGTATCCTCGACCATCGCCGAATGGACCCCCATCCCTATGCTGATTTTTGATTGCACCAAAGACGCCGCTGATTTTTTTTCGAAGAAAGTGAAGGGCGAAATCATCAGCGCTGTGCAGCCCTCCGCCGCTGCCCAATCGCTGGAAGCGGACAGCGCAGCCCATGAGCGAGTGGATCGCTGGCAACTGCACGTCACCAAATTCGGCAGGACCCATGTCCTGCTCGCCATGAAAGTCGACACGCGCTACGCGATGATGTTTGTGGGCCTGAAACGCAACGATGTGCAGGGTTTTCTGCAGCAGTTCAACGCTCGCTACATTCTTGAAGTGCTTGTGTTGGCGGGTAATGTTCGCGGGCAAATTCCGCCTCAGGCTGAGCTCCAGCGACACGTTGATCTGTTGGAAGAAAGCCTCCAGCCTGTGCATTTCTTCAAGCGTAGCGATCGGAGTGTTCAAGCCCATATCAATGATGTGCTCTACATGGCTGCACACGATGCCTACGAAGGAAAAGGGCTGCCAGTTGAGGCGCCGAATCTCATCGCCTTCGGTGAGGTGGCCAACGGTATGTTCCGATCAATCAGGGGCGGGGATTACTTCATTCCGGCCGAGCTGGAGCTGAAGCAGGCTTTTCCGAGGCTCGGAATGGTGATGACCGAGGTGGAGATTGCGGATGGGTATAAGAGGTGGAGGTCGCGTGGACGTGAGCAAGATCTTGGGCCTGAATGTGAGGATTAACAAATAGAAGATCAGGACTTCGCGTGCAAAAAGCGCCTATGTTGAGCCACTTGAAAGAACGCTCGAATTGCTCCAAGCCATGACGCAACCAGTGAAAGGAAGCACAAATGAACAGACTTGAACGGATCAAAGGCTGCCTGCTCGGCGGCGCGGTAGGCGATGCGCTGGGTGCGCCGGTCGAATTTCTCAAATGGAACGCCATCCGCGCCACCTTCGGTGCGCGTGGCATTGTCGATTTCGCCCCGGCTTACGGTCGCGTGGGCGCCATCACCGACGACACGCAAATGATGCTCTTCACCGCTGAAGGTCTGCTGCGCGCTCATGTGCGCGGCATCTCCCGCGGTATTTGCCACATACCCGGCGTCATCCACCATGCGTTGCTGCGCTGGCTGATAACCCAGGATTACTCGCCGGCCACTGACGTCAGCCTGAACGGCTGGCTGGTGCATGAGCGCGAGTTGTGGTCCCGCCGCGCGCCCGGCCTCACCTGTCTAAGCGCATTGAAGGCCAGCACGGCATTTGGCGCTTTCGCCCAAAACGACAGCAAAGGGTGCGGCGCCGTCATGCGCGTCGCGCCGTGCGCTTTCTTCCCCAACGCTTTCGACAACGCCGCTGACTCCGGCCGTCTGACCCACGGTCACCCAACGGGCTACCTGGCGGGTGGTCTTTTCGCCGACATCCTGCAGCGCATCGTCGACCGCCAGGACAGCCTCGAAGACGCCATCGCCAAAAGCCTGGCCGAGCACGGCCAGAAGCCCGGCATGGAAGAAACACGTGCGCTGGTCGAACGCGTGCTCTTCTTTAGTTACGAAGGCCACCGCCCAACCCCCGAGCGGATCGAGGAGTTGGGCGGCGGATGGATCGCGGAAGAAGCTCTGGCGATCGGCATCTGGTGCGCACTCACTGCGACGTCGTTTGAAGACGGCGTGATCAATGCCGTGAACCACAGTGGGGACAGTGACAGCACCGGGCTGATTGCCGGGCATCTGCTGGGTATTCAGCACGGCGTAGAAGCGATCCCGGACCGCTGGCTTGCGCCGCTTGAGTTGCGTGAAGTGATTGAGGCGGTGGCGGAGGATATCGAGCGGGTGCCGAGGGTTTTTACGGGGTATGGCGGAGAGTTTGATGATGAGATTTGGAAGCGGTATCCGGGAGGCTGATAGGCCTGGGCGTTCTGATGAATGGACCGGCCATGGCAGGCTATCGATTTGGTCAGCGGCTTGCTGACCAAATGTAAGCGCTGGATATATCGCTGACATTTGAAATCTTTCGGCTGACCCCGGATGCTGTGCTCCCGATGTGCCTCTACCGGCAAGATAGTTCTTATGACGTGTATCGGCAGATTAACGCGATTCGCCGGTATCCTCGGTACTCGCTCAGAAAACAAGCTCAAGCGTTTTTTTCAATCCAGAAGGATCTAACTTTGCCAATCAAAACGGATATTTGGACCGTAGATGTTGCGCCCACCAAACTGGTACCGAGCCGATTGCCAAGCGAGCAGTTTCTCGAAGACATGATCGTGAATGCGCCAGACATCCTTTCGGATGAGTGGATGCTCATCGGCCGGCAGGAAAGTACCGGCATGGGCGGAAGAATCGATCTACTTGCAGTCGCTCCGGACGGTGCGTTGGTTCTGATTGAGCTCAAGCGGGATCGCACTCCCCGTGAGGTCGTTGCTCAAGCGATTGATTACGCAGTGTGGATTGAAAAACTACGCAGCGACGAAATCGAACTGATCTACAAACGTTTCCGGCCGGGCCGAAGTTTGGGTGAAGATTTCCGCCACCGGTTTGGGCGCATGCTGGGTGAAGGCGATCTGAACAACAGCCACCAGTTGATCATTGTCGCCACAGAACTGGACGCAAGCAGCGAGCGCATCGTTTCCTACCTAAGCGAGCGAGACATCCCGATCAACGTCCTGTGCTTTCAGATCTTTCAAGCTGGCGAGCGTCAACTGCTTAGTCGGTCGTGGCTGCTCGATCCTGCGCAGACTCAGGTCAATGCAGCATCAACGGGCGAGTCGCAAAACGAACCGTGGAATGGCGAGTTTTATTGCTCCTACGGGGTATCAACGGCGCGGTCGTGGGATGACGCGATCGAGTTCGGGTTCATCTCCGGGGGCGGCGGAAGTTGGTACAGCAAAACCCTGCGGGTACTTGCACCAGGCGACCGAGTTTGGGTGAACGTTCCGCAGCAAGGCTACGTCGGCGTATGCCGGGTCATCGCTGCCGCTGCGCCGGCCAGCGCGTATACAGTCACGAGGGATGGCGTCGACGTCCCGGTATTGGACGCGGCGACACGCGGCAGTTACCACGTTGAATTTTTCGATGACCTGGAACGGTGCGAATACTTCGTTGGCGTTGAATGGCTGCAGACGGTCCCGCTTTCGCAAGCCGTGCGCGAGGTTGGATTCTTTGGTAATCAGAACACCATATGCCGTCCTAGTACCCCGAAGTGGCGGTGGACGGTAGAGCGATTGAAAACCTTTTTTCAAAGGTTTGATGAGGGCGGCCTGGGCAATGGCGAGTTCCGTTAACTCATTTGGGGCTGAAGCGTCTTGTGAGGGGGCTCATGAGTAAGTACATGCATCTGCACAGTTTTATGTACGAGGTCGGCGAAGGCGTTGGCGAGTTTTTATCAGTTGAAGAAAAGGCAGGGTTCCAACCGCTCAATCTTCCAGAGATCGTAAGAAATTCCTTTGGTAAAGGAGAGATCGTGGACCTTGTCCACGCCGTGATTCTGAAGCGGCAGATTAGGTCTTACATTAGGCGATACATGACTGCTGACGGGTTGGCGTATGTGTACCCTCCATTCGGCCAGGAAACGTCGTTCGCAGAAGATTATTTTGAGGGTGATCTTTATGATTTCTTGTCGAGCGTTTTGGTCTTGCTGGATGCCGAAATCAAGGTCAGACGACAAAGGTTTTTCCGCTTCTAATCGTGCCGTTCAATGTAATTTAGGCTTCTAAGGCTGGGCATGCGATACGCATATATACATGGATTCATGTTCTCCGTCGGTGATGCAGTAGGCGAGTTTCTAACCGAAGAAGAAAAGGGAGAGTTCGAACCCCTCACGCTTCCCCAGATAGTCAAGCAATGCATCGGCTATGGGTTCCTGGATCTGCTGCACGCAATCCTGTTCAAACGAGAAATAAAGACCTATATCCGAAGGAATATGACGCTCGAAGGTTTGCAGTATGTCGATCCGCCTTTTGGTCAAGACACCTCTTTCGCCGAAGATTACTTCGAAGGCGACCTGTATGTATTCCTGACCACCGTATCCGCATTGCTCGACAGCGAAATCAAAATCCGAAGAAAAAAGCTTTTCGGATTCTGATTGGGAGACGGCGCAGGGTTGTTCGAAAGCGACTAGCGCGGCGGCAACCTATCCCGCCTCAAGCAACCGCCGCGCAATCTCATCCGTCTCCATCACCGATATCTCCTGCACCTCCCCAAACTCCGTCCCCCCACCCGGCAGCGTCCCCGCCACATGAAAGTGCACGTGCCCGATCGCCTGGCCCGCCGGCACGCCGTTGTTCTGCCAGACCGCGATCCCGGTTCTCGCGTACGCCTTTTCAATCAGCCTCGCCGCATTGCGCACTTCCACCGCCACCGCCGCCACTTCCTCGTCAGTCATTTCCAACAGCGAAGGCACGTGCCGCTGGGGCAGGACCAGCAAATGCGGATGACCCCGTTGTTCGCGGGTGACGAAGGTCGCGGTGTGTGCGGTGCAGGAGAGGATGGTGTAAGGCCGTTTACCTTTCAGGTACGCACAGAACGCGCAGTCGGGATTGTCCGGCAGATCAAGGCTGGTTTCCGGGTTCATGAGGACCTCAGTGATGACAGGAAAGACTGCAGTTCCAGCCGGTCAAGTTTTCGGTAGTCGTCGGGGCGGACGACGATGCGCAGCTCGTCGCAGACCTTCGAGTTGCGGGAGGCGAACATGAACGACAGCAGGGTGAAGCGAATGGCGTCCTGGGCGGGGAGCACGCTGGACAGTCGCGCCTGTCCGCCTCCGATCACCGGAATCGAAATCGTCCCGCCGTTGCCGCGTCGGGACACTTCGGCCCAGAGCGCGAGCAAGCCCTTCCACACTTTGTCCGGCGTGGAGCGCGCGACGTTCTGGGCGTCCATTTCGCAGTAGGCCAGGAAGAAGATCAGCCGGTGCGCATGCTTGAGCGTCGCGATGGTGCCGACACCGTATTGCACGTGTTTGCCTGGCTTGTTGAGCGTGCCGATGCAGGCCGTGTTGACCAGCGCGTCGTCCAGATGACGATCAAGTTCCTTAAGGTCGCCGCCGTAAAGCACCTGAAGCGCCTGACCCTGCAGGCTGGAGGTGGCAATGATGTTCGGCGTTTCCGTGTCGAAGGTGTCGTTAGTGCCGATCACCAGATGGCCGTCCTCCTTGAGAAGGTCGCCGGGCACGATGGTGATCCGCGTTTTCGGTGCGTTGTACTCCTCGGCAATCGGGCGCGGCCAGGCTTTGAACAGTGCGGCGGAAACTGACAGCGCGATGATCGCGATCAGAATGCCGAAACCCTCCATTGCGTGGCTGCCGGGGTAGATGACGTTGAAGGTCTGCATGATCGTCGACAGGCCGCCGACGCAGGCGAACAACGCCACCAGAAAGTGGCGCCAGAAGCGCCATGTCTGCATGTCCTGAAGGATGGTCATCACAGGCCCAGCTCGTCGTAGATTCTGCCGACATATCGATGGGGACCCTGCATCTCGCTCTTCGCGTAGCCCTCGACGTAATTGTCCAGCGCGTACTGAATGATTTTCGGCTGGAAGGACACAGACACGTTGAAGTGTTTTTGATCGATGAGCGGCTGGGGAATGTTGTCCGTGACGATGTTTCTGCTTTGGCAGAGATTGGCGATAACGATCGGAAGGTCGAGTTCGAGAATCACCTCGATTTCATAGGCAAGAAACGAATCCCCGTCACCGCCTTTGCGTCGGCCATCTTCGCTGCCCAGAAATATGACTTGCTTGGTGTTATTGAGGCGTTCGCGCAGTCGGCGTTTGATGGTCTCTGGCGAACTGCTGTCACGCGCTTCGAACAAGTCATGGGCATTGAAAAAGTCGAAGTCGATATTCTCGTTCTGCTTCCAGGCTTTCATCAGCCAGTAATGCTTGATGTCTTCACTGGCGAAGGCGATGTAGGTTTTGTTGCGATAACTCATGATGAACTTCCTGTATTGGAACGAAGGCGGTTGTCCGCTTCGTTGATTAAGGCGCTCAGTCCATTGATTGCCGATTGACGCGCGCGCGGAGGCGCCGCGTGGGTTAGCGGTGCGACGTATTCATGGGAAGTTAAAAAGCCGGCTTGTGGCCGGCTTCTCGGTGACGGGTTTGATTAGTTTTTGGCTAACCGCACCCGTCCGCAAAAGTGCGCGCTGCGAGGAGGCGCTTGTCAGGTAGACCGGGCAGGTCACGGAGACGGTGCCAGGTCGATCACCCATCGACGTGTGGCCGACGGGTGCTGAAACGAAGGCGTGCAGGATACCCATGTTGCTGGCATCTGCCCAGTTCTGAAACACGCTCATTGCGCGCCTCGCCCCAACGTTGCCGGGTGGCGGCGGTTATTGAGGGTCGACCACCAAAAGATCCACCCCAAAATATGAATGTGCTGAGCCTGAACCTGTTCGGCGCTGAAGACCTCGTCCGGGTACTCGGCACAATTGTGGCTGCGCAGACGCAAACCGCCGCCCGGCAGGCGATACAGGTATTTCACCCGCAGCATGCCGTCGTGTTCGAGGGCGTACATTTCGCCATCGATGATCTGCACGCGTCCGCGATCAATGCCAATCAGCGAGCCGTCCTGAATCTTGTCCGCCATGCTGTTGCCGACCATTGCTACACAAATGGCGTTGTGCAGCTCCACGTCCATGGTTTCGAGCACGCGCCGGGACAGGCGCACTTTGTGGTTGTGGATTTCGCCCACCGCCGTCCGGCCGGAGCTTTGCGTCTCCAGTTCGGTGTAGACGGGCATTTCCAGTTCTTCGCGTGCGCTTCGCTCGACCCGGGGTGGTTGAGTGTCTGGCTGCTGGGCAATTGAGCGGTCTTGTCCGGGGTGCTTCGGGCCCTCGCCGCTGCGCAGCCAGCGCGCGTTGACGCTCAGCAGTTCAGCGACTTCTTCAATACGCGCCATGGGAATGCCGCGCTTGAACCAGTTGTTCACGTGTTGCGGCGTAACTTTTCGGTTGGCGGCAAAGTCCGTCGCGGAGAGATGGCACTCTCGCAAAAGGCCGCGCAGTCGATCACCTGATGTATTCATGGGCCGAAGTTTACGGCGGGTTGAAGCTCGTTTAAATGAACGAAGTGTTCAAATGAGCACGCCGTCATGCCTGGGCGTGAATGTAAGGATTACAACGTTCGGCTGTTTTTGTAGGCCGATTCATTGACTGTTTTCTTTTGCATCAACAATGGCTGAAGCCGATGTCATTATTGGTCTTAGGCCATTAACGAACGCAAAGGCCTGACTAAAGCGGCCGTCAGGGAAGTTTGAATCAAGCGGTGTTGCTCCAATAAGAAATTCAAACGGCGCCAATAAACACGCTGTGTGTGGAAGGCGGGTTTTAAACATTTGTGTAAGGACGAAGGGCGAAAAAAAGCGGGATGTATGGGGGAGGGGGTGTTCAAAAAGCAGAAAACGGGAACGTGCGTGTCAAGCGTGGCCCCGTCGAAGCGGCGAGCGCTTCGGCGGGGCACAACCGGATCAGCCCTTGTAGGCCGCGACCGATTTGGTGATCGCTTCGCGAGCGGCGTCAGCGCCGGCCCAGCCTTCGATCTTCACCCATTTGCCTTTTTCGAGGTCTTTATAGTTCGCGAAGAAGTGCTCGATCTGCTGGATCAGCAGCGGTGGCAGATCGGTGTATTCCTTCACGTCCACGTACAGCTGGGACAGCTTGTCGTGCGGGACTGCGATGACTTTGGCATCGCCGCCGCCGTCGTCGGTCATGTTCAGCACGCCGACCGGACGGGCGCGAATCACGGAACCCGGGGTCACCGGATAAGGCGTCACGACCAGCACGTCGAGGGGGTCGCCGTCGTCAGCCAGGGTGTTGGGGATAAAACCGTAGTTGGCCGGGTAGAACATCGGGGTGGCCATGAAACGGTCAACGAAAAGGCAGTCGCTTTCTTTGTCGATTTCGTACTTGATCGGCGCGTGGTTGGCCGGGATCTCGATTGCGACGTAGATGTCATTCGGCAGGTCTTTACCGGCCGGAATCTTGCTGTAGCTCATTGGGCTTTGCCCCCTTGGTTGACCATTCAGAATCTGGCATGCAACGCCAAAAAGTGGCCCGGATTATAGGCACATTCCCGGAGCGTTGCCATGCGTGACGGCAGGCTTCAGGCGTCGTGTTGAGCCTGATAGACCGGGTTGTCGCGCTGAAGTGCCGTCAGTCGCGCCAACGGATCCTGCCGATAGAACGCTTTCAGTTGCCCGTAGACGGCGGGATAGGCCTCGACGAGCAAATCCGGGGCGCTGAAGAAGTACTCGCTGATGACCGCAAAGAACTCGGCCGGGTTTTCCGCAGCGTAGGGGTCGATGGCGGTCTCGGCGTCCGGGTCGGCGTCGAGTTGCCGATTGAGATCGTCGTACGCGCTCTGCATGGCGCTGGCCCAGTCACTGACGCGCATGTCGGGGTGCAGCGGCGGCAGGCCGTTCGCCTCGCCGTTGAGCATGTCCAGCTTGTGCGCCAGTTCGTGGATCACCAGGTTGTAGGCTTCCCATCCGCCGCTGGTCAGCACACCTGGCCAAGCCAGAATCACCGGGCCTTGGGACCACGCTTCTCCGCTGTGCTCACCATCCCATTCGTGTTCGATGCCGCTGGCATCGCGGTGGCGTTGCGGGCTGATGAAGTCGTCGCCGTAGAGGATGATTTCGTGAAAACCCTGATACCAGTTCAGATCGCCCAGGGCGAGTAACGGCAGCTGCGCCTGAGCAGCCAGAAACAGCCGCGATTCGTCATCCAGCTCGACGCCTTCCAGCGCCGTCAGGTGTTTGGCTTGCAGAAACAGCACGCAGCTGTCGAGCAGGTAGCGGTCTTCTTCGGCGCTCAGGCCGTCGAGGATCGGCAGGCGCTGGCATGCGCGCTCCCACAGTTGCGGATCGACCCGATGGCGCGCCAGCGTGCGCCGTTTGCGCCATTCCCGGAACGACCACATGGGCTCAGCGCGCCTCGGCGGAGCGACCTGCGCGGCTGCGGATCAGTCCGATGATCATCGGCAGCAGCGAGATCAGAATGATCGCCAGCACCAGCAGCGTCAGGTTCTTCTTGATGAACGGGATGTTGCCGAAGAAGAAGCCCAGGGTCACCAGCCCGCCCACCCACAGCACAGAGCCCAGTACGCTGAAGCCGAGAAAGCGCAGGTAAGGCATGCGGCCAAGACCGGCCACGAAGGGTGCGAAGGTGCGAATGATCGGCAGGAAGCGCGCGAGGGTGACGGTCTTGCCGCCGTGGCGACCATAGAATTCCTGGGTTTTGGTCAGGTAATCGCGACGGAAGATTTTCGAATTCGGGTTGCTGAACAGCTTGTCGCCGGCTGTGCGGCCGATGATGTAGTTGGTGCTGTCGCCGAGGATCGCCGCTGCCATCAGCAGGCACGCCAGCAACACCGGGTCCATGGCGCCACCGGCCGCCACGGCGCCCGCGATGAACAGCAGCGAATCGCCGGGCAGGAAAGGCATCACCACCAGGCCGGTTTCGCAAAAGATCACCAGAAACAGAATCGCGTAAACCCAGGTGCCGTATTGGGTCACAAGCAGGTCGAGGTAAACGTCGAGGTGAAGAATCAGATCAAGCGGATTGAAATCCATGTAGGCACCTGGTTTTGAGACCCGATCCGGGTCGTGCGGGGCGAAGAGGGGAAATGTGGGCGCCATTATAGAAGGAAGCGTCGCGATTATGGCGGCCGATATGCCGTCTTCGTGAGCAAGCTCACTCCCACAGGGGTAGCGTCTGTTGCTCGCCATTGCGGCGTCTGGACGGAGGCGTGCCCTATTGAAAGCCCATCGCCACCAACAAAAACGGCCTCCGAAGAGGCCGTTACGTGTCGCCCGATTACGCTAAATCAAAAGAAGCCCAGCGGATTGATGTCGTAGCTCACCAGCAGGTTTTTCGTCTGCTGATAGTGCTCGAGCGCGACCTTGTGGGTTTCGCGGCCGACGCCGGATTTCTTGTAACCGCCAAACGCGGCATGGGCCGGGTACAGGTGGTAGCAGTTGGTCCACACGCGACCGGCCTTGATTGCCCGGCCCACGCGATACGCGCGATTGATGTCGCGGGTCCAGACGCCAGCGCCCAGGCCGAACTCGGTGTCGTTGGCGATGGCCAGGGCTTCAGCTTCGTCCTTGAAGGTGGTCACGCTCACCACCGGGCCGAAGATTTCTTCCTGGAAGACGCGCATCTTGTTGTTGCCTTTGAGCAGCGTCGGCTGGATGTAATAACCAGTCGCCAGCGAGCCTTCGAGCTTCTCGACCTTGCCGCCGGTCAGCAGCTCGGCGCCTTCGCCCTGGGCGATTTCAAGGTACGAAAGAATCTTGTCGAACTGCTGCTGCGACGCCTGCGCACCGACCATGGTGTCGGTGTCCAGCGGATCGCCGCGCTGGATCTTCAGGATCTTCTTCATCACCACTTCCATGAACTGCGGGTAGATCGACTCCTGAACCAGGCAGCGGGACGGGCAGGTGCAGACTTCGCCCTGGTTGAAGAACGCCAGCACCACGCCTTCAGCGGCTTTGTCGATGAACTCCGGCTCGGCCTGCATGATGTCTTCGAAGAAGATGTTCGGCGACTTGCCGCCCAGTTCCACGGTGGACGGGATGATGCTGTCGGCGGCCAGTTTCATGATGTGCGAACCCACCGGCGTCGAACCGGTGAAGGCGATCTTGGCGATGCGTTTGCTGCTGGCCAGCGCTTCACCCGCTTCGCGGCCATAACCCTGCACCACGTTGAGCACGCCTTTCGGCAACAGATCGCCGATCAGCTCCATCAGCACGGTAATACCCAGCGGCGTTTGCTCGGCAGGTTTGAGAACGATGCAGTTACCGGCGGCGAGGGCGGGCGCAAGTTTCCAGGCGGCCATCAGCAGTGGGAAGTTCCACGGGATGATCTGCCCGACCACGCCCAGCGGCTCGTGAATGTGATACGCCACGGTGTTGCCGTCGATCTCCGCAGCCGAGCCTTCCTGGGCACGCAGCACGCCGGCGAAATAACGGAAGTGATCGACGGCGAGGGGGATGTCCGCGTTGAGGGTTTCGCGCACGGCTTTGCCGTTGTCCCAAGTCTCGGTGACCGCCAGCAATTCCAGATTCTGTTCGATACGGTCAGCGATTTTCAGCAGGGTCAGCGAGCGTTCCTGCACCGAGGTTTTGCCCCACGCATCGGCCGCGGAATGGGCGGCGTCGAGGGCTTTATCGATGTCTTCGGCGGTCGAGCGAGGGAATGTTGCGATCAGCTTGCCGGTGATCGGCGAGGTGTTTTCGAAGTACTGGCCTTTGACCGGCGGCACGAATTCGCCACCGATGTAATTGCCGTACTGGGTCTTGAAGGTAACGATTGAGCCTTCAGTACCGGGGTGGGCATAACGCATGGTGAATATCTCCTTGCTCTTGTGATTGTCTGGGGATAACGCGTTGCGGCACATGACTAGGTCGCATGGCTAGAGCGTAGAGCAAAGCGCGGGCCACTGCCGTCTGGTGCCCGTTTTACGGGGACTTTGTGGATGGATCGTCTGGTCCTGGCCGAGTGGTGTATCAACGGCGGGGCGGCGGGAGTGACACTTTGTACCCCCGGCGTGACAGTTTGGCGGCCCCCGCCTTTCGCAGCATTGCAATGAATCCGGGCGAGGAGGATGCTGAGTCGCAAATCCTCCGCAGAGCCCCGGCTCAGGATGAAGAATAAAAATGCACAGCAATCACCTGACGCGCCACGCCGAACAAGTGCTGACCGTTACCCAAGGCAAAACACCCCATCACCTTGCTACCGACCCCTCCATTGCCCGGTCATGGTTGCGGTGTCTGGAGGACTATCACCTCGACCCCGCGCAAGCCATGGCGCCGACCGTGCTTGAGCACGCGCGGGTGCTGGAAAGTCGCGAGCAGTTGCAGCAGGTCCTGACCATCGCCGGCGACGAGATGAACAGCTTGCACCGCCAGCTTGCCGGTGGCAGCGCGGTGCTGCTGACGGATGCCCGCGGGATCATCCTCAACTGCGTGACCGAGCCGGGCGATCGTCGGATTTTCGAGCGCGCCGGTCTGTGGCTGGGCGCCGACTGGAGCGAGGCGCGGGAGGGCACCAACGGCATCGGCACCTGCCTGGTCGAGCGTCAGTCGGTGACGATCCATCGCGATGAGCATTTTCGCGGGCGCCACACCGGGCTGACCTGTTCGGCGAGCCCGGTGTTCGATCCCCATGGCGATCTGCTTGCGGTGCTGGACGTGTCGTCGGCCCGTCACGACGTGTCCCGGCAGAGCCAGTTTCACACCATGGCCCTGGTGAATCTGTCGGCGAAGATGATCGAAAGCAGTTATTTCCTGCGCCATTTCGATGACCAGTGGCTGCTGCGTTTTCACCTTCAGGCCGGCGCGGTCGGTTTGTTCAGCGAAGGGCTGCTGGCGTTCGACGGCGAGGGCCGCGTCAGTGCGCTGAACCAGAGCGCGCTGAATCTGCTCGGCTTGAGCCGTGGCGATCTGGTCGGGCAGGGCGTGGAAACGTTGTTTGACTGCTCGCTGGATGAACTGCTGAGCCGCGCTTCGCCGGACGCCGCCGCCAGTTGGCCGCTGCGCACGCGTGACGGACGGGGATTCTTCGCCGTGCTGCGTGGGCAATCCCGCGCCGAGTTGAAGGGCCTTGCTACGCCGGTGGTCAGCAAGAAGGCGGTGCCGCTCGCCTCGAGTGATATCTGCCTGGGCGATGCGTCGCTGCAAACTGATTTCCGTCGCGCGCTGAAGGTATTCGAGCGCGACGTGCCGTTGCTGATCAACGGTGAAACGGGCTCTGGCAAGGAGGCGTTTGCCAAGGCAGTGCATCAGGCGAGTCAGCGCTCCACCAAGCCATTCGTGGCGCTGAACTGCGCGGCCATTCCGGAAAGCCTGATCGAGAGCGAGCTGTTCGGTTATCGCGGCGGCAGCTTTACCGGCGCGCGTAAAGAAGGCATGCGCGGCAAGCTGCAACAGGCCGATGGCGGCACGTTGTTTCTGGATGAGATCGGCGACATGCCGGTGGCGTTGCAGACCCGTTTACTGCGAGTGCTGGAAGACCGGCTGGTGGTACCGATTGGCGGCGAGCCGCAAGCGGTGGATGTACGACTGATCAGCGCGACCCACCGGAATCTGCTGGAGCGGGTGGAGGACGGCAGCTTTCGCGAGGATTTGTTTTATCGGCTCAACGGGCTGGAAATCGCTTTGCCGCCATTGAGAGAGCGGAGTGATAGGGCGCAGTTGCTGGAGTTGTTGCTGAAGCAGGAGGCGGGTGGGCTTCCGATTGTGATTGAAACGAAGGCGAGGCAAGCGCTGCTCGACTTCAGCTGGCCCGGCAACGTGCGGCAGATGCGCAACGTGCTGCGTACTTTGGCGGCACTGTGTGATGAAGGGCGAATTGGTTTTGATGACCTGCCGGTGACGATTCGGCAGGGGAGTGCGCAGACCAATTCCGATGTGGCCCATTCCCCATTGGACGACGCCGAACGCGCAGCGCTCATCGCCACCCTGGAAACCCAGCGCTGGCACATGACCCACGCCGCCCGGGAGCTGGGGGTGAGCCGGAATACGCTGTACAGAAAGCTGCGCAAGCATGGGATTAATCGCTAAGGCCCCTCGGTGGATGAAGCCGGTGTGAGTTCTCTTGATACTGCGGCGTGGCACCTGACGCCTTCCCGGCTAAAGCCGGTCCCACTAGGGCGTCGCGTTCAGCCAGTATGACCGGCTTTAGCCGGGAAGAGGCCGGCATGAACACCATCAATTCTGCAGTGTGCACGCGGTCTTTTAGTGGGACCGGCTTCAGCCGGGAAGGGGCCGGTGGGAGCACCAGCAATTCCCCCGTGCGCATCCACTGCCTTCTACGCTAACCTGCGGCCCATGTTCTAAGAGGTCGGTCATGCACATTCATATTCTGGGTATCTGCGGCACATTCATGGGTTCGCTGGCGGTGCTCGCCAAGGATCTGGGCCATAAAGTCACGGGCTCCGATGCCAACGTCTACCCGCCGATGAGCACACAGCTCGAAGCGCAGGGCATTCAGTTGATGCAGGGTTACGACCCTTCGCACCTCGAACCGGCACCGGATCTGGTGGTGGTCGGCAACGCCATGTCGCGCGGCAATCCGGCGGTCGAGTATGTCCTGAACAAGGGCCTGCCCTACGTTTCCGGGCCGCAGTGGCTGGCCGATCACGTCCTGCGCGGTCGTTGGGTGCTCGCCGTCGCAGGCACCCACGGCAAAACCACCACCAGCAGCATGCTCGCCTGGGTGCTGGAACACGCCGGAATGGCCCCGGGCTTCCTGATCGGCGGCGTGCCGCAGAACTTCGATGTCTCGGCGCGTCTCGGTGATACCCCGTTCTTCGTCGTCGAGGCGGATGAATACGACAGCGCCTTCTTCGACAAGCGCTCCAAGTTCGTCCATTACGGCCCGCGCACCGCCATCCTCAACAACCTGGAATTCGATCACGCCGACATCTTCCCCGATCTCCCGGCCATTGAACGACAGTTCCACCACCTCGTGCGCACCATTCCGAGCGAAGGCCTGGTCATTCACCCGACCACCGAGCCCGCACTGGAGCGCGTGATTCAAATGGGCTGCTGGACGCCGGTGCAAACCACGGGCGAGGGCGGTCAATGGCAGGCGAACCTGCTCAGCGAGGACGGCTCGACATTCGAAGTGCTGTTCGAAGGTGCGGTCCAGGGCGTCGTCGATTGGGGCATGACCGGCCAGCACAACGTTGCGAATGCCTTGGCGACCCTCGCCGCCGCCCGCCACGTTGGCGTTGTGCCGCAGCAGGGCGTTGAAGCGCTGAGTGCGTTCAAGAGCGTGAAGCGGCGCATGGAAAAGGTCGCCGACGTGCGCGGTATCACCATCTACGATGACTTCGCCCACCACCCGACCGCCATCGCTACCACGCTGGACGGTCTGCGCAAGAAGGTCGGCGATGCGCCGATCATCGCCATCGTCGAGCCGCGGTCCAACTCCATGAAGCTCGGCGCCCACCGCGACGGTCTGCCGGAAAGCGTTGTTCAGGCCGATCAGGTGGTCTGGTATGCGCCGGCCAATCTGGGCTGGGATCTGGCGGCAACAGCGGCCCAGTGCACCATTCCATCGTTGGTCTGCGACAGCCTCGACGGCATCATCGAGTGTGTGAAAAATCAGGCTGTGCCCGGCACCCACGTGGTGATCATGAGCAACGGCGGCTTCGGCGGCCTGCACGGCAAACTCGCGGAGGCTCTGAAATGAGCGGCCCGGAACGCATCACCCTGGCGATGACCGGCGCGTCCGGCGCGCAATACGGCCTGCGCCTGCTGGACTGCCTGGTACGCGAAGACCGCGAAGTGCATTTCCTCATCTCCAAGGCCGCGCAGTTGGTCATGGCCACGGAAACCGACGTCAACCTGCCGCCCAAACCGCAGATGATGCAGGCGTTCCTAAACGAATACACCGGCGCGACCGCAGGCCAGATTCGCGTGTACGGCAAGGAAGACTGGATGTCGCCGGTGGCGTCCGGTTCCGGTTCGCCGAGTGCGATGGTCGTGGTGCCGTGTTCGACCGGGACGCTGTCGGCAATCGCCACGGGCGCCTGCAACAACCTGATCGAGCGCGCCGCGGACGTGACGTTGAAGGAGCGTCGGCAGTTGATTCTGGTGCCCCGCGAGGCGCCGTTTTCCAGCATTCATCTGGAGAACATGCTCAAGCTGTCGAACATGGGCGCGGTGATTCTGCCGGCATCGCCTGGTTTCTATCACCAGCCGCAGACGATCGACGATCTGGTGGATTTCGTCGTCGCGCGGATTCTCAATCTGCTTAACATCCCCCAGGACATGCTGCCGCGCTGGGGCGAGCATCACTTTGGTGCTGATGAATAAGCTCGTCGTCATTGCCCTGGGCCTGTTGCTGACGACGGGCTGCTCGACCGTGCGCACCCTCGACGCCAATCAGCCCGGCGCGCCGGTGGTTTACGCCGGTACGCGACTGGATCTGTACGCCATTGAAGGCGGCTGCTGCGAGAAGGATCGCTTCGGCACCGAGGCGCCGAAATACCCGATGCTTGACCTGCCCGGCAGCGCGCTGCTCGACACGCTGCTGCTGCCGCTGTCGATCCTCACCGCGCTGGGTGTGGGATTTCAGGCTACGGGCGGGATGTAACTCAGAACGGCGATCCCTGTAGGAGTGAGCTTGCTCGCGAAAGCGGTCTATGTCCTGTCGGAGATACGTCGGATGTGATGGCCTCTTCGCGAGCAAGCTCACTCCTACAATATGCTGCGGTGTCCGGGCCGAATGCATTCCATGTAGGAGTGAGCTTGCTCGCGATTGCAGTGTTACCGGCCCTTTAAGGGTGACTGTCAGAGCGCGTTCGTGAGCAAGCTCACGCCTACACAGTTTTTGCTGTCAGCTTGAGCAGTGCTCAGTCATTTCCCCAACCGCCGCAAATCATCCGACTCAACCACCCGCACCCCCTCCTGCTCTTCCAGCGCCAGGCGCCACAACGCGCGGGCGAGGTTGCAGGCTTCGATGCCGCCATATTTGCCGGGAATCAGCTTGGCAATCGGCGCGGCCAGCTGTTCCACAAATCGCTGATCCTGCCGCTCGCCAATCAACAACGACGGCTGGGCGATGGTCAGTTGTGGCCAGCCCTGAAGCTTCAGCGCTTCTTCCATCTCGCCTTTGACGCGGCTATAAAAGATGCTCGATTGCGGGTCGGCGTTTACCGCGCTGATCACCAGCAGATGACGCGCACCCAACTCGCGGGCGCGTTTGCCGAACGCGACGACCATGTCCAGATCGACGGCCCGGAACGCTTCCTGGGAACCGGCCTGTTTGATCGTGGTGCCCAGGCAGCAGAAAGCGATGTCGACAGGACCTTCTAGGGTGGGCAGCAAACTCTGGAGATCGCCGACCGGGTTTTCCAGCCGTGGATGTTCAGCCAGAGGACGACGGCTGGGGGCGAGGAGGCGGGTGACAGTGGGTTCGTTAAGCAGGCGGTCGAGCAAGTGCTCGCCAGTCAATCCGGTAGCTCCGGCAAGCAAAATGTGCTGAGGCGTCAAGTACATGATCTTTCTCCCTTGATACGCCACAAGCATAGGCGCTGTACCGGAACAGACTGCGAGCGAAGCGGGAGGGTTTCACAAAAACACATGAAATGTTCGCGCATCCCGCATTTGAGCTTGGATCAATCTGTGGGAGCCGGTTTGCAGGCGAACCCGCCCGGCCCCTTCCCGGCTGAAGCCGGTCCTACATTGGGTGCGATGGCACTCAGCGCCGCACCGTATTCAACGCGCGCTCCGCCTGGCTCTTGCGCAGCTGCCGCCAGTGGGCGACCACGCCTTTCGGCGCCCACATCTGCGGCTCGGAGGCTTCGAAGCTTTCGTCCGTCTCACGCTGGGCGACGATGTCTTTTGCCTCATTGAACGCTTGCACCAGGTCGTCGGTTTCCACCAGCGCCTTGCCGAACAGCGCCTCGCCGAAGTAGGTGAAATCAGCTTCCTCGGAGCAGCCAAACGACACTCGATCTTCACGTGAAGCGGTAATCACCATCGTCCGCTCGTCCTTGATCGCCGGAATGAAACCGCCCGAATAGCACGCGGATATCACCACCACCTTGTCGCGATTCTTCAGCGGCGCCAGCACGCCGGCCATCTCGTTGGCGGGCAAGTCGGACAGCTCCAGACGCGGCTGATCCAGCACCAGCTCGTGTTCATGGGTGCCGTGGCTGGTCAGGTAAATGAAGATCAAATCTTCCGGACCACTGCGTTTGGCCAATGTCTGCACGGCGCGGCTGATGGTCTCGCGGGTTGCCATCGGGCGATCAGCCATGTGATCGCGGTGATTGACCAGCGTGATCTGGCCGAACGCACCGAAGCGCGTCGCGAGCAGTTTGTTGACGTAATCGGCCTCGCGCAGAAAAACGCTCTGCTTGCCATCGCCGCCCACGACGAGGCTGTAGAGCTCAATGGCCGGCGTGGAGGCAGGCACGGCGGCGAGGGCTTTATCAACAAGGGCACCCTGGGCGAGCAGGCCGATTTCCAAGGGATCGGGCAGCAGTTTGCCGGCGGCGTCGCGCACCCGCTGGCCGTTCGACCAGGTGCCGCTCTGTACTTCGCCTTCCGCCGTGGTCAGCACGCCGCTGCCTTGATAGTTGTCGTTCTCGAACTGCCCGATGTACACGCTGCCGTCCGGGAGCTTCAGGCTGCCTGATCCGGAGAAGCGCCAGTTCTTGAAGTCGCCTTGGTAGCGCGTGCCGTCGGCGCCGATCAACTCGCCCTTGCCGGTGAACGCGCCATCCTTGAACTGCCCCGACCAGACATCGCCATCGGCGTTTTCGTAGCGACCACGACCGTTGAGCTGATTGTTGTGAAAGCCGCCGACATATTGATCGCCATCGGCGCTGTTGAAATTGCCCGTGCCTTCAAGCTGCCCGTCGACGAACTTGCCGCTGAACTGGTTGCCCGCCGAATCGTTGCGCTGGCCTTCGCCGTTGGGTTTGCCGTGGGCGAACTGGCCTTGATACTCGCTGCCGTCGTCCAGTTCCAGATGCCCGGCGCCGTCGTACAGGTCGGCCTTGAACTCGCCGCGATAACTCATGCCGTGCTCTTTCAGCGTGCCTTCGCCGTCGCGCCGCCCCAGCTTGTAGCCGCCGACGTAACTGCCGGCGCTGGTGGTCAGCGAGCCCTGCCCATGGAAAAGCCCGTCCTGAAAACCGCCCTTGTACACGTCGCCATTGCTGGCGTGCCACTCGCCCTGGCCGTTCCATTGACCGTTCTTGAATTCCCCGGCGTACCAGCTGCCATTGGGGTAATCGATCCGGCCCTTGCCTTGCAGCACGCCATTGATCACGTCGCCGCGATAGCGTCCGCCGTCGGGCAGGCGAGCGTCCGGGGGCAACAGCGATTCGCCGTCGCCGCAAGCGGTAAGAAGGAGGGTCAGGGCCAAAGGAGCAAACGCGCGCATGGTAAATCCCGAAAAAAAGATGTTTCGGCGTGATCTGATCGCGTACGTGTATCGAGTCGCTCACACAGCCGCAGCGAGTATGCCGCAGCGAGGAACGCTCATGAAACAGTCTGTTACGACTGTTTCATGTTTCTGGAAGGTTTGCGCAGGCGTTATGGAGGGGCGGCGGGGGTTACACGAAGCACAGCGAAAGCGGTTCAGCAACGAACGCAGGCTTGTCCTGGCCTTCGATTTCAAGGGTCGCGGTGGCCTTGAGCAGCCACTGGCCGGGCTTCTTTTCGCTGACCTCTGCCAGCGTGACTTTTAGACGAACGCGCGAATTCACTTTCACCGGCTGAATGAATCGCACGCTGTCCAGGCCGTAGTTGATCGCCATCGTCATACCTTCGGGCACGACCAGCAGAGACTCCATGAGCTTGGGCATCAGCGACAGCGACAGAAAGCCATGGGCGATGGTCGAACCGAACGGGGTTTGCGCTGCTTTGACCGGATCGACGTGGATGAACTGGAAGTCGCCGGTGGCTTCGGCGAACAGATTAATGCGTGCCTGATCAATGGTCAGCCACTCGGAGCATCCCAGGTCCTTGCCTTCATAGCTCTTGAGTTCTGCAACGGGTACGTGGGGCATCGCTACTCTCCTTGTGGGTGATTGTTTTCGCGCGGGATCTTCGCAGGCGCATTGGCGTCGGCGCTGTTATTGCTTGGCATTAAAGATCAGCACGCTGCACTGCGCGGGTCAACGTGACCTCAACTGGCGAATACCGCCCCATAGGCAGCGCGGGTGGCGTGCCTATAATGTCGCCGCGAATCTGCTGGAGTTTTCTATGTTGCTAAGAGGCCTGACCTGGCTTGTGCTGTTCCAACTGATCGGAACCGCGCTCAATCACCTGTTTCTGTCGATCCTGCCCGGCCCGATCATCGGGCTGGTGCTGCTGATGATTTACCTGATGACCCGCGGCGAAGTCAGCGAACCCATCAGCCTGGCGGCCAGCAGTCTGCTGCGTTATCTGCCGCTGCTGCTGGTGCCGCCCGCCGTCGGTGTGATGGTGTATGCCGACCAGATCGCCGAGGACTTCTGGGCGATTGTCGGCTCGCTGGTGATTTCCCTGATGGTCTCGCTGACCTTCGCCGGCTGGCTGATGCAGAAACTCATCGACCGTCAGGCCAATCGCCGGGAGCCCTCATGAGTCTGGACTGGCACGGCGCCTGGCTGTCGGTGATTCATCACCCCTTGTTCGGTATCGCCATCACGCTGGGCGCGTATCAACTGGTGCTGGCCGGTTACGAGAAAACCCGCTGGGTGTTTTTGCAACCGGTGCTGATTTCCATGCTGGTGGTGATAGGCGTACTGGTGAGCTGCGGGCTGTCCTACGTTGAGTACCGCAAAAGCACCGAGATCCTCAGCATTCTGTTGGGCCCGGCAACGGTTGCGCTGGCCGTGCCGCTTTATCTGAACCTGCGGCGCATCCGGCAGCTGTTCTGGCCGGTATTGACTACGCTGGTGGTGGGCGGCGTGCTGGCCACCGGGCTGTGCGTCGGGCTGGGGTGGATGCTCGGCGCCGATCACATGATCCTGATGACCATGGCGCCCAAGTCCGTGACCTCGCCGATCGCCATGCTGGTCGCCGAGCAGATTGGCGGTGTGGCGGCGCTGGCCGCCGTGTTTGTGTTGATAACCGGGGTGATCGGCGGCATATTCGGCCCCGGCCTGCTGACGCTGGCGCGGGTCACCAGCCCGGAAGCCCGCGGCATGGCCCTGGGGCTGACGGCCCACGCGGTGGGTACGTCGGCGGCCCTGCAGGAAAGTGAGGAATGCGGCGCCTTTGCGGCGTTGGCGATGAGTTTGATGGGTGTCGCCACGGCCTTGTTCCTGCCGTTGGCGGTGTCTCTGGTTGCTTGAGGATAGGTTTATGTCGTTGCCGTTGTTTACGCTGCCGCTGTTTCCACTGAACGCCGTGCTGTTCCCGGGGTGCGTGCTCGATCTGCAGCTATTCGAGGCGCGCTACCTCGACATGATTAGCCGCTGCATGAAGCAGGGCGAAGGCTTTGGCGTCGTCTGCATCACTGAAGGCAGTGAGACGGGCGAGGTGCCGGACGGTTTCTCGATGATCGGCTGCGAAGCGCGGGTCACCGATTTCCAGAAGCAGGACAACGGCCTGCTGGGCATTCGGGTAGTGGGCGCCCGACGCTTTCGGGTGAAGGACTACAGCACCCAGCGCGACAACCTGTTGGTCGGCGAGGTCGAGTGGCTCGACGATCCCGAGGAACAACCGCTGCAAGAGGAGGACGACGACCTGGTCGCGTTACTCGCCGCGCTGGCCGAGCACCCGATGGTGGCCGCGCTGAACATGGGCCTCACCGCCAGCGGTCAGCACTCGCTGGCCAATCAACTGGCCTACCTCTTGCCGTTCGCCGAAGAAGACAAGATCGAGCTGCTGGAAATCGAAGACGCCGAACAACGGCTCGATGCGATTCAGGACCTGCTCGACGAAATGCAGGGCGACATGCAGGCCTGAATGCTGCTGTTTTGCGCGGCGCGGGCCGGGTCGTTCTTCCGGCAGGCCGCGCCTGAGCTGTTTCAGTACTGGTAGCGGATCAAACCGTGGGGGAACGAATGCAGCCCGAATCCGCCGAACAGCGCCACCATCGCCGGCAGCACCAGCCACCACACCTTGATCGGCAGTGCCTCCAGCGGCTTTTTGTTCTGCACGAACGCTAGGCTCGCGGCACAGGTGAAAAACGCCAGCAGCATCCCCGCGGTGACATCCGTTGGCCAATGCACGCCCAGATACACCCGTGACATTGCGATCGCCAGCGCCGGAATCCCGCCCAGCAGCAGCCAGGTCAGTCGCAGCCTCACCGGCTGACCGCGGCCGGCAAGCACCGCCAGCGACATGAACAGCGCAAACGAGGCAGACGCATGTCCGCTCGGCATGCTGTAAGTCCCCAGGGCCTCCGTCAGTACCTCAGGCCGTGCGCGAGCGAAGGTGTATTTCATGCTCTGATTGATCAGCGCCGCGCCCAGGGTGGTGCCGATCACGAAGATCGCATGGCGCCATTTGCGCGTGACGATCAGCAGAATGGTCAGCAGGGCGGCGGCGCAGAACTGAGTCCGGAAATCCCCCAGCCCCGTCACCATCACCACGAAGTCTTCGGCCGCAGCACTTCGGCTGGCCTGCACCACGGTCATGATGCCCTGATCGAAATCGGCCAGGTACGGCCAGCCGAGAAACACACTGCCCAGCAGAATGAAGCAGGTCAGGGCGATGACCTTGGTCGCGTAAGGCTTTTGCCGAAGGCTGCTCTGGACGCTGATGCCCAGCAAAAGCGCCAGCCCGCCGCCCACCACGGCGGCCTGGGGCCAGAAGTTTTCCGGCAGCGGCAGGCGGATGGCCGCACCGGTTGCCCAGCCCGGCAGTATGTAGGCCACTGACCAGCCGGCAGCGGCAATCAAGCTGACACCGGCAAAGCGCACGAACGGCATGTCGCACATCCCGGCCACCATCGGCAGCATCGGGCGCAGCGGGCCGATGAAGCGGCCGACCAGCAGGCTGGCGATGCCGTAGCGCTGGAAGTAGGTCTCGGCGCCGCCGATCCACTCCGGGTGATTGCGCAGGCCGGGCAATTGACGAATCTTCTGATGAAAGCGCCGGCCGAGGAAGTACGAGACCAGATCGCCCACTATCCCTCCGAGGAAACCCAGCAAAAGCGCTTCACTCAACGGGAGTATGCCGCTGCCGGCCAGTGCGGCAATCGCGAACAGCACAACGGTGCCGGGGACGACGATGCCGGCTATCGCCAGGCACTCGATGAACGCGACGATGAAAATCGCCGCGCCGAGCCAGGAGGGGTTGGCGCTTAGCCAGGAGGTGATGCTGTCGAGCCACGCGCCCATGGGTTCAGTTTCCTTGCTCGATGAAAATATAGTCGCGTCCTTCGACTTGCCCGCGTCTGACCGGGTTCCGTGTGCAGAAGCGGGCATAGGCGGCGTCAACGAACCGGTACATCAGGTGCTCGTCGCGTCCGGTGGGGATGCCGAGGCGCGTCGTTTGGATAATGCGCGGCGGTCGTTGGCCCACGTCCTCGACGAGAAGCTGTTCTTCATCGAAGCGCTTGGCGTCCCACATCGGCACTTTCAGGCCCAGCGCCTTGCACAGCAACGTCTGCCCGGCGCACAGCCGCTCTGGCGTGCGCACGCTTCCACTGGCGTCGGGGTTGTTGAGCAGCATGCGGGCGAGGGCGTTCTCATCGGACACCGCATCGACCCACGGATAGGCCGATTTGATCAACACGGCATTGCCCGGGCCCTCCGCACTGAAGTTCAACGAGTCACCGCCACGGGCGTAGTACATATATATGTGCCCGCCTTCCAGAAACAAAGCCTTACGTTTTTCTGTGTAACCGAGGGACGCATGACTGCCTTTCTCGGCCACGTAGTACGCCTCCGTCTCAATAATCCGCGCCGACAACCACAACCCGTCGACCTTGTGACGGATCACCTTGCCCAGCAAATCCCGGGCAAGCGTCTGAGCATCGCGATGAAAGAAACTGTCCGGCAGGGCGCGTGGCGATTGGTCAGGCATAAACAACGGCAGTCAGAGAATGGACCGCGATCATATCAACATCGGGCTTAATTGGAGCTGAATGGGTGAGAGCGGCCGCGAAGCCGGGGACAGATTTATTTACGGTGAAGCGTTGTAAATAAATCAGTCCCCTACCAACACCAGCGCCCACACGGACGCCTTCCCGGCTAAAGCCGGTCCCACTGAAAAGCACGACCGCCGCTCCGCTCCGAGAACAACAAAACCCCCTTATTCTGACCATCCGCCCGTCGCCGCTGTCGTTCAGCACGCCCGACAGCTATAATCCGCCGCTTTCCCATTTGCCAAGACCCCCGAGACCATGACTGAGTCCGTTCTTGACTACATGACCCGCCTGGGTCGCGCCGCCCGCGAAGCCTCCCGCGTGATCGGCCGTGCCAGCACCGCACAGAAGAACCGCGCCCTTGCAGCCACCGCTGCCGCGCTGGACGCTTCCCGTGCCGAGCTGACCGCCGCCAACGAACAAGACCTCGCTGCTGGCCGCGCCAATGGACTCGAACCCGCTCTGCTCGAACGCCTCTCCCTGACCCCGGCCCGCATCGACAGCATGATCGCCGGCCTGCGTCAGGTCGCCAGCCTGCCAGACCCCATCGGCACCCTGCGTGACATGAACTTCCAGCCGTCCGGCATACAAGTCGGCAAAATGCGCGTGCCACTCGGCGTCGTCGGCATCATCTACGAGTCGCGCCCCAACGTAACCATCGACGCCGCCAGCCTCTGCCTCAAATCCGGCAACGCCACCATCCTCCGTGGCGGTTCCGAAGCCATCAATTCCAACCGCGCCATCGCCGCCTGCATCCAGCGCGGCCTCGACGAAGCCGGCTTGCCTGCGGCCGTCGTACAAGTCGTCGAAACCACCGACCGCGCCGCCGTGGGTGCGTTGATCACTATGCCCGAGTACGTGGACGTCATCGTTCCCCGTGGCGGCAAGGGCCTGATCGAGCGCGTCAGCCGCGACGCCAAAGTCCCGGTCATCAAACATCTGGACGGCATCTGCCACGTCTACGTCAGTGCCCACGCCGACCTGGCCGCCGCCCAACGCATCAGCTTCAACGCCAAGACCTATCGGTATGGCATCTGCGGCGCGATGGAAACCCTGCTGGTCGATCAAACCATCGCCGCAGACTTCCTGCCGCCCATGGCCGCCCAGTTCCGCGAAAAAGGCGTCGAACTGCGCGGCTGCGAGCGCACCCGCGACCTGATCGACGTCTTGCCGGCCACCGAAGAGGACTGGCACACCGAGTACCTCGCGCCGATCCTGTCGATCCGCATCGTGACCGGTCTGGATCAAGCCATCGAACACATCAATCATTACGGCTCGCATCACAGCGACGCCATCATCTCCGACTCGCAAGCCCAGACTCGCCGCTTCATGGCTGAAGTCGACTCGAGTTCGGTGATGGTCAACGCGCCCACCAGCTTTGCCGACGGATTCGAATACGGCCTGGGTGCGGAAATCGGCATTTCGACCGACAAGATTCACGCGCGGGGTCCCGTGGGGCTCGAAGGCCTGACCTGCGAGAAATACATCGTCGTCGGCGATGGCACACAATTGCGCGGGCAGGGGCCGGTCTGACTTGGCCGACGTCGGTCAGGCTTCAGTGAGCGGCGCCCAGGCAGTGGCCGATCCGATTGCGGTTCCACTTAACACTGCCCGGGTGCCCCAGCGCATCGGCATACTCGGCGGCACGTTCGACCCGGTGCACATTGGCCATTTGCGTGGCGCACTGGAAGTCGCCGAGCTGCTGAAACTCGATGAGCTGCGTCTGACGCCCAGCGCCCGACCGCCTCATCGCGACACGCCGAGCGTGTCGGCGCAGGACCGTCTGGCGATGGTCCAGTGCGCGGTGGCCGGTGTGCCGCCATTGACGGTGGATGATCGCGAGCTGTTGCGCGACAAGCCGTCTTACACGATCGACACGCTGGAATCGATGCGCGCGGAACTCGCCGCCGATGACCAGCTATTTTTATTGCTGGGTTGGGACGCCTTTTGCGGGCTGCCTTCCTGGCATCGGTGGGAAGAGTTGCTGGAGCACTGCCATATTGTGGTGCTGCAACGCCCGGACGCCGACAGCGAGTCCCCTGATGCGATGCGAAATCTGCTCGCGGGACGTGCCGTCAGTGATCCGAAGGCCCTTAAAGGGCCCGGCGGAAAGATTACGTTCGTCTGGCAGACGCCGCTTTCGGTGTCTGCCACCCAGATCCGTCAACTGCTGGCCAGCGGTAAGTCGGTACGTTTTCTGGTGCCAGACGCGGTACTGGCCTATATCGATACGCACGGGCTGTACCGTGCGTCGAACTGAAGGTGTGTTGCTACGCAGCCAAGTGCGCGAAGAAACGCCCAAACATACGAGTTGAAAGAGTTTTTTATGACTGACAAACGCGCTGTAAACCCAATCATCGAAGTGATCAGGGCTGCCCTGGAAGACGTCAAGGCCCAAGATATCCAGGTGCTGGACGTTCGTGACAAACAAAGCATCACCGACTACATGGTCATCGCGACCGGTACGTCCAATCGCCAGATCAACGCGATGCTCGACAAGGTCCGCGAAGAAGTCAAAAAGCAGGGTCTCAAGCCGCTGGGCGAAGAAGGCAAGGGCGACAGCGACTGGGTGCTGCTGGACCTGGACATCGCCATCGTCCACATGATGACCGCCTCCGCTCGCCAGTTTTACGACCTCGAGCGTCTGTGGGCCGGTGCCGAGCAGAGCCGTTCGGCCAGCGCTGCACACCACAGCCCGGAAAACGCTCACGAGCATTTCGACAAGCTGAACAAAGACCAGGCCTAAGGCTTCGTCGTGCGTCTGCGTCTGATCGCCGTTGGTTCCCGGATGCCCAAGTGGGTGGAAGAAGGTTGGCATGAATATGCCAAGCGTCTGCCGTCCGAACTGGCGCTGGAACTGGTGGAAATTCCGCTCAACACTCGTGGCAAGAACGCCGACGTGGCACGCCTCATCCGTCAGGAAGGCGAGGCCATGCTGGCGAAAGTGCAGCCGGGCGAGCGGATCGTCACGCTTGAAGTGCATGGCAAGCCATGGAGCACCGAGCAACTGGCGGGCGAGCTTGATCGCTGGCGCCTGGATTCGCGCACGGTCAACCTGATGGTCGGCGGCCCGGAAGGGCTGGCGCCGGAAGTCTGTGCCCGGGCCGAGCAGCGTTGGTCGTTGTCGCCGCTGACGTTGCCGCACCCGCTGGTGCGCATTCTCATCGGTGAGCAGATTTATCGTGCCTGGACCGTGCTGTCCGGTCACCCTTATCACAAGTAGCGCCGCTGCCTTCACTGTGAACCTGCCCTAAATGTCTCAGCCGATTCGCCTGAAAGACCACGAAAAGGACGCACGCCTGGTGCGCAGCCGAGTCGTGGTCGGCGCAGTCGCGGTCGTCGTGCTGATCTGCGTGCTGGTCGCGCGGCTGTATTTCCTGCAGGTCATCCAGTACGAGTACCACTCGACGCTGTCCGAGAACAATCGCGTTCACGTGCAGCCGATCCCGCCGAGTCGCGGGCTGATCTACGACCGTAACGGCGTGGTCATTGCCGACAACCGGCCCAGTTTCAGCCTGAGCATGACCCGCGAACGCTCGGGTGACTGGACCCAGGTGTTGGACACCATCGTCCAGGTCCTTGAGTTGACGCCTGACGACCGGATCATCTTCGAAAAACGCATGAAGCAGGGCCGTCGGCCGTTTGAGCCGGTGCCCATCCTGTTCGAACTCACCGAAGAACAGATCGCCCGCATCGCCGTCAACCAGTTCCGCCTGCCGGGGGTTGAAGTGGTGGCGCAGCTGGTTCGCCACTACCCACAGGGCGAGCACTTCGCCCACTCGGTGGGTTACATGGGGCGGATCAACGAGAAAGAGCTGAAAAGCCTCGATCCCGTGAACTACAGCGGCACCCACCACATGGGCAAAACCGGGATCGAACGTTTCTACGAGCCCGAGTTGCACGGTCAGGTCGGTTACGAAGAAGTCGAAACCAATGCCCGCGGCCGCGTGCTGCGCGTGCTCAAACGAACCGATCCGGTGCCCGGCAAGGACATCGTCCTGAGCCTCGACATCCAGCTGCAGGAAGCCGCCGAAGCCGCGCTGGCCGGGCGTCGCGGCGCGGTGGTGGCGCTGGACCCGAGCACTGGCGAGGTGCTGGCGATGGTCAGTCAGCCGAGCTTCGACCCGAACCTGTTCGTCACCGGCATCAGCTTCAAGGCGTACTCCGAGCTGCGCGATTCGGTCGACCGCCCTCTGTTCAACCGCATTCTGCGGGGCCTGTATCCACCGGGTTCGACCATTAAACCGGCCGTGGCGATTGCCGGCCTCGACACCGGCGTGATCACCGCCAGCACGCGGGTCTTCGACCCCGGCTACTACATGCTGCCGAACTACGACCACAAATACCGTAACTGGAACCGCACCGGCGATGGCTGGGTGGATCTGGACACAGCGATCATGCGTTCCAACGACACCTACTTTTATGATCTGGCCCACAAGGTCGGGATCGATCGGCTGTCGGCGTACCTGAACAAGTTCGGCATCGGCCAGAAAGTCTCGCTGGACATGTTTGAAGAATCCCCCGGTCTGATGCCGTCCCGTGACTGGAAGCGCGTGACCCGGCGGCAGGCGTGGTTCCCGGGCGAAACACTGATTTTGGGGATCGGTCAGGGCTACATGCAGGCCACCCCGTTGCAGTTGGCCCAGGCCACGGCGCTGGTGGCGAACAAGGGCAAGTGGAACCGTCCGCACCTGGCCAAGACCGTCGAAGGGCAGAAGCCGGTGGACGAAAACCCGATGCCGGACATTGTCCTGCGTGATCCGTCGGACTGGGGCAAGGTCAACCACGGCATGCAGCAAGTGATGCACGGCGCTCGCGGCACCGCGCGCAAAGCCGCCATTGGTGCCCAATACAGAATCGCCGGCAAGAGTGGTACGGCGCAGGTCGTGGCCATTCGGCAGGGCGAGAAATACGACCGCTCGAAAGTCCAGGAACGCCACCGCGACCACGCTTTGTTCGTTGGCTTCGCGCCGGCCGACAGCCCGAAGATCGTCGTCGCGGTGATGATCGAAAACGGCGAGTCCGGGTCGGGCGTGGCCGCGCCGGTGGTGCGGCAGGTCATGGACGCTTGGCTGCTTGATCCGCAGGGCCATCTGAAACCCGAATACGCCAGCAATGCACAGCCTCCGGAGACCGCGGCCCGTGAAGAGTAATTTCGACCGCATCCTGTCCAGCGAAGATGTGATGCGCCGTCGCGCCACGTTCCTGCAGAAAATCCACGTTGATGGCCCGCTGCTGATCCTGCTGCTGACGCTCGCGGCGGGCAGTCTGTTTGTCTTGTATTCGGCCAGCGGCAAGAGCTGGGACCTGCTGATCAAGCAAGCGACCTCCTTCGGTATCGGTCTGGTGTCGATGTTCGTCATCGCCCAGCTCGAACCCAGGTTCATGGCCCGCTGGGTGCCTGCCGCCTACGTGATCGGGGTTTTGTTGCTGGTGGCGGTGGACGTCATGGGCCATAACGCCATGGGCGCCACGCGCTGGATCAACATTCCCGGGGTCATCCGCTTTCAGCCCTCGGAATTCATGAAGATCATCATGCCGGCGACCATCGCCTGGTACTTGTCCAAACGCACGCTGCCGCCGCACCTCAAGCACGTCGCGGTGAGCCTCGGGTTGATTGGTCTGCCGTTCATTCTGATCGTGCGTCAGCCGGACCTCGGCACCTCGCTGCTGATTCTGGCGTCCGGGACCTTCGTGCTGTTCATGGCCGGCTTGCGCTGGCGCTGGATTATCAGCGTGGTGGCGGCCGCAGTGCCGGTGGCGGTCGGCATGTGGTTCTTCTTCATGCACGACTACCAGAAGCAGCGGATCCTGACCTTCCTCGACCCGGAAAGCGATCCGCTCGGCACCGGCTGGAACATCATTCAGTCCAAGGCAGCGATCGGTTCAGGCGGCGTGTTTGGCAAAGGCTGGCTCATGGGCACGCAGTCGCACCTGGACTTCCTGCCGGAAAGCCATACCGACTTCATCATCGCGGTGCTCGGCGAAGAATTCGGGCTGGTGGGAATTTGCGCGCTGCTGCTGATCTACCTGCTGCTGATTGGCCGCGGGCTGGTGATCACTGCCCAGGCGCAGACGCTCTACGGCAAGCTGCTCGCGGGCAGCCTGACCATGACCTTTTTTGTTTACGTTTTCGTCAATATCGGTATGGTCAGCGGTCTGCTGCCGGTCGTAGGCGTGCCGTTGCCCTTCATTAGCTACGGCGGAACTTCGCTGGTGACGCTGCTGTCAGCGTTTGGTGTTTTGATGTCGATCCACACGCATCGCAAGTGGATCGCTCAGGTTTGATTAAGGTGAAGAACTCAATGCAAGTAGTGCGTGGCTGGGCTGCTCGATATGCGCCGCTGGTCGGTCTGATGGGCATCTTCGGCTCAGTGCAGGAATCACTTGCCGGTGACTATGACGGCTCTCCTCAAGTCGCCCAGTTCGTCAGCGAAATGACCCGCGATTATGGTTTTGCGGGCGAGCAACTGATTGATGTGTTCCGCGATGTGCAGCGCAAGCAGGCGATTCTCGATGCTATTTCGAAGCCTGCCGAGCGTGTGAAACCGTGGAAGGACTATCGCCCGATGTTCCTCACCGACGCGCGTGTTGCCCGCGGTGTCGACTTCTGGCGTCAGCACGAGGCCGCCCTGGCGCGCGCAGAGAAAGAGTATGGCGTGCCTGCTCAGGTCATCGTTTCGATTATCGGCGTCGAGACGTTTTTCGGCCGCAACACCGGGAATTACCGGGTGATGGACGCATTGTCGACGCTGGCGTTCGACTATCCCCAGCGCGCTGATTTCTTCCGCAAGGAGCTCCGTGAATTCCTGCTCCTGTCCCGCGAACAGCAGGTCGATCCGCTGACGCTCAAAGGCTCCTACGCCGGCGCCATGGGTTTGCCCCAGTTCATGCCGAGCAGCTTTCGCGCCTATGCAGTGGATTTCGACGGCGACGGCCACATCAATATCTGGAACGACCCGGACGACGCAATCGGCAGCGTTGCCAGCTACTTTCAGCGTCACGGCTGGGTAGCCGGTCAGCCGGTTGTCAGCCGCGCGGACGTTCGCGGTGACCGTGTTGACGAGGGCTTGAGCCCCGGCATCGATCCGGTGAAAAACGTTGGGGAGTTGCGAGCGTTGGGCTGGGCGAGTCATGATGCGCTGCGCGACGACATGCCGGTCACGGCGTTTCGCCTCGATGGCGACAAAGGCCCTGAATACTGGATGGGTCTGAAAAATTTTTACGCAATCACGCGATACAACCGCAGCGTGATGTACGCCATGGCCGTGCATCAGCTGTCTGAAATGCTTGTTCAAGCCCGGGACGTCAAGTAATGCGGCCACTGCCGATGCAACAACCATTGAAACTGATGGCCTTCACGGCGCTGACTTTGCTGATCGTCAGTTGCTCGACCAGCCGCCCGACGACCACGACGCAGCGGCAGCAGGGCAACATCATTCGCTCGCAGCCCGGGCTGGACATCAACAGGGCGCACAAAGACGGCGCGCCCTGGTGGGACGTTGACGTTTCGCGCATCCCTGACGCCATTCCGACCCTGCACACCGGCCCGTATAAAGCCAACCCGTACACCGTGCTGGGCAAGACCTATTTCCCGCTCAGCGATTCCAAGACCTATTCCCAGACGGGAACGGCGTCCTGGTACGGCACCAAATTCCATGGCCAGAACACCGCCAACGGCGAGGTCTATGACCTGTACGGCATGAGCGCGGCGCACAAGACCTTGCCGCTGCCCAGCTATGTTCGCGTGACCAATCTGGACAACAACCGCACGGTGATCCTGCGGGTCAACGACCGCGGCCCGTTCTATTCCGATCGCATCATCGACCTTTCCTACGCTGCGGCGAAGAAACTCGGTTATGCCGAATCCGGTACGGCACGGGTAAAAGTCGAAGGCATCGACCCTTCTCAGTATTGGGCTCAGCGCGGCAAGCCGGCGCCGCTGATGCTGGATCAGCCTCAAGTGGCCACCAACACGCCCGCGCGTCAGCCGCAACCGAGCGCTCCGGTGATTACCGCATCAGCGGGTACGATCGAACAATGGACGCCGCCGCCGCAGCAACACGCCGCCCCGGTCACGCCCGTGCCGATCGACGCAAAAAAAAACGCTTCCGGACAAGCGTCTGGGCTGTTTCTCCAAGTGGGAGCCTTCGCCAACCCGGACGCTGCGGAACTCCTGAGGTCGAAATTGAGCGGGATGGTCCGGGCGCCGGTGTTCGTGAGTTCGATCGCACGCAATCAACAGACGCTCTATCGGGTGCGGATGGGACCGGTCGACACGCCGGGTGAAGCCCAGCAACTGCAAAACAGCGTAAGGTCGGCCAATCTCGGCTCGCCAAGCGTCGTCACGTCAGACCAGTAACGCTTTTATCAGCGATACCCGCCCCGGAAACGGAGGCGAGTTTCGCTGCCTGACCGACGACGTGCCGACCGGGTGTGTCGTTGTCAGCAGCTTTTCACGGCACGTTCTGTAGAATGTGAGCCCGTTTGCCGGGGTAGCCCGGCACCCGCTTTGCCCGCAAGGGCATGTTTGCCCATTAGCATTTTCGAGAGACGGATGAACATCACCAGCTTTGCAAAACGCCTTTGCCTGCTAATCCCGCTATTCACCGCGCCTGCCGTGTTTGCGGCAGAACAGATGACGCCATCGCCACCGCAACTGGCTGCCAAGGCTTATGTGCTGATGGACGCCAACAGCGGCAACGTTCTGGTCGAAAACAATGGCGACCAGCGTCTGCCACCGGCCAGTCTGACCAAGCTGATGACCGCCTACATCGCCACGCTGGAAATACGTCGCGGCCAGATTGGCGAAAACGACCCTGTGACCGTCAGCGAAAACGCCTGGCGCACCGGCGGTTCGCGGATGTTCATCAAGGTGGGCAGCCAGGTCACCGTCAGCGATCTGCTGCACGGCATCATCATTCAGTCGGGTAACGACGCCAGCGTTGCGCTTTCCGAGCACATCGCCGGCAGCGAAGACGCCTTCGCCGACCTGATGAACAAGACCGCTGCCGACCTGGGCATGGTCAACAGCCACTTCATGAACCCGACCGGCCTGCCGAACCCTGATCACTACGCCACGGCCCATGACATGGCCCTGCTGGCGCGCGCGATCATCCACGAAGACCCGGCTCACTACGCGATTTACTCGCAGAAAGAGTTCTTCTGGAACGGCATCAAACAGCCGAACCGCAACCTGCTGCTGTGGCGTGACAAGACCGTTGACGGTCTGAAAACCGGTCACACCGAAGAAGCCGGGTACTGCATGGTGTCCTCGGCCGTTCGTGATGGCATGCGTCTGATTGCGGTGGTGTTCGGCACCAACAGCGAGCAAGCTCGTGCTGCCGAGACCCAAAAGCTGCTGACCTACGGTTTCCGCTTCTTCGAAACCCAGACCTTCTATCAGAAGGGCACCGAGCTGGCTCAGGCGCCGGTCTGGAAAGGCACCGAGCGTCAAGTCAAAGCCGGTCTGGCTGAAGACCTGACCATGACCATGCCAAAGGGCGAGCTGAAGAAGCTGGCTGCCAGCATGACCATGAACCCGCAACTGGTTGCACCGATCGCCAAAGGCGACGTCATCGGCAAGGTCGAGGTCAAACTGGACGACAAGGTCGTGCACAGCGCCAACCTGATCGCCCTGGACGCCGTCGACGAAGGTGGTATCTTCCGCCGCCTGTGGGATAGCATCCGCCTGTTCTTCTACGGTCTGTTCAACTGATCAACGATTGATCAAAAACTGACCGTTGCTCCGTACGCCCCCGTCGCTGAACGCGCCGGGGGCCTGTCCGTTTTCCGGCTTACGAGGCCGTTACTGCCATGACAGATACCGAAGTAAAAGCGCCAAAAATCGAATTTCCCTGCGCCGACTATCCCATCAAGATCATCGGCGACACGGGCGTGGGCTTCAAAGACAGGGTCATCGAGATTCTCGAGAAGCACGCCACCGTTGACATGAAAACCCTGGCGGAGCGCCAGAGCAGCAACGGTAAATACACCACTGTTCAGCTGCACATCATCGCCACCGGTCAAGACCAGCTGTACGACATCAACAGCGAACTGCGGGCCACCGGCTTCGTGCACATGGTGCTGTGATGGGCGCGGTATTGGGCTTTCGTGAACTCGGGCTGACCGACTACGAGCCCACCTGGCAGGCCATGAAACGCTTCACCGACGGCCGCGACCGCGAAACCGTCGATGAGGTCTGGCTTGTGCAGCATCCGCCCGTCTTCACCCAGGGCCAGTCCGGCAAGCCCGAGCATTTGCTGCTGCCGGGGGATATCCCGGTGGTGCAGGTCGATCGTGGCGGCCAAGTGACTTATCATGGCCCCGGTCAACTGGTCGCTTACTTGCTGCTGGACGTGCGCCGTCTGGGCTTTGGCGTTCGCGAGCTGGTCACCCGGATCGAGCGCAGCCTTATCGATCTGCTGGCCGGTTACAGTGTCGAGGCCGCAGCCAAGGCTGACGCGCCGGGGGTTTACGTCGATGGCGCCAAGATCGCCTCGCTGGGGCTGCGCATCCGCAACGGCTGTTCGTTTCATGGCCTTGCGTTGAACGTCGATATGGATCTGGACCCTTTTAAACGGATTAATCCCTGCGGGTACGCGGGGCTGGCGATGACCCAGCTGCGCGAACAGGCAGGTCCGATTGAATTTGCCGAGGTTAGTGCCCGGCTGCGTGCGCAGCTCGTTAACCACCTCGACTACGCTGAGCAGACGACCCTAACGGGCGGAATCGATTGATATGACTACTGCGTATGAGGCAGCTGACACTGTCGTGAATACAGAGAATGCCGTACAGACCCTGATCCCGACAGTGAGCGTGACCACGCCCGAGCGTGTAGCGCGTCCCAAAGTGGAGGCCGGCGTGAAGCTGCGCGGCGCGGAAAAAGTCGCGCGCATCCCGGTGAAGATCATTCCGACAGTCGATCTGCCGAAGAAACCGGACTGGATTCGCGTGCGCATCCCGGTCTCGCCGGAAGTCGACCGCATCAAAGCGCTGCTGCGCAAACACAAGCTGCACAGTGTGTGCGAAGAGGCGTCTTGCCCGAACCTGGGCGAGTGCTTCTCCGGCGGCACCGCGACCTTCATGATCATGGGTGACATCTGCACCCGTCGCTGCCCGTTCTGCGACGTCGGTCATGGCCGTCCGAAAGCGCTGGACACCGATGAGCCGAAGAACCTGGCCGTCGCCATCGCCGACCTGAAACTCAAGTACGTCGTGATCACTTCCGTGGACCGTGACGACCTGCGTGACGGCGGTGCCCAGCACTTCGCCGACTGCATTCGCGAGATTCGCCTGCTGTCGCCAAACGTGCAGCTGGAGACCCTGGTCCCGGATTACCGTGGCCGCATGGACATCGCGCTGGAAATCACCGCCGCGACGCCGCCAGACGTCTTCAACCACAACCTGGAAACCGTGCCGCGCCTGTACAAGGCTGCGCGCCCGGGTTCGGATTACCAGTGGTCGCTCACCCTGCTCAAGCGCTTCAAGGAAATGGTCCCTCACGTCCCGACCAAATCCGGGCTGATGCTGGGGTTGGGCGAGACCGACGAAGAAGTCATCGAAGTCATGCAGCGCATGCGCGAGCACAACATCGACATGCTGACCCTGGGTCAGTACCTGCAACCGTCGCGTAACCACTTGCCGGTCCAGCGCTTCGTCCACCCGGACGTCTTCGACTGGTTCGCCGAAGAAGGTTACAAGATGGGCTTCAAGAACGTCGCCTCTGGCCCGCTGGTTCGGTCCTCGTACCACGCGGATGAACAAGCCAAGCTGGTCAAGTCGCTGCTCACGGCGGGTTGATCACAGCGTCGTTGATGCAGAAAGCAAAACGGGCCGGATAGAAATATCCGGCCCGTTTTTTTGCGTTGCGTTTAGCTGTGCCGGAATTTACGGCTGGCGCAGCTGCTGCAGCAGCTCTTGCGTCGGATACCCGTCTGCCGGCCAGCCAAAGGATTGCTGTGCGCTGCGAATCGCCTTACGCGTGTTGGCGCCGATGATTCCGTCCGGTGCGCCTGCGTCGTACTGTCGGGCCGAGAGCAGTGTCTGCAACTCGATGCGCTCGGAGCGGCTCAGCGGACGATCACCCCGTGGCCAGCTGCCCTGCACATAACCGCCGCCACTGAACCGCTCGGACAGCAAACCGATGGCCAGTGCATAGGACGACGAGTTGTTGTACTTGAGGATGGCGCGGAAGTTGTCCATCACTAGAAAGGCCGGGCCCTTGTAGCCCGCAGGCAGCAGCAAGGCCGCCTGCTGTTGCAGCAAGTTGGCCGGCAACGCTGAACCGTTTGGCAGCTTCAGCCCCAGCTGTTGCCATTCGCTGATGGGTTTACGGGTTGAAGCGTCGGCCAGCGCGTAGTCGAAACCCTGAACCAATTGCACTTCAAAGCCCCACGGCTGGCCTTTCTGCCAGCCGGAGCTTTGCAGGTAGTGGGCGGTGGAGGCGAGGGCGTCGGTGGGGGAGTTCCAGATATCACGGCGACCGTCGCCGTCGAAATCCACCGCGTGGGTGTCGTAGGTCGTCGGTATGAACTGCGTCTGGCCCATGGCGCCGGCCCACGAGCCCAGCATGCTCGGCGCATCGATATCGCCGTGCTGGATGATCTGCAGCGCGGCAATCAGCTGGTCCTGGGCAAACTGCGGTCGGCGCCCTTCATAGGCGAGGGTCGCCAGTGAGCGAATCACCGATTGCGTACCCTGGAACTGGCCGAAGCTGCTCTCCATACCCCACACGGCGACCAGTGCCTGGCGATCGACGCCATAACGCTGCTCGATGGCGCTCAGCGCGTCGGCGTATTGGTTGAGCAGGGCCTGACCCTTGCGCACGCGTACAGCCGACATGGCGCCATCGAGGTATTCCCACACAGGGCGGCTGAATTCTGGCTGGCTGCGATCGGCCTTGACCACGCTCATGTCCGGCGTGACGCCGGCAAACGCGCTATCGAACACATCGGGACGCACACCCGCATTCAGCGCCAGAGCCCGAAACTGGCTCTGCCACTCGCTGAAGGTCATTGCAGGCTGGATTTCAAAGTTGCCGTCGTCGGGTTGCGCAACAGCGCCTGAAGGCGTGGGCAGGTTCTTGACGACTTGCGCCGCGGGTGCGGACTGGAGAGGGGTGGCAACGGCAGCGGTAGGCTGCTCGGCACAGGCAACCAGCGCGAAGAGGCTGGAAGCGGCGATCAACTGGCGAAGGTGCCAGCGACGGGGAAAGCTTGGGGGCATTCTGGGGTCCACAGGGCTAAACCGGAAGGTGCAGACCTTAACATGCCGGCCCTGTTGGTGGGGCGTCAGTCAGTAACCTGAGGTTTTCAAGCCGCCATAACGGAAGAAGCCTCCCAGCTTTTAGACTGGAAGGCTTCGCGGCGGTAACTGCCTTTGCCTTTGCCGGGTTGTTCCTGACGGCTGCGGAACAGTGGCTGGGCGATGATGGATTTGGCCTTGTTCGGCCGCTTTTTGGCTTTGCTCATGGCGTTCTCGCTCAAGTGGTGGGATGGAGCAGCGGTGATATTCGGCCACTTCGGCGCCGCTGTCCAATAAACCTGAGCTATCGAAAGGTTACAGATTATTCCGCCGGCAATGCCAGTCGTTGTCCCGCCATCAGCAACGTCAGTCGACTCAGGCTGCTCCAGACCGATCCTTGCGCCTGGCCTTTGATTTGCGCGTCGATGTGTTGGGCGTCCATCAACAGCTGGCCCCAGCGTCGCGCAGAGTGGCGTTGCAGGGCTTTGCTCATCAGCGGTTTGCGCTTGTCCCAGATGGGCGGGCGCGCCTGGCTGAAAGCTTTGTCCAGCGGGATGCCCTGACTGAACTGCAACGCCAGATTGGCCAGCACACGCAGCTCGCGGGACAGCGCCCAGAGAATGACCGGAGGCTCAACGCCTTCGCCGCGCAGGCCTTCAAGCATTCGCAGCGCATGGGCCGCTTCGCCGTTGAGGATGGCGTCAGTCAGACCGAAAACATCGAAGCGCGCGCTGTCAGCCACCGCCGCCTGCACGGTTTCGACCGTGATTTGGCCTTCCTCGGCCATCAGCTTGAGCTTTTCGATTTCCTGCGCAGCGGCGAGCAAGTTGCCTTCCACCCGCGCAGCAATCAGTTCGATGGCGTCCGGCGTTGCTGCCAGACCGGCTTGTGACAGGCGCTGACGAATCCATTGCGGCAGCTGGCTGGCGTCCACCGGCCAGATCTGCACGAACTGGGTCTGCGGCCCTTCAACCAGCGCCTTGCCCCATTTGGTTTTCTGCGCCGAGCCGTCGAGCTTGGGCAGGCTGATCAGCAGCAGCGTGTCTTCGGCGGGACGGCCGCAGTATTCCAGCAGCGCGGCGGCGCCTTTGTCGCCGGGCTTACCAGACGGCAGGCGCAACTCCAGCAGCCGGCGCTCTGCGAACAGCGACATGCTCGCGCCCGCCTGGAGCAGGGTGCCCCAGTCGAAGCTCGAATCGGCGCTGAACACCTGACGCTCGTCATAGCCCTGCTGGCGCGCAGCCGCACGGATGGCATCGCAGGCCTCCTGACACTGCAGCGGATCATCGCCGCTGACGATGTAGACAGGCGCAAGGGTGCCTTGCAGGTGTTTGGAAAGCTGGGCGGGGGCGAGTTTCATGGGTCAGAAAAGGTCAGGGCCGGCGAACCGGCCCCGATGCCGTCACTTGGACGGGATTTCGATAGGCGACTGCTGTGGCGTCTCGTCGCGAATCCGCTGAGCAGCGGCTTCGGCGTCAGCCTGGGCACGGGCGGCGGCGTCGGCTTTGGCTTGCAGCTCGTCAAGGCGCTGAGGTGTCAGTTGCTGCAGACGGGCCAGCACTTTTTGCACGAGGTCGCTTTGCATTTCCTTGCGGATCTGCGCGGCTTCCTGGTCAGAGCCGATCAGGTTGTTGCCGTCATGGACGAAGACTTTCTGCGACTGCACGGAGTCATCGATCAGCAGGACGTCTTTGCTGCCGTGAATTTCGTACTTCAGCACGTTGGTCAGCTCGTATTCGGCGGAGCGGCCGGAACCTGCGTAGCTGGCTGTGCGCTGGGTTTCGTCTTCACGGGCAATGAACAGCTTGTACTGCGCGCCGGTGTAGACGTGGACGCCGCTGCTGGTCAGGGTCTGACGCAGCTGGGTGACGACGTCGCCGTAAGCATCGCGCGCGCTCACGTCCAGTTCCTTGATCGACAGGGCGTTGGTGCCGGTGCCGCGCAGCTGGAAACCGCAGGCGCTCAGCAGAACCGCGAGTCCCATTACCAGCAGATTGCGTTTGATCATCTTGTTGCTCCCTTGAATCCGTTAGAACCCGGCATCCCGGGTTCTTGAAATTGATGCGGCGCCTGCATACAGGCGCCCGATGATTGCGTCAGCTGGCGACGATGTTAACCAGTTTGCCCGGCACCACGATCACTTTGCGGATGGTCAGGCCGTCGATGAAGCGCAGCACGTTTTCGTTGATCCGTGCGGCCGCCTCGACTTCCTCGCGGGTGGCGCTGGCCGGCATCTCGATATGACCACGCAGTTTGCCGTTGACCTGAATCACCAGCTGCAACGTGTCCTGCACCAGTGCCGAGTCATCGACCACAGGCCAGCCGGCGTCGATGATCGGATCGGAGTGGCCCAGTGCCGCCCACAGCTCGTGGCTGATGTGCGGGGTGATCGGCGCCAGCAACAGCGCGACCGTCTCCAGACCTTCCTGCAGCAGCGCGCGGTCCTGAGCCGAGACCTGCGGCGCTTTTTCCAGCACGTTCATCAGCGTCATCACTTGCGCGATAGCGGTGTTGAATTTGTGGTGCTGCCCAACGTCCTGACCGGCCTGCTTGATGGCCAGATGAATCGAGCGGCGAATGACCTTCTGGTCGTCGTTCAGCGCGCTCTTGTCGAGTGCGCTTACAGCGCCCGCCGTCACGTGGGCCTGAGCCAGGCGCCAGACGCGCTTGAGAAAGCGGTGCGAGCCTTCAACGCCGGAGTCAGACCATTCCAGGCTCATGTCAGGTGGCGAGGCAAACATCATGAACAGGCGGCAGGTGTCGGCGCCGTACTGGTCGATCATCGACTGAGGGTCGACGCCGTTGTTTTTTGATTTCGCCATCTTTTCGATGCCGCCGATTTCAACCGGCTGTCCATCGGCAATCAGCTTGGCGCCGATGATCTTGGCCTTGCTGTCACGTTCGAACTCAACGTCCGCCGGGTTGAACCAGGTTTTGCTGCCGTTGGCTTCCAGACGGTAGAACGTCTCGGCCACGACCATGCCTTGGGTGAGCAGGTTCTTGAACGGCTCGTTGGAGCTGACCAGGCCTTCGTCGCGCATCAGTTTGTGGAAGAAGCGCGCGTACAGCAGGTGCAGGATCGCGTGTTCGATACCGCCGATGTATTGATCGACCGGCAGCCAGTGATTCGCGGCCTTCGGGTCGACCATGCCGCCTTCGTAGTGAGGCGAGGCGTAGCGGGCGAAGTACCACGAGGACTCGACGAAGGTGTCCATGGTGTCGGTTTCGCGCTTGGCCGGCGCGCCGCAGGTCGGGCAGCTGCACTCGTAGAACTCGGGCATGCGCGCCAGCGGTGAGCCCGCGCCGTCCGGTACCACGTCTTCAGGCAGCTTGACCGGCAGTTGATCTTCCGGGACAGGCACATCGCCGCACGTGTCGCAGTGGATGATCGGGATCGGGCAGCCCCAGTAGCGCTGGCGGCTGATGCCCCAGTCGCGCAGGCGGAACTGGGTGCGTGACTTGCCCAGTTCTTTCTTCAGCAGCGCGGCTTCCATGGCGTCGAATGCGCCGGCGAAATCCAGGCCGTCGAACTCACCGGAGTTGATCAGTTGACCGTGCTCGCCGTATGCGTCCTGCCAGGGCGCAGGGGTTTCATCGCCCGCGCTGGTGCGCACAACGGCTTTGATCGGCAGGCTGTACTTGGTCGCGAACTCGAAATCGCGTTCGTCGTGGGCCGGAACGGCCATAACCGCGCCGTCGCCGTAATGCATCAGCACGTAGTTGGCGACCCACACCGGCAGCTTCTCGCCGGTCAGCGGGTGCTCGACGAACAGCGAGGTCGGCAGGCCTTTCTTTTCCTGAGTGGCGACGTCGGCTTCGGCGACGCTGCCGCTTTTGCATTCGTTAATGAACGCTTGCAGCTCGGGATTGTTCTGCGCAGCCAGGGTCGCCAGCGGGTGCTCGGCGGCAACGGCCACGTAGGTCGCGCCCATCAGGGTATCGGGGCGGGTGGTGAAGACTTTCAGGGTGCCGGCTTCGCCGATGGACGCCTGGTCGTACGGGAACTGCACTTCCATGCCGCGGGATTTGCCGATCCAGTTGCGCTGCATGGTCTTGACCTGTTCAGGCCAGCCCGGCAACTCGTCGAGGCTCTCCAGCAGCTCATCCGCGTAGGCGGTGATCTTGAAGTAATACATCGGAATTTCGCGTTTTTCGATCACCGCGCCCGAACGCCAGCCGCGCCCGTCGATGACTTGCTCGTTGGCCAGAACGGTCTGGTCGACCGGGTCCCAGTTCACGGTGCCGTTCTTGCGGTAGATCACGCCTTTTTCGAACAGGCGAGTGAACAGCCATTGTTCCCAGCGGTAGTAATCGGGTTTGCAGGTGGTGATTTCGCGGGACCAGTCGATCGCCAGACCCAGGCTCTTGAGCTGGTTCTTCATGTAGGCGATGTTTTCGTAGGTCCACTTGGCAGGGGCGACGTTGTTCTTCATCGCGGCGTTTTCCGCCGGCATGCCGAACGCGTCCCAGCCCATCGGCTGCAGCACGTTTTTGCCTTGCATGCGCTGGTAGCGGGCGATCACGTCGCCGATGGTGTAGTTGCGCACGTGACCCATGTGTAGCTTGCCGCTGGGGTAAGGGAACATCGACAGGCAGTAGAAGGTGTCCTTGCCTGGCTGTTCACTGACTTCAAAAGACTTTTGCTCGTCCCAGAAGGTCTGGGCGGCGGCTTCGATTTCGCGGGGCTGGTAGAGTTCGTGCATGGCTACTTTTGGCTGAAATGAGTGACCCTTGACCGCTTCTCGGCGTGACCGGATCAAGAAGCCTTCGCATGCCAGACGAGGCCGTCCGCATTGCGATGCATCCATGCCCGGTTGGGCGGAAGTGGATTTACAGGAAGCGCCGTAGCATACATGAGGCTACCAAGCCGAGGGAAACCCTGATTGCGTGCTCAAGACTCGGCATCTGCGGCATCCGCCGTTGGTCGCGGCACCGCGCCGGTTTTTGCAGTGGCGCTAAGCTCACTGACGGGGGTAAGTGTTTATCTTCAGTGAGGTGAGCGGATGGCAGAGCTGCAGCATGAAGTAGAGCAACCTGATGTGTATGACCGTTTGATCGATCGTCTGGGCCTGGCTCTGGACACAGCAAAAACGGCGGTGCGGCTTCGAAACGAATCCCCCGCCGAGCTTGAGTTGCGTGGATTGAGTCACGCCGAGTTTCAGTTGATCGAGGCTTATCTGGGCAGGACCGAAGTCGTTATCAAGGAAGATTCTTCGATCATTACGAGGGGAAATTCCAGCACCTCACGGGAGCCTTCCGAGTCGATGCGAGCGCCGCATCCTCAAGCCAATGTCATCTGGCTCAAGGATCAGCGCCGAGCCAAGGTGTCGGCAAAGTTGAGTCGCTACAGTTCCACCAAACATTTCAAGCGTTAACTTCTGCGGGGGCTGACCCCGGCCAATCGAGCATTGCTGCTTAGCGTCATTGCTTCTAGGCTTCGGGCATCTTTGGAGATGCCCGATGCCCTTTCGTTATTTCATCAAAAACCTGCTACTGCCTCCGGGCCTTTTCCTGCTGTTGTTGGTGCTCGCCTGGTGGTTGAAAAATCGCCGGCCGGTGTTGGCGCGGGTGCTGTTCGTGATCGGCGTTGGCGGCATGACCGCAATGAGTCTGCCCATTGTGGTGGAGTGGTCGGCGAAGGGCATCGAAAGTGTCCCGCCGCTGCCGCAAAGCGAGTGGGCGACGTTGGCTCAACGTGCGGACGCGATCGTGATTCTGGGCTCGGGCCGCGAGCGCAATGACCCCAGCTGGGGCACTGACATCCCGACGGGCGTGGCGCTGGAGCGGATGCGATACGCCGCGCGTTTGTCGAAGGCGTCCGGTTTGCCGATCCTCACCACCGGCGGGCTGCATTACGGCGAGCCGCCAAGCGAGGCGGCGATCATGGCCGACTCCCTGCGTGACGACTTTGGCGTGACTGTCCGTTGGCAGGAAGGGGAAAGCCGCACGACATGGGAAAACGCCAACATGACCGCCGCGATCTTATTGCCCCAGGGCATCAAGCGCGTGGTCGTGGTCACCCAGGCGTGGCACATGCCGCGTTCGGTCTGGAGTTTCGAGAAGGCCGGATTTGATGTGGTTCCGGCGCCGGTCGGATTCCTCAGCGTGGACAACGCCCGCCCGTTCGGAGGCTGGACGCCGGAGGCGAGGGCGGTGTGGCAGAACGGGCAATTGATCAACGAAGCGGCGGGACTGGTGGGCTATCGGTTGTTTTACCGGTGACCTGAGCAGCAGGCGCCTCGCGGCCCAACTGTGGAACCGTACGCAGTCAGCGAGACTGGCTGCGGTTTAATGTGGGACCGGCTTTAGCCGGGAAGGCGTCGGGTGTCACACCGCATATTTGATGGTGTTCATGCGGGCCTCTTCCCGGCTGAAGCCGGTCCCACTAATGGACCGCATGCGTTCAGTTGGGCTGGTGCAGCCCAATTGTTGGACCGTACACAGTCATCGGGACTGGCCGCGATTTATTGTGGGACCGGCTTTAGCCGGGAAGGCGTCGGGTGTCACACCGCATATTTGATGGTGTTCATGCGGGCCTCTTACCGGCTGAGAGCCGGTCCCACTAATAGACCGCATGCACCCAGTCAGGCTGGTGCCCAATTGTAAGATCGTGCGCAGTCAGCGGGACTGGCTGCGATTTATTGTGGGACCGGCTTTAGCCGGGAAGGCGTCGGGCGTCACACCACATATTTGATGGTGTTCATGCGGGCCTCTTCCCGGCTGAAGCCGGTCCCATAGGGATGTCATCATCTATCAGAAATCTCTCGATACCCACTCGCTATAGGTAAAGGGGTTCACTGCTTTTACTGTTCGCCTTCACAACGACGGAGAGCGGCAGGATGCATGGAAGCAAACATGAACGGTCTTTGCGTATCGGTCGTTATTCCCAACAGGGGAACGCCTATCTCGTAACCTCCGTGGTGAAGGATCGCGCCCCTCTGTTCAGTAATATTCAAATAGGCCGCCTGGCGGTTCAGGAAATGAAACGTTTGCACGACTCTGGCGTTGTGCACTCATTCGCATGGGTGATTATGCCTGATCATCTGCATTGGCTGCTTGAACTCAAGTCAGGATCACTGCCTGCGCTCATGCAAGCGCTGAAGGGCAGAACCGCTTTTGCAGTGAACAAGGCACATGGCGCAAAAAAAATGACATGGCAGAAGGGTTATCACGATCACGGGGTTAGGGCCGATGAGGATCTCGTTGAAATAGCTCGCTATGTCATTAACAACCCAATCCGGGCAGGGCTGGTGATGCACCGGGGTGACTATCCACTGTGGGACTGCGAATGGATGCTTGGGTGGGACTGCCTCTAGCTGTCCCACTGCACGCCTCGTGCTCTTAGTTGGACCCGTTTTAGCCGGGGAAGCGTCGGGTGTCACACCGCAAATCTGATGGTGCGCAAGCTGGCGTCTTCCCGGCTGAAGCCGGTCCCACTAATGGATTGCATGCATTCAGTCAGGCTGGTGCTGCCCAATTGTAGGATCGTCCGCAGTCAGCGGGACTGGCTGCGATTTATTGTGGGACCGGCTTTAGCCGGGAAGGCGTCGGGCGTAACACTGCAGATCTGATGGTGCGCAAGCTGGCGTCTTCCCGGCTGAAGCCGGTCCCACTAATGGACCGCATGCGTTCAGTTGGGCTGGTGCTGCCCAATTGTAGGATCGTCCGCAGTCAGCGGGACTGGCTGCGATTTATTGTGGGACCGGCTTTAGCCGGGAAGGCGTCGGGCAGTAACACTGCAGATCTGATGGTGCGCAAACTGACCTCTTCCCGGCTGAAGCCGGTCCCACTAGTGGACCGCATGCATTCAGTTGGGCTGGTGCAGCCCAATTGTAGGGTCGTGCGCAGTCAGCGGGACTGGCGATGGCTCAATTGTGGGACCGGCTTTAGCCGGGAAGGCGTCGGGTGTCACACCGCAAATCTGATGGTGCGCAAACTGGCCTCTTCCCGGCTGAAGCCGGTCCCACTAATGACCGCATGCATTCAGTCAGGCTGGTGGAGGCCAATTGTGATCGAGCGCAGTCAGCGGGGCTGGCTGCGCTCGAGGGCTCACACCGCCTTCGCTATCCTGCCCGCGAAGAACGCCCAGCCGATCAGCAGCAGCGACAACACGATCAGCGGCCATGAGCGCCAGTGCAGGTAGGGCGTGAGGTTTTGCATCGGGGTGACTTCGCCGTACATCACGGCGCGCTCGAACTGCGGCACGGTGGTGGTGATTTCGCCGAACGGGTTGATCAGCGCGCTGACGCCGTTGTTGGTGGCGCGGATCATCCAGCGGCCGGCTTCCAGTGCGCGCATCTGTGCCATCTGCAAATGCTGCAGCGGACCGATCGAGGTGCCGAACCAGGTGTCGTTGCTCACCGTCAGCAGCAGATCGCTTTGCGCGGACAGACCGGCGGCGAACTCCGGATACACCACTTCGTAACAAATGAACGGCGCGATCTCATAACCCTTCGCCTGCAACAACGACTGCCCGGACGGGCCGCGCGCAAAGTCAGACATCGGCAGGTTGAAGAAGGTAATCAGCCCACGCAGCAGGTCCTGCAACGGCACGTACTCACCAAATGGCACGAGCTTCTGCTTGAGGTAAGTGCCGTCGCCTTCGCCCGTTACGGTAATGGCGTTGTAGTAACGATATTCCCCATGGGTGCCTTTCTCACGCAGCGGCACGCCGGTGATCAGCGCCGAGTCGCGCTCGGCCGCAAACTTGCCCATCACCGACAGGTAGCCTTCAACCGACTCCTTAAGCACCGGCACCGCCGTTTCCGGCCAGATGATCAGGTCCGCTTTTTTCGAGGTGAAGGTCATGTCGCGGTACAGCGCGAGTTGCGCGTTGAGCGCCGCCGGGTCCCACTTCATGCTCTGCTCGACGTTGCCCTGCATGGCTGCGACGCTCAGCGGCTTGCCCGAAGGCTCGGTCCAGGCGTGATGCTTCAGCGCCAGCCCGGCAACCCATGGCGCCAGCAGCAACACAATGCCAGCCGCCAACTTCGGCGCGCGTGTCCGTAAACGGGGCAGGTTGCACAGCAACGCAGCACTCAGCGCGAGGACAAAAGAGATCAGCCACATGCCGCCCAATGGCGCGAGCCCTTTGAGGGGGCCGTCCAATTGGCTGTAGCCGGAATACAGCCAGGGGAAGCCGGTGAGGAACCAGCCGCGAAACATCTCCTGGCCGAACCACAGCGCTGCGAAGGCCAGTGAGTCTGCCAGCGGGGCTTCGTTGCGACGGATCCAGCGGGCCCAGATCCACGCCGGAAGGGCGAAAAAGAACGCCACCGCCGCGCAGAACAGCACCATCAGGAACGCCGCCAGCCACACCGGCGCCTCGCCGTAGGTGTGAATGCTGACGTAAATCCAGCTGGTGCCGCCGCCGAACAGGCCAAACCCGTAGGACCAGCCGCGCCAGAGGGCCTGGCGGGGTGTGAGGTCACGCAGACCGAGATAGAAAACCACCAGCGCGACAATCGCCAGCGGCCAGATATCGAAGGGTGCCAGGGCCAGGGTAATCAACGCGCCGGCCACCATGGCCAGCAGGTTACCGGGCCAGCCGGGGCGGGTGATCCAGCGCATTTACATTCCTTAAAGCGGTAGGGCCTTACGAGCGGTTGATCGGGCTCAGGCGCAGCAAGTGAATACGACGGCTGTCGGCATTCAGGATGCGGAAACGGTACGCGCCGATTTCGGTGATTTCATTACGCTTGGGCAGGTGCCCGAACGCGTTCATCACCAGACCGCCGACGGTGTCGAATTCGTCATCGGAGAACCCGCTGTCGAAAAACTCGTTGAAGCTCTCGATCGGGGTCAGCGCCTTGACCAGGAAGTCGCCACTGGGCAGCGGCTTGATGTAGCTGTCTTCCTCGACGTCGTGCTCGTCTTCGATGTCGCCGACGATTTGTTCGAGCACGTCTTCGATGGTCACAAGGCCCGCTACGCCGCCGTATTCGTCGATGACGATGGCCATGTGATTGTGGTTGGCGCGGAATTCCCGCAGCAGCACGTTCAAACGCTTGGATTCAGGGACGAAGGTCGCCGGGCGCAGCAGGCTTTTCACGTCACCGCTGCCACCGTCTTCCTTGAGGATCAGCGGCAGCAGGTCCTTGGCGAGCAAGACGCCCAGCACGTCATCGTGGCTTTCACCGATGACCGGGTAGCGCGAGTGCGCCGAATCGATCACGGCAGGCAGGAATTCGCGTGGGGTCTGGCTGGCCTTGATGCTGATCATCTGCGAGCGCGGCACCATGATGTCGCGGACCTGCAGGTCGGCGACCTGAATGGCGCCTTCGACGATGGCCAGCGCTTCACTGTCCAACAGCTTGTTCTGATGGGCTTCGCGCAGCAGCTCCAGCAGCTCCTGGCGGTTTTTCGGCTCATGGGCAAATGCCTGGGTCAGTTTGCCCAACCATGACTTTTGCCCGTTGCTCGATCGGTCTTCGCTCATAGCCCTTACTCGTGGTCCTTGGCTGATGTTTCTAAATGGGGTGTGTCGGAATGCGGACTGTCGTCGGATTCGTCGTCGGCGTAGGGATCCGCATAGCCAAGCTCTGCAAGCAACTCCCGTTCCAGCGCTTCCATCTCTTCGGCTTCGTCGTCATCGATGTGATCGTAGCCCAACAGATGCAGACAGCCATGAATCACCAGATGCGCCCAATGAGCGTCCGATGACTTGCCCTGTTCAGCGGCTTCACGGGTGACGACCGGCACGCAGATGACCAGATCGCCCAGCAGCGGAATGTCCAGCATCTCGTCGGGGACGTCGGCAGGAAACGACAACACATTGGTGGCGTAATCCTTGTGCCGCCAGGTGTTGTTCAGCTCTCGGCCTTCGGCTTCGTCGACGAGGCGAATGGTCAGTTCCGAGTCAGCCGAACGCTGGCGCAGGCCCATTTCACACCAGAGGCGGAACTGGGCTTCGCTCGGCGCACTGGCCTGACTCGCAAGTTGCAGATCCAGCTCAAGCATCGCGGCGAATGTCCCGTGAACCCTGTGGAACGGCCGCGTTGTCGTTGCGTTCTTCGTAGCGCTCGTAGGCTTCGACGATGCGCTGCACCAGCGGATGGCGCACGACGTCCTTGGGCTTGAAGTGGGTGAAGCTGATGCCCGGCACATCCTTGAGCACTTCGATGACGTGGTTCAAACCGGATTTAGTGCCCTTGGGCAAGTCGATCTGGGTGACGTCACCGGTGATCACGGCGGTGGAGCCGAAGCCGATACGGGTCAGGAACATTTTCATCTGCTCGACGGTGGTGTTCTGACTCTCGTCGAGAATGATGAAGCTGTTATTAAGGGTACGACCGCGCATGTACGCCAGAGGCGCGACTTCGATCACCTGCTTCTCGATCAGCTTGGCGACGTATTCGAAGCCGAGCATCTCGTACAACGCGTCATACAGCGGGCGCAGGTACGGGTCGATCTTCTGGGAAAGGTCACCGGGCAGGAAACCGAGCTTTTCGCCCGCTTCTACGGCAGGACGCACCAGCAGGATGCGGCGGATGGTCTCGCGCTCAAGGGCATCGACCGCTGCGGCCACGGCCAGATAAGTCTTGCCGGTACCGGCCGGACCGATACCGAAGTTGATGTCGTTGGCGAGGATTTCCTTCACGTACCGCTGCTGATTCAAGCCACGGGGGCGAATCATGCCTTTCTTGGTACGCAGAGCGACGCCGACTTCGGCAGCAGGGTGGTTATCCAACTCTTCAACGCCGGATTCCTGCAGGAACAGATGAACCATGTCCGGTGACAGTTCGGTCGCTTTCGTTTCCCGATACAGCCGGCGCAGCAGGTTCTCTGCCGAGGTGGTTTGTTTGCGCTCGCCGATCATCTCGAACTGGCCTCCGCGATTGCGGATCTCGATGTCCAGGCGCTGTTCGATCAAGCGCAGATGCTCGTCGAATTGCCCGCACAGATTGGCGAAGCGGTGAGCCTCGATAGGTTCGAGGCTGAAGCGATGTGGTTCGATAGGTGCGTTCAAAGTGGTTTTGGGCCGCCCGACGGCAATGTGAAGTGACGTGAAGGATAACCCCTGCAGGCAGTGTCAGGAAGGGTTCACTCACGAATGGATAAATGAGCTGCGCCGACGCCCGGCGGGGCAGCCGATAACAGACAGCCCGCCGTGCCTGCGAGCGGAATCGTGCGCCGGTGCAGCCGACGTATGGCGGCCGTCCGACAGCAGATTCAGCGCCCGGTCCTGCGCATAAACATCATGCGTGGCGATTAGATTGGGGCGCTTCGGCTTATTGCAACAATGACCCGCGCAGGGAGTGGGGTTGGGCGCTGTCGATATAGACATCGGCGAACTGGCCGATCAGTCGGGGGTTGTCGCAGCGGAAATTGACGATCCGGTTATTCTCGGTGCGGCCCTGCAGTTCACCGGGGTCCTTCTTCGAATAGTCGGTCACCAGAATGCGCTGCACGGTGCCGGCCATCTTGCGGCTGATGTCCAGGCCCTGGCGGTTGATCAGGTCCTGCAGCTGTTTCAGGCGTTCTTTCTTCACTTCTTCCGCCGTGTCGTCGGGCAAATCGGCTGCGGGTGTGCCAGGACGCGCGCTGTAGACGAAGGAGTAGGAGAAATCCATGCCGACGTCTTCCACCAGTTTCATGGTTTGCAGGTGATCCTTCTCGGTTTCGCCCGGGAAGCCGACGATGAAGTCGGAGCTGATGCAGATGTCCGGCACCGCCGCGCGCAGCTTGCGCAGGCGTGACTTGTATTCGAGCACCGTGTGATTGCGTTTCATCGCCGCGAGAATCCGGTCGGAACCTGATTGCACGGGCAGGTGCAGATGCTTCACCAGCTCCGGGACTTCGGCATGGGCCTGAATCAGGCTGTCGGAGAACTCCAGCGGGTGCGAAGTGGTGTAGCGAATGCGGTCGATGCCGTCGATGGCGGCAACGACGCGGATCAGTTCGGCCAGGTCAGCGAGCCGCCCGTCGTGGGTGGTGCCGCGATAACCGTTGACGTTCTGGCCCAGCAGGGTCACTTCACGCACGCCGTTCTCGGCCAGATGAAGCACCTCATTGATGACATCGTCGAACGGCCGGCTGACTTCTTCGCCACGAGTGTAAGGCACCACGCAGAACGTGCAGTACTTGCTGCAGCCTTCCATGACCGACACATAAGCGCTCGGGCCATCGACACGGGGCTCGGGCAGGTGATCGAATTTTTCGATTTCGGGGAACGAGACGTCGACCTGGGGCAGGCGGGTGATGCGCGCGGCGTCGATCATTTCCGGCAGACGGTGCAGGGTCTGCGGGCCGAACACGACATCGACGTACGGCGCGCGATCGCGGATGGCGGCGCCTTCCTGACTCGCCACGCAGCCGCCGACGGCGATGACCATTTCCGGATTTGCCAGCTTCAATTCGCGCCAGCGGCCAAGCTGGGAGTACACCCGATCCTGCGCCCGCTCGCGGATCGAGCAGGTGTTGAGCAGGATGACGTCAGCGTCTTCCGCCCGTGCGGTGACTTCCAGTGCTTGATGTTCGCCCAGCAGATCGACCATGCGCGAGCTGTCGTACTCGTTCATCTGGCAGCCGTGGGTTTCGATGTAAAGCTTCTTGGCCATGCGGGGGTTCATCAGGTGATTCAAAGAACCGCGCATTATAAGGATGCGGGCCCCGGCTTCCTAGCGTCGTCTAACCAGCGGCATGCTATAGTTCGCGCCCTTTTCAAAACGCTGATCACTGCCTGCCTGTTATGACCAAACGCGAAGCTCCAATCTACAAGGTGATTTTTCTCAACCAGGGACAGGTGTTCGAGATGTACGCCAAACAGATCTATCAGAGTGATCTGTGGGGTTTTCTGGAAGTGGAAGAATTCGTCTTCGGCGAGCGCACCACCGTTGTGGTCGACCCCAGCGAAGAGAAGCTCAAGGCGCAGTTCGATGGCGTAGTGCGCAGCTTCGTGCCGATGCACTCGATCGTGCGAATCGATGAAGTGGAGCGGATGGGCACAGCGAAGATCACCGAGGCGCGTCACACCGGCAACGTCATGCCGTTTCCAATGCCCATGCCGGACAAGTAATTCCGGTCAAGGCTTGTCGCTGTCGGCAGGGAAGGGCGCAAACGGCGTGCGTCCTTCAGCGGTCTGCAGCTCCAGCAGGTATTTGCGGAAGATCTGCCCGAGCACTTGGGTGGCCACTTCGAGGTCTTCGCGCTTCATTTGCGCGGACACTTCGTCCGCTTGATCCAGCGCATCTTCCGAACCGTTGACCGCCGCCATCTTCAGCACGATGTACGCCTGAATGTTGTTGGCCTGCACCCCTTCGCCACGAAAGAACATCAAGCCCAGTTGGTACTGCGCCTGGGCGTGCCCCTGCAACGAAGCTTTTTCGAAGTAATTGAGTGCCTGGGTCAAGTCACGTGGCGCACTTTTGCCCTCGTAGTAGAACTCCCCCAACTCGTATTGCGCCTGCGCATCCCCATCCTGAGCCGCCTGCTGACAAGCGGACAACGCTGCTGGCAGGTTGTCTGGCTGGGTATTGAGGGTGCAACGACCCACCGCCGGGATCAACAACGAGTTGCCACCTGCATTAGCCAGCAGGGGATGAAGAAGCAACAGGCAGCCCAATGCAAGGGTGCGGCCGGTGCGATTCATGGAAGTCGACTTACCTCTGAAAAAGGTGCGGGCATGCCCGTCCAGCGAAACGTGCTGGCTGCGCATTATGAAATAAGCGAGGGCAACCTTACAAAGTCTTTACTGATTTTCTGCTGCGCGGGCTTGATTGGCCTGAATTCAGGGAGGTTGAACGAGCTATGGATACGCGGGCGGATTCCGTTCCGCCCGGTCTGCCCGTCATTTCAGTTGGGCGAATGCCTTTTCCGCCGCGTCCAGCGTCTGTTGCAGCTCTGCGTCGCCGTGGGCGATCGAGGTGAAGCCGGCTTCGAACGCGCTCGGCGCCAGGTACACGCCGCCTTCCAGCATCAGGTGGAAGAACTGTTTGAAGCGATTGGCGTCGCTGGTCATTACGTCCTGGAAGGTGACGATTTCCCTGGCGTCGCTGAAGTACAGGCCGAACATGCCGCCGGCCTGGGTGGTCACGAACGGGATGCCGGCGGCGTCGGCGCGCTGTTGCAGGCCTTCCAGCAGGCGCGTGGTGAACGCACTCAGTTCGTCGTGAAAACCCGGGCGGCTGATCAGGCGCAGGGTGGTCAGACCCGCCGCCATCGCCAACGGGTTACCCGACAGCGTGCCGGCCTGATACACCGGGCCCAGCGGTGCGATGTGCGACATGATTTCGCGCTTGCCGCCGAAACAGCCGACCGGCATGCCACCGCCGATGATCTTGCCGAACGTGCTCAGGTCCGGTTTCACGCCGTAGTACGCCTGCGCCCCACCGAGGGCGACGCGGAAACCGGTCATCACTTCGTCGAAAATCAGCACCACGCCGTGCTCGTCGCAGGCCTCGCGCAGGCCTTGCAGGAAGCCCGGCGCAGGCGGCACGCAATTCATGTTGCCGGCCACCGGCTCGACGATGATGCACGCCACTTCCTGACCGACGTCAGCGAGCATCGTCTTGACCGCGTCGATGTCGTTGAACGGCAGGGTCAGCGTGTGCTTGGCGAACGCCGCCGGCACGCCGGGCGAACTCGGTACGCCCAGGGTCAGTGCGCCCGAACCGGCTTTCACCAGCAGGCTGTCGGAGTGGCCGTGGTAGCAGCCTTCGAACTTGATGATGCTGTCCCGGCCAGTGAAACCGCGCGCCAGACGGATCGCGCTCATGGTTGCCTCAGTGCCGGAACTGACCATGCGCACCATTTCCATCGACGGCACAATCGAGCAGACCAGATCGGCCATCTCGGTTTCCATCGCGGTCGGTGCGCCGTACGACAGCCCGTGTTCCAGCTGCTTGCGCACGGCATCCAGCACGTCCGGATGACTGTGGCCCAGAATCATCGGGCCCCACGAGCCAACGTAATCGACGTAACGCTTGTCGTCTTCATCGGTGACGTAGGCGCCGACGGCGTGTTTGAAGAACAGCGGCGTGCCACCGACGCTTTTGAACGCGCGGACCGGCGAGTTGACGCCGCCGGGGATGTGTTTCTGGGCGTTGGCGAACAGGGTTTCAGAACGGGACATGATGAGGTCTCTGTTTGAATCGGGAATGAATGAGTGCGTAACCGGCCTGATGCAGAATCAGGCGGGCTTGAACAAATCGTTGAAAGCCCGGGCGCGGCGCGTGACTTCCTGAGTGGTTTCAGCGCCGAACAGCCCGTGCACGACGGCCAGCAGATCGGCGCCGTGGGCCACCAGCGGCGCGGCGTTTTCCAGGGTGATGCCGCCGATCACCGCAATGGGCAGCTTGATGCGTTTGCGCGCCTGGCTGAGCAGGTCGAGGCTGCAGGTTGGCGCGCCGGGTTTGGTCTGGGAATTGAAGAAGCGTCCGAAGGCGACATAAGAGGCGCCGTCGGTCTTGGCCTTGTCGGCCAGTTCCAGCTGTGCGTGGCAGGTCGCGCCGACAATGGCTTTGTGACCAAGCAGGGCGCGGGCGTCCGGCAGCGAGCCGTCGGTTTGCCCCAGATGCACGCCAACGCCCAGGCGCGCGGCCACTTCGGCGTCGTCGTTGATGATCAGGCGGGTCTTGTAGCGCTCGCACAGCTTGAGCAGCGCCGAGGCTTCGCGCAGGCGGCGGGTCTCGTCGCCGGATTTGTCGCGGTATTGCAGCAGGGTCACGCCGCCATCGAGGGCGGCTTCGACGTAAGACAGGAATTTGCCGGCCAACAGCTGGCTGTCGGTCACGGCATACAAGCCACGTAATCTCATCAGGGTGCCTCTTTTTCGTGGCTTTACGAGCAGAAATCCAGCGGCAGGCGGCGCGGTACGAACTGTCCCCGGCCCAGCTGTTCGGCATCGCGCAGCGTGCGCCAAGTGTAGTCCAGCGCCATTTGCACAGCGCCGATCAGGTCCTGGCCCTGCGCCAGTCTTCCCGCCAGGGCGCTGGCCAGTGTGCAGCCGGAGCCGTGATAGCTGCCCGGCAAACGCTGACAGGTGAAGGTGCGTGACTGACCGCCGCGGATGTACAGACGGTTGTGAACTTCGTGCTCATCGCCATGGCCGCCGGTGATCAACAGGTGCTCACAGAACGGCAGCAGCTTTTCGGCACATTCATCGGCGGTGCCTTCAGGCAGTTCGGCGAGGATACGGGCTTCCGGCAGGTTTGGCGTGGCGATGGTGGCCAGTGGCAACAGACGCTCGCGCATGGCGTAACCCACTTCGTCCTTGCCCAGCCGACCGCCGCCACCGGCACGCAACACCGGATCGCAGACCATGGGCAGATGCGGATGCGCGGCCAGCAGTTCAACGACGGTGTCGACCATCTCCAGCGAACCCAACATCCCCAGCTTCACTGCCGCGACGGTGGAATCGTTGAGCACGGCATTGGCTTGCGCCAGCACCCACTCGCGGTCCAGCACGCGAAAGTCAGTGACATTCACGGTGTCCTGAACGGTCAGGGCGGTGACAGCGGGAGCGGCGTGGCAACCCTGGGCGAGCAGGGCTTCGATATCTGCCTGCAAGCCGGCGCCGCCACTGGGGTCGTGACCGGAGAGACAGAGGACAACAGGGCGGGAGCTATAGATATTCATGGTGCGCGAGCTTACCACTAAACTTTTTGCCAGTGGGACCGGCTTCAGCCCGGAAGGGGTCGGTGCAAACACCATCATTTCTGCGGCAGGACGCCTGCTGTTAGTGGGACCGGCTTTAGCCGGGAAGAGGCCAGTGCGTACGCCATCAATTTAGCGGTGAGACATCCGACGCCTTCCCGGCTAAAGCCGGTCCCACTAGGTGCATTGCGATCAGCCTGTACTGCTTGGCAATCTGGCCAAAGCCACTCCTGCATGTGAACGAACCCGTCTCACCCAATGCACAGATTTAGATGGTGTCATCGAGCTATCGGTCGCTATCCTGTGGCGCTTCATCTGTTCCGCCAAAAGAGTAAATGCAAGTGCGTTGCCCGCTGACCGTTTCGACCCATACAGCGATCGCTCGCAGAATTGCGAAGCCGTCCCACGATTTCACGGCGGCTTGTGCCCGTCACCAGTGCCAAGGCGGTGCCCCATGCGTCTGGTGCTGATTGCGCTGTTCTGCCTGTTTCCTGTGTTCGCCAGCGCCGTGGATTTCGACGAAAACACCCGCACCCTTGCATTGGGGCGCGACACCCAGGTGTTCGAAGACCCCACCGGCGATGCGACCATCCAGCAAGTCTCATCCCCCGAGGGCGCTGCTCGCTTCCAACCGCTTGCCGGTCCGTCGCTCAACGCCGGGTATTCGCGCTCGGCGTTCTGGCTGAAGGTGCGTCTGACCTATCGTCCCGCCAACCCGCTGGCGTCCGCCGACTGGTTGCTCGAACTCGCTTATCCGCCGATGGACCACGTCGATCTGTACCTCGGCAACGGCGACGCGCGCCCCAGTCTGGCCTGGCAGACCGGCGACATGCTGCCATTTGCCAGCCGGCAGATTAAGCAGAACAACTACTTATTCGATCTCAACCTGAACGCCCACGAGACCAAGACCGTTTACCTGCGCGTCGCCAGTCACGGCTCGGTGCAGGCGCCGCTCAATCTGTGGGCCAGTCATGCGTATATAGAAGAGCAGCCGTCGCGGCTGTACATCCTCGGCATGATTTACGGCGTGCTGGCGGTGATGCTGGTCTACAACCTGTTCATCTACCTGAGCGTGCGCGACACCGCGTATTTGCATTACATCCTCTACATCACCTTCTTCGGCCTCTACCAGGTGTCGGTCAACGGCGCGGCGATCGAGTATTTCTGGCCCGACAACCCGTGGTGGGCCAATACCTCGACCACTTTCCTGATTGCTGCCGCAATCCTGTTTGCCAGCCAGTTCACCCGTAAATTCCTGCAGACGCCGAGCCTCGGTCGCTGGCTGGATGTGCCATTGCTGGTGATGATGGTCTGCGCGGCGGTGATCATGGCCCTCGCGTTGAGCATGGATTACGGCGTTGCCCTGCGCCTGGTGACCGGGCTGGTCTTGCTGTTCACGCCGGTAGTGCTGCTGATCGGTCTGGCGGCGTGGTTCAAGGGCCGGCGGGTCGCGCGGTATTTCATTATCGGCTGGTCGGCGTTTCTGATCGGCGGAGTGGTCAACGCGACCATGCTCCTCGGGCATCTGCCCAACAACTTCTGGACCATGTACGCCAGCCAGATCGGTTCTGTAATCGAGGTGGCGTTGCTCTCGCTGGCGCTGGCCGACCGCATCAATGCCATGCGTGAGCGCGAGGCGCAGATCATGGCGGAATCGCAGCAGGGGCTTGAAACCCTTAACCAGCAATTGGCCGTGAGCAACCGGTTGAAGGACGAGTTTCTCGCCACGCTGACCCATGAACTGCGCACGCCCATGAACGGCGTGATCGGTTCGCTGGAGTTGATGCAGATGGACGTGGCCGACAGCGAGATCGAACTGTATCGCCAGACCGCCGCCGACTCGGCGCAAAATATGATGGGCATCGTCAACGGCATCCTCACGCTGACTGAACTGCAAGCGGGCCGCATCACCGTGCGCCACGAGCCATTCAGCCTGCGGCATGTGCTGTTTCAGCTGCGCAGTGGCTTCGAACCGCTCGCCCGCCGCAAGGCGCTGGCACTCAGTGTGGAACTGGACGAAACACTGCCGGACAGCCTCGAAGGGGATGGCGTGAAATTGCGCCAGTGCCTGGAGTGCCTGCTGGACAACGCGATCAAGTTCACCAAGACCGGTTCGATCAGGATCCGCATCAACGGCCAGCGCCCAGACGCCGAACACGTGCGGCTGGTAATCGACGTCATCGACACCGGCATCGGCTTCAGCCGTCTTGATGAAGAAACGCTGTACGCCAACTTCTTCCAGGTGGATGGCTCGACGACGCGGGAATACGGCGGGCTGGGCATCGGCCTGGCGATTTGCCGACAGTTGATTGAATTGCAGGGCGGGCGCCTGAGCCACCAATCCGAGCCGGGCAATGGCAGCCAGTTCCGCCTGAGCTTGGATGTGAAGATCGCGACGCAAATGGTGTAGGAGTGACCGGGGTGGTGCTCCACCTTGCTCGCGATTGCGGTGTGTCAGACCACATATCCGTCACAGGTCCACCGCGTTCGCGAGCAAGCTCACTCCTACAGTTAATCTGCGTTTGTTCAGGTAGATCCGGGGCAGGTCGCGGCACTTTATGCTTCAACACGCTGGCACTATGACGGCTGATCCTTGTAGGAGTGAGCTTGCTCGCGATTGCGGTGTGTCTGTGGCGGATGTGCCAGTTGACCTACCGCAATCGCGAGCAAGGTGGAGCGCCACCCCGGTCACTCCTACATGGGCCGTGCATCCCGCGGGATGTGCATCAACTCTGATGCCAGCCATCGACAAGGCAAAACCGCCGTGATTTCGTCTTTTATGGCGCTGTCGCCGGAGCGGGGTGCGTGATTCACTAGGTCATCTGCACGACCGCCGCGTGCTGCCCGGACCGGAGTCGCCTCATGGACCAGCGCATCAATCTGCATCAGTTCGCCGAGACCCACGAGGTCACCAATCAGCCGCCTTCCCTGGACGGCACTAACCTGTACCGCATCGACCTGCCGCTGCAAGAGTGGTCGCAGCGTTTCGGCGCGGGCTGGGCAAAGGACCGAATCGACGTCTATGGCGCCCTCGCTGGCGGCCCGTTGATGGAAGCGGGTTTCCTCGCCAATCAGAACAAACCAGTGTTCGCCAGCCACGATCGCTACGGCCATCGCATCGATCTGGTGGAATTTCATCCTGCGTATCACCAACTGATGCAGACGGCGGTCGAGCACGGCATCCCGTCGCTGCCGTGGACCGATCCCCGGGAAGGCGCCCATGTCGCCCGCGCGGCGATGAGCTATCTGCACACCCAGGCCGAAGCGGGCAGCGGTTGTCCGCTGACCATGACCTTCGCCAGCGTGCCGGTCCTGCGTCTGCAACCGGACTTGGCCAAAACCTGGCTGCCGAAGATCCTCGCCACCCACTACGACCCGCGCAACGTCGGCATCGCGCATAAGGCCGGCGCGACCATCGGCATGGCCATGACCGAGAAGCAGGGCGGCACCGACGTGCGCGCTAACACCACCCGGGCCTATCCGGTCGGTCAGCCCGGGCCCGGTCAGGCCTATGAGCTGGTCGGGCACAAATGGTTCTGTTCGGCGCCCATGTGCGACGCCTTTCTCACCCTGGCGCAGACCGACAAGGGCCTGACCTGTTTCCTGCTGCCGCGCCATCGCCCGGACGACACCCGCAACGCGTTCTACATACAGCGGCTGAAGAACAAACTCGGCAACTGGTCCAACGCCTCCAGCGAAGTGGAATTCCGCGGCGCCCTGGCCTGGATGGTGGGCGAGGAGGGTCGCGGCGTGCCGACCATCATCGAAATGGTGGGCATGACTCGCTTCGACTGCATGACCGGTTCCAGCGCGCTGATGCGTCAGGCCCTGACCCAGGCCGCGCACCATTGCGCCCACCGCAGCGTCAGCGGTCGTGTGCTGAGCGAGCAGCCGCTCATGCAAAACGTGCTCGCCGATCTGGCGCTGGAAAGCGAAGCGGCCCTCGCACTGACCTTGCGCATGGGACGCTCGCTGGAGCGTCTGGATGACGGCCACGAAGCCCGTTTCGCACGACTCGTAACGGCGGTGGGCAAGTACTGGATCTGCAAGCGCGCGCCGGCCATGATCAACGAAGCGGCGGAATGCATGGGTGGCGCAGGCTATGTCGAGGACAGCATCCTGCCGCGCCTTTATCGTGAGGCGCCGGTCAATTCGACGTGGGAAGGTTCCGGCAATGTGCAGTGCCTCGACGTCCTGCGGGCGTTGTCCAAAGAGCCCGGCGTGCTGGATGCTTTGTTCGATGAGCTGGGCGACGGTCGTGGCGACACGCGTCTGGCCGCGCATATTCATGGCTTGAAGGAGGCGTTTCAGGACACCGCTGACATCCAGTACCGCGCCCGGCAGCTGACCGAAGACATCGCCGTGGCGCTGCAGGCAAAACTGCTGCTGGAAGCGGGCAATGCCGTGGTCAGCGACGGGTTTATCGCCGGGCGGCTGGACCGGCCGGGGCGCGTCTACGGCGCCTTGCCGCGCGGGGTGGATGTTCAGGCGCTGGTTGCGCGGTCGTCGCCGCAGGTATAACGCGTCCATTGCCGCGTCGGCCGCAGGCAAATCGTGCCTTCGTCATCTGTTGCAGGCAAGATATGCGCTTGCAAGATAAGAAGGATATGCATCGTGACCGAAGCTTTCATTGTCGTAGAAACTGCCGAACACGCCGTTGACCGGCTCGCTGAGCTGCACGCACGGGCAACCACTGCCTTGAGCCAGGCGCTCAAGCGCTACCTGAAAGACCGCGTCGAACCTACTGCCGCCGAGCGTCTGACGTTCCGCTACCCCGAGCTGCGCCTGACCTACCACTGTCAGGGCGAAGTGCCGCTGACCACCCGCGCCTACGCCAAGGTTCAGTTGCCGGGCACTTACAGTGTCACCGTCACCCACCCGGCGGCGTTCCGCAAATACCTGCTCGAACAACTTGTGCCGTTGATGAACGACTTCACCGTGACGGTGGAAGTGGGCGTCAGCGAGCAGAACATTCCGTACCCTTACGTGGTCGAGCAGGGCGATGAACTGGCCGGGACCGGCGTGACCGCTGCGACCCTGGCCCGCGTCTTCCCGAGCACGGATTTGTCGGCCGCCACCGATGGCATCGCCGACGGTCTGTACGACTGGGCCAACACCGATCCGCTGCCGCTCGCGTTGTTCGACGCCGCCCGTGTGGATTTCTCGCTGCGCCGTCTGGTGCATTACACCGGCAGCGACTGGCGCCATGTCCAGCCGTGGATCCTGCTAACCAACTACCACCGCTATGTCGACCAGTTCATCGTGCATGGCCTGGAAAAACTGCGCGATGACCCGCGCTTCGTGAAGATGGTCCTGCCCGGCAATGTCGTCGTCGACAAGAGTATGGATTACGGCGAAGCCCAGGCCATTGTCTCCGGCGTGGTCTGGCACCGCTACCAGATGCCGGCCTATCACCTGATTGCCGAAGACGGCCATGGCGTGACATTGGTCAACATCGGCGTCGGCCCGTCCAACGCCAAGAACATCACCGACCACCTCGCGGTATTGCGTCCGCATTGCTGGTTGATGATCGGGCACTGCGGCGGTTTGCGTCAGTCCCAGACCATCGGCGACTACGTGCTCGCCCACGCCTACATGCGCCGCGACGGTATTCTTGATCGCGTGCTGCCGCCGAACATTCCGATCCCGGCGCTGGCCGAAGTGCAGCTGGCGCTGCAGGAATCAGCCGCTCAGGTCACCGGCGAGCGCGGCGACGACCTGAAGAAGCGCCTGCGCACCGGCACGGTCCTGACCTACGACGATCGCAACTGGGAACTGCGCTGGGCTCAGGAACGGCCGCTGATCAACCTGTCTCGCGCCGTGGCGGTGGACATGGAAAGCGGCACCATCGCCGCTCAGGGTTATCGCCTTCGGGTGCCCTACGGGACCTTGCTCTGCGTGTCGGACAAACCGCTGCACAGCGAGATCAAGCTGCCGGGTTCGGCCAACGCGTTTTACGAGCGGGCGGTCACCCAGCACTTGAAGATCGGCATCGCCGCGCTGGACCTGATGCGCACGCAGCTCAACTCGCTGCATTCGCGCAAACTGCGCAGCTTCGACGAGCCGCCGTTCCGATAAGGGCTCCGCTAAGGCGCTAGGCGTTCAACGAAAGGGCCACTAGAGTGGCCCTTTCTGTCTCTGTCATTTTTCTACCGGTTTCCCATGCCCCGCAACCAACGTCCCGATTCCCGCCGTCCTCCGCCTGATCGCACGGGCGCCCCCCGGCGTGTCACCAAAGTGCCGCCTGCCGAACCTCGGTTGGTTCTGTTCAACAAACCCTTCGACGTGCTGACCCAGTTCAGTGATGGCGAAGGCCGGGCGACGCTCAAGGATTTCATCGACATCCCCGGCATCTACCCGGCCGGGCGCCTGGACCGCGACAGCGAGGGCTTGCTGCTGCTGACCAACGACGGCCAATTGCAGGCGCGCATCGCCGACCCCAAGCACAAGCTGGCGAAAACCTACTGGGTGCAGGTTGAGGGTGAGCCGACGGAAGAGCAACTGCAGAAGCTGCGCAACGGCGTCGAATTGAACGACGGCCCGACATTGCCCGCACAGGCCCGGCAACTGGACGAACCGGAACTGTGGCCGCGCAACCCGCCGGTGCGGTTTCGCAAAAGCGTGCCGACGAGCTGGCTGGAGCTGGTGATCAAGGAAGGCCGAAACCGCCAGGTGCGCAGAATGACCGCGGCAGTCGGCCTGCCGACGTTGCGACTGGTGCGCGTGCGGATCGGCGACTGGAGCCTTGAAGGGTTGGATCAGGGGCAGTGGCGGGAAGTGCCGGCGAAGCTTTGAGTAAAAACGACAGGCCGTCGCGAAGCAAACGCAACCCCTGTGGGAGTCGAGCTTGCTCGCGAAGACTGCGTTGCAGCCGCTGAAGACTTAGCGGCTGTACCGCCTCTTCGCGAGCAAGGTGGATCGCCACCCCGGTCGCTCCCACAAAAACCCTGTACCTGCGCGGACGCGCTTCACCCACGCAAATGCACCAGCGGCAGTTCGGTGCTCGCCAGTACCTGATTGAGCACGAAGCTGGAGCGCACGCTGGTCACGCCGTCGATGCGGGTCAGATGGCCAAGCAGAAATTTCTGATAGTGATCCATGTCCGGGACGACGACCTTCAGTTGGTAATCGGCGTCGATGCCGGTCACCAGGCTGCATTCCAGCACCTGCGGCAGGTTTCGGATGTGCTGCTCGAAATTCTCGAAGCGGTCGGGCGTGTGGCGATCCATGCCGATCAGCACGTAGGCCGTCAGGCTAAGGCCCAGTTTTTTACGGTCCAGCAGCGCGACCTGGCCCACGATATAACCGTCGTCTTCCAGCTGTTTGACGCGGCGCGAGCAGGGTGAAGGCGACAGGCCAATGCGCTCGGCCAGCTCCTGATTGGAGATGCGCGCGTCCTTTTGCAGTTCGGCCAAAATACTCAAGTCATATCTGTCGAGCTTGCTCACGATAAGCGCCTTTATTGATTGGATTGCGCAGGATTATTTATCTGAAGTGAATTATTGCGCAAGTGGTGTTTTCACCAGCAACATTCGCAATCCTCTGTCGTCCGGTAAGGCCTATTCTTTTAACCAGAATCACTGCCCGGACACAGCGTCCAGCGCGGCCCGCCGAATCAGGCCAGCCGCGGCCTCCAGCCCGACAGGGTTGAGCAGGCCACCGGGCTACGCACTGTCCAGAAGACGATGCGAGGTGAGCCGATGCCACAAGCGTCGAGCCAGGACGAAGTATTCCAGAGAGGGCCATCGAGCCCTCTTTTTTTGTGCCCGGCTTTTGTCCAGCGCCGTAGCAAGCGCTTCTATAGTTTCATCTGCCACGCTGATAGAGTGCGGCGAACGGCGCACCCGACTCGCAGTCCTATCCCATAGGTATCCGCGCCGCAGTGAGGAAAGCATGAACACGCGCATCTGGCGTTTGGCAGGTGTCAGTCTCTTGGCCTTGAGCATCAGTGCTCAGGTGTTGGCCGACGACAATAATCAACAGCAGCAACAGCAGCGCAACGAGCAGCAGCAGCGCCAACAGCAGCAACGTGGGTTCGAGATGCAGCGCCAGCAGCAGGAAAACCAGCGCGGCTTCAACGACAACCAGCAGCGTGAACAGCAGCAACAACGCCAGCAACAGCAGAATCAGCAACAACAGCAGCGCCAGCAGGAACAGGTGCAGCAACAGCGCCAGATCCAGCAGAACCAGCAGGAGCGCGCCAATCAGCAGCGCCAGCAACAGGATCGCGAGCGCAATCAGCAGCGTGACGATCAGCGCCAGCAGCAACGCCAGCAACAGCAGGATCAGCAACGACGCCAGCAAGAACAGCAGCAACAACAGCGTCAGTTGCAAGACCGTCAGGGCGGTCTGCCGATTCAGGGACGGCCGGACACGGTGGTTCAGACCCAGGAGCCGCGTCAGGGCTTCTACCGCGACCAGCCCCGAGACAACCGCTGGCGCGACGGCGACCGTCGTCCCGATAACGGCAACTGGCAGGCCGGCCGCCCCGGTGGTCATGGCGACGGCTGGGGATCGGGCCCGCGCTATCGGCCGGGTTACGAGATCGATCGCATGCCGGGTGGTTACTCGCGGGTGCCTTATCGCGGCGGGGATTACTTCTACTCCGGCGGTTACTGGTATCGCCCACAGGGCCCGCGTTATGTGGTCGTCCAGCCTCCACGGGGCGTTCGTGTCCGCTATCTGCCCGACTACGCGCAACAGGTCTGGCTCGGCAGCGCGCTGTTTTTTGTCGCCGCCGGGACCTATTACACCTACGAGCAGAACACCCAGGAATACGTAGTCGCCGAGCCTCCTCAGAACGTCGAGCCGGTGTATTCGCCTCAGCAGCCGCAACCCGTTCAGCAGGCAGCGAATCCCTACGATGTTGTTGCCTACCCGCCTGAAGGCAAGCCGCAACAGGAAATCGAACAGGACCGCTACGACTGCTACCGCTACGCCGTGCAGCAAAGCAATTTCGACCCGGCAGGCGCAGCGTATCAGCCGGCACCGGAAGTGCTCGGCGTGTACCGTCAGGCGATGGCCAGTTGTTATGCAGGGCGGGGATATAGCATTCAGCAGTAAAGGCGCGGGCACGCAGGCCGGAATGCGGAATGCCTTAGTGGGACCGGCTTCAGCCGGGAAGAGGCCGGTGTGTACGCCATCAGATTTGCGGTGTGACAACCGACGCCTTCCCGGCTAAAGCCAGTCCCACTAAGCGCACGCCGATAGTAGGACCGGCTTCAGCCGGGAAGAGGCCGGTGTGAACGCCATCAGATTTGCGGCGTGACACCCGACGCCTTCCCGGCTAAAGCCGGTCCTACCGAGCGCACGTGGTGTGTCAGTGGGACCGGCTTCAGCCGGGAAGGGGCCGGTTTGGGCGCCATCAGATTCGCGGCGTGACACCCGACGCCTTCAATTCAAAACCGGTCCATCCCCACGACCCACCACTTCCTGCGGATCTGCGTGCACCAGCACTTCGGCCTTGGGGAATTCGTCCTGAATCGCCGCTTCCACCCGCTCGCACAAATCATGGGCCACCGACAGCGTCAGCGTGCCCGGCAGTTCCAGGTGCAACTGCACAAACCAATGATTGCCCGAAATCCGCGTGCGCAGGTCGTGTGCGCCCAGTACGCCGGGCACGCCTTCTGCCAGTTCGAGCATCTTGGCGCTGACATCCACAGGCAGTTCAGCGTCCATCAGCACCGACACTGTCTCCCGGGCGATGGAAATCGCGCTCCACAAAATGTAGAACGCGATCGCCAGACCAAAATAAGCGTCCAGCTGGGAGTAGCCGAAATAGGCTAGCCCCAGCGCCAGCATGATGCTGAAGTTGAGCAGCAGGTCAGAGCGGTAATGCAGGGAATCCGCGCGAATCGCCGCTGAACCCGTTGCCTTCACCACGCGGTGCTGCAACATCAGCAACGCGATCGTCAGGCCAATCGACAACACCATTACCAGCAAGCCCAGTCCTGGATCGCCGAGGGGTTGCGGGTGTTGGATGCGGTCGACCGCCTGAAAACCAATCAGAAACGCACTCACCGCGATGAACAACGCCTGGGCCATGCCTGACAACGCCTCGGCTTTACCGTGGCCATAGCGATGATCGTCATCGGCCGGGCGTAGCGCGTAATGCACGGCCAGCAGATTAAGGAACGATGCGGCGCCATCGAGCATTGAGTCCGTCAGGCCGGCCAGCAGACTCACCGAGCCGCTGAGCCACCACGCGACGGCTTTGGCAACAATCAAAATGCTCGCCACGGCAAGTGAGGCGCGGGTTGCCAGACGCAATAAGCGGGCGTGTTCGGGGCTGGTGCTCATGGCGCTTCCTTTAGATCATGAATCTCAAGCGGACGGGACAAGGCCCAGAGCAGCGAGCTGCTGCACGCTGCCTTTGTGCTGGATCAGACGTGGGTCATCCAGCGGCAATGTGCGGCCGAGCTCGGTCTGAATGATGGCTTGCAGCTTGAGGTTGTCGACCGTGCCGTCAGCGCGCACCGCCGGTTCAAGTTTCTGCGGATCGATCTGCGCCTGATTGCCGCTTGGCAAGTAAATCGCGCCTGTGGCGAAGTCCACGCCGAACGCGATCACGCCAGGGATGATGTAGAACAACAGGCCGATGGCGTCGAGTATCACGATGGCCGGGTCCATTCGACCGCTGCCCTGAATCTGGCCACGACGATCCGGGTAAAAAATACTGCCGCACGCCGTGAGCTGCGTCAGCAGCGTGGCAACCAGAACACCGCCAATCAAACGGGATGGAATGCGCATGGGGATCTCCTCATAAGAAGTCGCAACTATACAAGGCAAATGCCTAATCAATAAGAGTATCCGTGGGGGAAGACAGTTCGTTGGCAGGGTGAACAAAGCCGCAGCGGCTCGCCGTATAATCGTCGCCCTGTTTCTGGAGCTCTCATGAATTCGCTGCCCATCGACGCCGTTCTCCCCGCCCTGCGCCAGGCCCTTGCCGATCGGGACGAGGCCGTGCTCGAAGCGCCGCCGGGCGCGGGCAAGACCACCCGTGTGCCGCTGGCGCTTTTGCACGAGTCGTGGCTCGCAGGGCAGACGATCCTGATGCTCGAGCCCCGGCGTCTGGCTGCTCGCGCTGCTGCCGAACGATTGGCGAGCGAGTTGGGGGAGGGCGTCGGCGAGACGGTGGGTTATCGGATTCGTCTGGACAGCAAGGTCGGTCCCAACACGCGCATTGAAGTGGTCACCGAAGGCATTCTCACCCGGCGCTTGCAGGAAGACCCTTCGCTGGAAGGTGTCGGTCTGCTGATCTTCGACGAATTTCATGAGCGGAGCCTCGACGCTGATCTCGCACTGGCCCTGAGCCTCAACGGTCGCGCGCTGTTTCGTGACGAGCAGCCGCTGAAAATTTTGCTGATGTCGGCGACGCTCGAAGGCGCGCGGCTGTCGAGCTTGCTCAACGACGCGCCGGTCATCAGCAGCGAAGGGCGCATGTTCCCGGTATCGATGCAGTGGGGGCGGCCGTTTCAGCCGGGGGAATTCATCGAGCCGCGCGTCGTGCAGACCGTGCTCGACGCGCTGGGCAACGAGTCCGGCAGCGTGCTGGTTTTTCTGCCGGGGCAGGCTGAAATCCGTAGGGTGAATCAGCAGTTGGCCGATGCCATTGGTGATCGCGCCGACGTGCTGCTGTGCCCGCTGCATGGCGAGCTCGACCTGAGCGCCCAGCGCGCGGCGATCGAACCCTCGCCCAAGGGCAAACGCAAAGTGGTGCTGGCCACCAATATCGCGGAGACCAGCCTGACAATCGATGGCGTGCGGGTGGTCATCGACGCGGGGCTGTCGCGGGTGCCGCGTTTCGATCCCGGCAGTGGCATGACACGCCTCGACACCCAGCGGATTTCCCGGGCCAGCGCGACTCAGCGGGCCGGTCGGGCAGGGCGGCTCGAGCCGGGCGTGTGTTATCGACTGTGGTCCGAAGCGCAGCACGATCAATTGGGGGCGTACGGCGCGGCGGAGATTCTTCAGGCCGACCTTGCCGGCCTGGCACTGCAACTGGCGCGTTGGGGCGTCGAACCGGCGCAACTGACCTGGCTGGATCTGCCGCCCGCCGCCGCATATGCCCAGGCACAGGACCTGCTGGCGCGGCTGGGCGCTCTGACGCGCACACCGGGCGAAGCCTGGAAACTCACGGCTCACGGCCAATCGATGGCAGAGGTGCCCGCCCATCCCCGCATCGCTCATCTGCTGCTGCGCGGTCATGAACTGGGTCTGGGCCCGCTGGCCTGCGACGTCGCAGCGTTGCTGGGCGAGCGCGATATTCTGCGCGGCGCCGGTGCCGATCTGCACAGCAGGGTCACATTGCTGGCAGGCGCTGAGCGCGCAGCCAAAGGCGCGCAGGGCAGCGTGCAGCGAGCGCGGCAATTGTCGCGGCAATATCGTGGTTATTTGCGTGGCACGGCCCGGAAACCGGTCGCCGATCCAGATCACCCCCGCTGGCTAGGCGCGCTGCTGGCGCTGGCTTATCCCGATCGCGTCGCGCAACAACGCCGTGCCGGCGGAGCGGAGTATCGACTCGCCAACGGCCGCGCTGCCCTTTTCGCCGAGCCTGACGCGCTGATGAAACAGCCGTGGCTAGTGGTGGCCGATTTGGGCAGCCGCCAGGGCCAGCGCGAGGAGCGTGTTTATCTGGCCGCCGAGTTCGATCCCGAGCTGTTCGACTCGGTACTCGCCGAACAGGTGACGCAGTTCGATCAACTGGATTGGGACGAGCGCGAAGGCGTGTTCCGCGCCGAACGTCAGCGCAAGGCCGGGGAGCTGATCATCAGCCGCGAGCCGCTCACCGGGCTGGACGATTCCGCACGAGGTCAGGCGCTGCTGGCGCTGGTGCGGCGCAAGGGGCTGGAACTGCTGCCATGGACGCCCGAGCTGCGCCAGTGGCAGGCGAGAGTCGGTTTGCTGCGTCAGATGGAGCTGCAAACGCTGAGCGAAAGCCAGTGGCCGGATGTGAGCAACGACGGGTTGCTGACGACGCTGGAGCACTGGCTGCTGCCGTATCTGGGCAAGGTCACGCGACTGAGCCACTTCGGCAATCTGGACCTGTCATCAATCCTCCACAACGTGCTGCCATGGCCCTTGCCCCAGCGGCTGGACGAGCTGGCGCCGCATCACCTGACTGTGCCGTCGGGTTCGTGGGTGCGCCTGGATTACAGCGAATCGCCGCCCATTCTCGCGGTGCGGCTACAGGAACTCTTCGGCCTGGCCGACACCCCGCGCATCGCCAACGGCCGGCAGATCGTCAAGCTGCACCTGCTGTCCCCCGCACGCCGCCCGGTGCAAGTCACCCAAGACCTCGCCAACTTCTGGCGCAGCACCTATGCCGAGGTGAAGAAGGATCTGAAGGGGCGGTATCCGAAGCACTATTGGCCGGACGATCCGTTGATTGCCGAGCCGACTGCGAGGGTGAAGCCGAGGAAGTGATGGGCAGCCGTATGGGGTTGCAGGTCGCTTGTGCGCGCCTAGTGGGGTTCGGGCGATACGATGCATCAGATGTCCTGGGCATCCGTTCCCTATATGGTTCAGACCAACATGCCTGCGCGAAATTTGCATCCAGTTATGTCTGGTTGATCAGCCGACACGGCCCTTGATTCTGGTCACCACCCGTGGGCGTTGGGTTTGCTCGGGACCTAGCGCGAATCGGCAGCCAACCGGACGTTTTCACCATACCGGTCAGGCTCCTCGTGTTCGCTTCGAGGGGTGGCATAATACGGCTCGGCCTGTCACTGCCTCGGCTCGGGATTTCGGTTGTCAGAACTGCTCAAACTAAAAAAGAATGCATTGATACTCCACCCCTCGGGGTCAGAAAGCTTCGGCACCATCCCAGATATGCCTAATTTCGATCTGCCCGGCGGGGAGATTTATCTGCGGATGGGCGAGCATTTTAGAGATAACAGCGGTTTTGGAGTTCGACACATTTGGGACGCTCACAAGGCCGATCTTGCAAAGTTTGGGTGCCTTGCCATTGAGCAAGTCGCTCGTCACATTGCGAGCATGATTGTGAATAGGGCGTCTATCTATTGCGAGTTTCGCGCTATGCGGGGAAACCACAGGTTGGCAGTGATGAAGACCCCGGCGGGCTCACTGATTCTTGAACCGAGGCAAGAGCGCCGTGGTTTTGGTTATTACGTGGTGACTTGGTATCCAAAGCGCAGTCCTAGCGGGACGCTTGTTGGCCAAGTGGTGAGAGTACCTGCGCGGGCACTTGCACCGACATCAGGCTCATCGCAGGTTTGAGGGGCTGGGGCGAGATTCAAATCGCGGAAACCTGAACGAAAAAGGCGCCCAATGGGCGCCTTTTTATTGTCATTAGAGGAGTAGTCGCAGCAATTCTTTAGCTCCAGGTTTCTCAACCTTGGGTTCAGAATCCGACGGCGAAGCCGTCGTCACTACTTCAGAGATTGCCAGCTTCTCTGCTGCCTCAATTGCGGGGGGGCGAACACTGGAGCCCAAGCCCGACGAATGCGCATTGCAGCCCTCTGTGGTCCATTTTTGAGCAAGGCGTTACGTGCGTCAACCACTAAAAATGTAACTCCCGTCGGCTTAGCGATTACTCACCGGCACCAAAAAACGCGCAATCACCGGCATGTGATCAGAAATCAACAACGTATCCGCCTGCCTCACCCGTGCCTCGAGCCGTTTCAGCTTCGGGCTGTAGAACAGGAAATCCTGCGTCCGGTCCGGGCCGCTGATGCGGGGATCGTTAGGGAAGCGGGTGTACCACGTGCGACGGTCCTCACCGGCTACGTCTTCATTGCTCGGAATCATCGGGAAGCTTTCCCACAGGCTTTGGAGCTCACTCTCTGCCGCAAACGGCGCGCGCTGTTCGGCGGGTAGCCGCTGATATTGCCCCTGTGGCAGCAGATTGAAATCTCCGCCGGTTATCCACAGCGTGCCGTTTTGCTCGAAGGTTTGTTGCAACTGACGAACCGACGCCACTTGCCGCTTTCGCAGGTCGCCGCCCGGCTCCGAGTCGCCCAAGTGCGTGTTTGTCATCGCCAGATGTCGGCCATCGCTCATCGGCAGGTAGCTGACCAGCAGCGCAGGTTGAGGTTGAAACAGGCGGCTGATGAAATGGCTGGACGGCGAGGGCAGGTGCAGACGTTCGGCGCTGTCCAGTTGGTAGCGGCTCAGTGTCGCCAGTTTGCGGCCGACGCTGCCGAAGATGTGGCGATCCGGCACGAAGTCGGATTTCCAGTCAAACGCCTCGCTGCTGCAGGGGTACAGGTCGGCGACCCGCCCTGGAGCAGGGCGAGTTGATTGCCGTAATCGGTGTTCTTCGCACCATCGTCGACTTCCTGCAGCAAGACGATGTCCGGCTGCTCATCGCGGATAACCCGCGCGACTTCATCGAGGTTGTACGCCAGATCTTCCGGGGTCGGGCGCTCGTCAGGGCCGCTGCCGTCGGGCAGATCGTACCAGAAGACATAACGCTTGCCGGCCAGGTATTGAATGTTCCAGGTCATCACCTTGAGCGTCTGACCCGGCGCCAAAACCGGTGGCTTTCCGTCCTTCGCGTTGCAGGATACCGCCACCTTCTCGCGTCGGGCGGGGTGCCAGGTCACGTCATAAAGCAGTATCACGAACAGCCCGGCACACACCGCGAGGTAAAGCAGATACCGCATCGGGCGTGCCATCTTTTCAGACCGACTGAGCGGGCGGGTCAATGAGCATGAACAACCGGAACATCATCACGCTGATAAGCAGCTGCAGGAAGCTGGAAACACTGTCCACCGCAATCGACAGCATCGGGCTTTGCTGGTCGGGCAGCACGTAATAACTCAGCGCCTCAAGCAGCGACAGCGGGATGTAAACGCACAGCACGCAGACGAAAATCCGCACCACGTGGCCCTGAGTCATTCTGAAGCTTTCGCGCATCGCCTCCAGCGGCCCCATCCCGCGCAGTACCAGCAAGTATTCCGACAGCTGCAGTTTGATCATCACCCACACGCCCGGCAGGATGAACAGCGACATGCCGGCCATGATCAGCAGGGTGCTCAGCGCCGTCAGCACCGCGAACGTGGGCCACATGCGCAACGCAACGGCCCACAGGCTGGATTTGACCGGCTCTTCGCCCCGGGTTTTCGCATCCAGGAAAAGGATCAGCGCGCCGGTGTAGAGCGGATAAAAAAGCAGCCCGACCAACAGTGGCGCGACGCCGTTGCCCTGCCCGAAGCCGATGAGCTGTTTGGTCAGGGCCTCCAGCACTACCAGGGGCAGGCACAACGTAAGAATGCCGCCGAAGTTGCGTCGGAAGAAGTAAAACGAGTCTTGCAGGATGGTCAGCGGATTCATGAACGGATCACAGGGATAAGCAGGCCGACACTGTAACGTAGCACCGCAGAACCGGCCAACCGGCGGCGGCAGGCCCGCCTTCTTAACTTTTTTTACATCCTATTGAAACGCTCTTGAACAGCCCCATTACTGGCTATGTCCGAGCAATGGCCCGGAACAGAATTCCTACGGCAATCTAACGAGGTCGCCATGAACAGCGAAGAACAAACCCTGATCGATGGCTTGTTTGGCAAGCTCAAGCAAGCAGAAACCGAATCGGCCCCCCGTGATGCGCAGGCCGAAGCGCTGATCAAGGAGCACCTGACTCGCCAGCCGGCCGCGCCTTATTACATGGCTCAGTCGATTCTCGTGCAGGAAGTCGCGATCAAGCAGCTGGAGGCTCAGAGCCGTCAGCGCGACGAGCAGATTCAACAGCTGCGGGCTGAGCTGGAGCGGGCAAAATCCGCGGCGCCTGCCCAGTCCGGCAGCGGCGGTGGATTTCTGTCGAGCATTTTCGGCGGCGGCTCCCGTGAGCCACAGGCTCAGCAGCCAGCTTCGTCGTTCTCGCGTCCATCGAACCCGCAGCCTTCCTCGGGCGGTTGGCGTGAAAGCGGTCCTGCAAGCGCACCGCAGCAGAACTATGCTCAGCCACAGCAAAGCTTTGCCCAGCCGCAACAGGCACCGGCGGCCCCGGTCGGCAGTGGTTTTTTGGGCGGCGCCCTGAAAACCGCAGCAGGCGTGGCCGGTGGCGTGATGCTGGCGGAAGGCATCAGCAGCCTGTTCCACCACAACAGCCAACCGCAGGAAATCGTCGAGATCATCCAGGAGCAGCCGGCCCAGCCTGCTGCCGAACATGATCAGGGCGGCAGCGGTGGTTGGGGTGACGACCAGCAGCGCGTTACTGGCAACGACAGTACCGGCAATGACAGTACCGGCAATGACAGCTGGGGCAGTGATTCAAATGGCTTCGCCGATACTGACTACGGCAGTGACACCGGTGGCGGCTTGTTTGACGACGACGATTCGTTCGTCTGATAACCAAAGGCAGCGGCGGCATATCCTCCAAGAATGGCCCGCTGCCCCGACAGCACGCTGCGGCCCTCCACACCCAATCCTTCAATCCCTTTCCCAAACTGGCATACTGAGCGCCGGTCCGGTTTTCGGATCCCTGTCGCTTGTCAGCGCATCGAGGAATTTGGGTGAGAAGAATCGCGGTCTTCGCCGACGTACAGAACCTGTATTACACAGTGCGTCAGGCTCACGGTTGTCACTTCAATTACGCCGCCCTGTGGGCTGACATCAGTCAGCGCGGGCAGATCGTCGAGGCGTACGCATATGCCATCGACCGTGGCGACAGCAAGCAGCAGCAATTCCAGCAGATCCTGCGCAACCTCGGCTTCACCGTCAAACTCAAACCCTACATCCAGCGCAGCGACGGCTCGGCCAAAGGCGACTGGGACGTGGGCATCACCATCGACATCATGGACGTCGCGCCGAATGTCGATGAAGTCGTGCTGGCGTCCGGCGATGGTGATTTTGACCTGTTGCTGGAGCGCATCATCAGCAAGCACGGCGTCGAAGCGATCGCCTACGGCGTGCCGGGGCTGACGGCTAATTCGTTGATCCGCGCGGCCAGTCGTTATGTGCCGATCGAGGGCGGGTTGCTGCTCAAGACCTGATCCACCGCCTCGGTGCAGCAGCGTCTGTGTCGCCTATGCAACTGACGACGAATGACTTGTGGGAGTGAGCTTGCTCACGAAGAGGCAGGTATGCGCACCAGAACTTCCGTGGCTGAAATGCACTATTCGCGAGCAAGCTCGCTCCCACAGGAATTAAGTTTGCTGCAGCACAGTGTGATGTCTGAACATCACGGGTTTTCCGAAAAAAATCGTCACTGTTAAGGCCACCTCTATGCAAGAACGCATCGCCGTCATCGACTTCGAAACCACCGGCATTTCCCCCAGCAGCTACTGCCGCGCCACCGAAATCGCCGTGGTGATCGTGGAGCAGGGCGTCATCGTCGAGCGCTATCAAAGCCTGATGAACGCCGGCGTGCGCATCCCGTCTTTCATCGAATCCCTGACCGGCATCAGCAACAGCATGCTGCGCACGGCGCCGCCGGCTGACCGCGTCATGAATGAAGTTGCCGAGTTCGTCGGCCTGACGCCGCTGGTGGCGCACAACGCCTCGTTCGACCAGAAGTTCTGGGACTTCGAGCTGGCCCGCGTCAAGCGCAATCGCGTGCAAAGCTTCGCCTGCTCGATGCTGCTGGCGCGACGTCTTCTGCCACACGCGCCGAACCACAAGCTCGGCACGCTCACCAGTTGGGCCGGCTTGCCCCACACCGGCAAGGCTCACCGGGCCATGGCCGATGCCGAAATGGCCGCTAACCTCACGCTGCACCTGGGCCACCAACTGCGCGACACCCACGGCCTCGCGGGGGTATCCCATCAGTTGCTGTGCACGCTGCAAAAAGTCCCGGCGAAGAAGATTGCCGATGCCATCAGCAAGCACCGGGGTCTCTAGCCAGCGTCTTCACTTGTAGCGCAGTGCCTCAAACCCAATCAGCATGCCCTATCAGGTGAATGAAGCCGGCATCGCCTTGAGTCAGTGCAGCAGACTCCGCGGAGTTGGCGATATTGAATGCGACCTGCCCACGGCTTGTGCCGCCGTCCAGCGATTGGACCCAATAGGCAAGGCCGGCAGCGTCGTTGCCTCGGCCCAGGACGTTTTGATACAGATTTTCTACAAAGGCTGCGTTGCTGCCATCGGGCAGGCGTTGGGAAAATTCTGCAGATTGCACAAAACCATCCGCAATCTGGGCACCGGTTTCGCCTGCTGCGGCGTGAGACAGCCAGAACTTAAGGCCTCCGATATCGGGAGCACGATCCAGAATGGAATACAGACGACCAATGCTTGCCTGCGCCGAGTCGAGAACGAATAGCTCGCGATCTGTGAAATCGAGCAGATTGAAGCCACTCAGTTCGAATGTCGCCGCAGCTCCTGTGGAACGACTGACTGACAGCGTGTTGGTATCGAGCGCGTTGATCGTGTAGGCGGATGCAGCGTCGTTGAACATAAAGGTGTCGATACCGGCGTTGCCGGCCAGATGCGAAACCCCATTGCCGTCAAGCCTGACTTCCTGCTCACTGATCTGATCGTCGCCCGCCGTGCCGGTGGCCACGCCCTTGCCCACCACCATGTCCAAATTGTTCCAGGCGTTGTGATCCACGATCCTTACGTAGCCTGTCTCGCCCTCCGAGAGGTCATGGCTCTCGCGCGAATTCAGGAAGCCATCGGCAACCGCAGTTCGACTCAAACCCTCCTGCAGCAGCGTGCTCCAGTACGACACACCTGAATCATCGCCTGTGCGATGCAGTACGGTCTGATAGAGCTCAAGGACAAAGTCCCGACTACCCAGCACGCTGTAGCGCTGTATCCCCTCAGCGGAATTCAGAAAGCCATCGCGAATCTCTGCATCCGAGCTGCCCATCGCTTGATGCGTCAGCCAGTAATTCAAGCCCTGATAATCGGGCGTCCGACCGAACAGTGAGTAGAGCCTGGCAACGTAAGCCTGATCCTCAGTGAGCGCGACGTGATGAAGATCTCTGCCAAAGCTCAACGAAACAGTGGCATCACTCTCGGCGTTGAAGGCGCCATACTGGCTGCGAAAAGCCATGAGCAGTTCGTCAAGACTGGCATCGTGGTCGCTGAAAGCCAGCTTTTCGACGCCTAGAAGCGTGTCCACATCGGACGTTTGCGCATCATGAACCCTGAGGGTGGCATTGCTCACAAGCGCGGCATCGTAGGTTGCAAAGTAGCGAGCACCGGCCTCGGTATACAAAGCGGTGTCGAAGCCGTTGCCACCATCGAGCACGTCCGAGCCCGCCCCACCCATCAGCCGATCGTTGCCATCGCCCCCTTGCAACAGGTCATTGCCCGCATTCGCATTGAGAAAGTTGTCACTGGCATTGCCGATCAGCGTATCCGCGCCCGCACCCGTAACGGCGTTCTCGATAACCGTACCGCGCGCGATGGCGATATTAGATAGACCGCCGTATACGCTGGAAAACGCTTCACTTCTCAGATCGACTGTCTGAGCGCCGACGTAGGTGCTGACGTTGATCGTGTCGTTGCCGTCCGAGTCATAGAGCGTGGCCACCAGGCCGGTCACGAAGTCGGTTCCGGTGTTTATGGAAGCCTTGTTAAAACTGTAGGTGTCGTCGCCCGTGCGGGTGACGGCGGTGCCGTACAGTGCCTGGATGGCCACGATGTCCGCCAGCATGGGGGTAGCGACATAGCCGAAAGAGGCATTGGAATAGGTATTCTGGTCCTGACTGAAGTAGGACATTATCGAATATTTCCAGCTGTCCTCTTGATAGAAGGCATTGTTGGGGAAGGTCGCGTTCCCGTTGTAATTGCCCGCATGGCCCAACCCCAGCGCGTGGCCAATTTCATGAATGTAGGTCTGCTGATAATACCAACCGTAATTCACCCAATTGGAAGCGATGTTGACGCTGCTGTCCGAGATGATGCTGCCTGCGTAATTGGAGCTGGTGTACGCACCGCTCTTGTTTTCGCTGAAATTGATCGCACCGGCAGCGGTGGTTTCCACAAAGTGGATGCCACTGACGTTGGTCCAGGTTTGCAGCGCATATCGAGCAACAGCCTGAGCGTTTGCGCTCAAGCTGGCCAGATTGACGCTGAGCGAGCCTCCGGCGTGCACGTCAAAGTGGTGCTGGGAACCGCCATAGGCGTCGTGCCAATAGCCATCAGTCAGGTAGTTGGCTTGCTGGTCCAGCGTCAGGTGCTCAAGCGTCGCTTGGCTGGTGGCCGTCTGTTGGCTCCCACCCTGGCTGGTCGCTCCGTCAGCCCAGAGTTGGGTGAGTGAATCGCACATCGAACACATGTAGAAACTCCGGGGCAAGGCAGGCCTGGCGAGGTCAATGACGCAAAAATCGGGTACGGACCGGTGATGAGTTCAATCCGCTGAGCCAGGTTTGAAAGCTGGCTGCATGACCTTCACGCGCGTTGACCCGCCCTGGTCTTAAAGATGGTGAGGCTCTTCGAGAAGGTACGGCAGGGCATGGTCGAAGACTCTCGATGCCCATTCCTGATGAAGTTGTCGGCATGCTTTCAGGCGACTTAAGGCGGTTTTTCCTGGAGCCGATGAAATACAGCTGGAATAGGCCGGAGGAAGCGCTCTGGCTGGGCAGGCTGCTTTGGTGAGCTGCCCGCCGGGCGGTAACGAAACCTCCCCCTTGCTGCGTCCATAGGCTGCAATCACTTCGCCAGCGAAAGTGTATGGGTCGAATAAACCACATTTGTAACTGACGCCTGCGGCCCGGACATTTCTAGAATCAGTCCCACAATAAACGACTGTACTAGAGCCTTTCATGCCTGCCGCCCGCCGTTTTCCCCTGCTGCTCATCGGGGCCTTTTTCGCGCTTTATGTGATCTGGGGCTCAACCTATCTTGCCATTCGTATCGGTATCGAAACCTGGCCTCCGCTGATGATGGCCGGGGTGCGCTTCACCATCGCCGGCTCCATCCTGTTTGCCTTCATGCGCTATCGGGGCGCGCCGATGCCGACCTGGAAGCAGTGGAAATCCGCAGGGATGATCGGCTTTCTCCTACTCGCCTGCGGCAATGGCGGCGTGACCCTGGCGGAACACGCAGGCGTTGCTTCCGGTGTCGCGGCACTCGCCGTCGCTGTGGTGCCGTTGTTCACCTTGTTGTTCGGCCTGATCTGGGGCCATCGCAACACCGGACTGGAATGGGCAGGCATTTTGCTCGGCCTCGTCGGCATCTCCTTGCTCAACCTCGGCTCGAACCTGCAGGCGAGCCCCATGGGCGCCGCGCTGGTGATTTTCGCGGCAGCGACCTGGGCGTTCGGTTCTGTGTGGAGCCGCTACCTGCCATTGCCCTCCGGACCGATGGCCAGCGCCTGCGAAATGCTGGTGGCCGGCGCGGTGCTGTTGCTCGGCAGCTTCGTAAGCGGCGAACGCATGACCCAGTCCCCCGGCCTGTCCGGCTGGCTGGTAATGGCATATCTGGTGGTGTTCGGCTCGATCGTCGCGTTCAGCTCTTACATGTACCTGCTGAAGAACGTGCGACCCGCCGCCGCGACCAGCTATTGCTACGTCAACCCGGCGGTGGCGGTGTTGCTGGGCGTGCTATTCGCCGGCGAACACATCGGCTGGGCGGAAGGTGCGGCGATGGCGGTGATCATCAGCGCCGTCGTGCTCATCGGCCTGCCGCAGTGGCGCAAGCAGAAACCGGTGTAGAAAGGGTAAACTGCGCGCCATTGTCTTCTACAGACTCTTGTGCGCTGACCTTTTTCCAACGGTACTGAAATGACATTCGCCTCCCTCGGCCTGATCGAACCCCTGCTGCGTGCCCTCGAAACACTGGGCTACCAGACTCCCACCCCCGTTCAGGCCCAGGCAATACCGCCCGTGCTCGAAGGCCGCGACCTCATGGCCGCCGCCCAGACCGGCACCGGCAAGACCGCAGGTTTCGCGCTGCCACTGCTGCAACGCCTGACCATGGAAGGCCCGAAAGTCGCCGCCAACTCCGTGCGCGCGCTGGTGCTGGTGCCGACCCGCGAACTGGCCGAGCAGGTTCACGAAGCTATCGCCCAATACGCCGAGCACCTGCCGCTGACCACGTACGCGGCCTACGGCGGCGTCAGCATCAACCCGCAAATGATGAAGCTGCGCCGTGGCGTTGACGTGCTTGTCGCGACCCCTGGCCGTTTGCTCGACCTGTATCGCCAGAACGCCGTGAAGTTTTCCCAGCTGCAGACCCTGATCCTCGACGAAGCGGATCGCATGCTCGACCTCGGCTTCTCCGAAGAGCTGCGCGACATCTACGCCGCGCTGCCGAAGCGCCGCCAGACGCTGCTGTTCTCCGCGACCTTCTCCGATGCGATCCGCGCGCTGGCCGGGCAAATGCTCGACAACCCGCTGACCATCGAAGTCAGCCCGCGCAACGTCGCGGCCTCGTCGGTCAAGCAGTGGATCGTCACCGTCGACAAGAAGCGCAAGAGCGAGCTGTTCATCCATCTGCTCAAGAAGCATCGCTGGGGGCAGGTGCTGGTGTTCGCCAAAACGCGGGTTGGCGTCGACCAGTTGGTGGAGCGCCTGCAAGGCTTGAGCCTCAACGCCGACGGCATCCACGGCGACAAACCCCAGGCCACTCGCCAGCGCGCGCTGGATCGGTTCAAGAGCAGTGACGTGCAGATCCTTGTCGCCACCGACGTTGCGGCCCGTGGTCTGGACATCGACGACCTGCCGACCGTGGTCAACCTTGACCTGCCGATCGTTGCCGAAGACTACATCCACCGCATTGGCCGCACGGGTCGCGCGGGCCAGACCGGCGAGGCGATCTCCCTGGTGTGCGCCGACGAAGTCGACCTGCTCAGCGCCATCGAGATGCTCACCCGCCAGACCCTGCAGCGCCGCGAAGAGCCTGACTTCATCCCGGAACACCGCGTGCCGGCCACCGACGCGACCGGGCAGGTTCTGAAAAAACCGAAAAAGCCGAAGAAACCGAAAAACGGTGGCGGAGGCGGCAAACGCAATCTGGGCAAATGGGTCGATAGCGGCGAAGCCGCGGCAGAAGTGCCGGCCATCAAGCCAGTGCGCAAAGTGCCGGTGTTCAACACCGGACCGCGCAAGCGCAAGCCGTAAGAGGAAGAACTGCAGTACGGTCCGGCCGATTCCATTGCCCGGACCAGCGAGTTTATTGTGGGAGCGAGCTTGCTCGCGAAGCTGTTTGTCCGGCGCAGAAAATCCACCGGATGGACGGGCCTATTCGCGAGCAAGCTCGCTCCCACAGGTTCTGCGTTCAATCCGTAGTGCCCGGTCGACGCAATCAATTGTGGGAGCGAGCTAGCTCGCGAAAGATGGCCCGCCAATCCACGTCCCAATGACACACCCAAAAGGGCCTAACGCCCGCGCAGCACATCCTGATAAAGATCCGCATACCCCTGCACCATCTTCTCTGCCGTAAACATCGCCTCAAATCGCTGCGCCGCCTTCAACCCCATCTGCTTCGCCCGCTCTCGGTCATTCCACAGCGTATTCATCGCGGCCGCCAGCGCGTCCGGATCCCGTGGCGGAACGACCAGCCCGGTCTCGTCCGCGATGTTGATAAAGGTGGTGCCCGTGCCCATCTCGCACGAGATCATCGGCTTGCCATACATCGCCGCTTCCAGCAGCGAAATGCCGAACGATTCCGAACGTTGGTGCGACGGGAACACAAACACTTCACAAAGCATCAGCAGTGCGTTCTTGTCCTCGTCCGGCAGGCTGCCCACAAACACGACATTGCTGAGCCCCAGCGCCTTGGCCTTCGCCTTGAGTTCCAGCTCCTGATGCCCGCCGCCCATGATCACCACCGGCAGGCGATTTTTATGCGCCGCCTCAAGTAGGAAATCGAGGCCCTTGTAGTAACGCAGCGCGCCGACGAACAGAAAGAAGCGCTCGCCCAATTTCTCTTTCCAGTGATCGAGCTTTGCCTGAGAAGGGGCAGGGTAGGTGGCTCGGTCCAGACCAAACGGAATGATCTCGACTTTATCCCTGAACCGGGTCAGCACGTCGCTGCTGGCGGCATAGTTGGGCGAGGACACGACAATCCGATCAACACTCCCCAGAAAGCGGTTCATCAGCGGCGCATACAGCTTGAGCAGCGTCTTCTGCTTGATGATGTCCGAGTGGTAACTCACCACCGTCGGCTTTTTGATCTGCGCGGCGAAGTGCGCGATGTCCATGTAAGGCCACGGGAAGTGGTAATGCACGATGTCAGCTTCGCGCGCGAGCTCTTTGAAGTCCCGGATGCCCGACAGCGAAAAGCCTGTCGACGCGACGTACAAATCCTGTTTGGAGCGGTGTGCGATGTGATTGCCCACCGTCTCGTTACGCGCCGCGCCTTGTTTGCTCAGCGACAGCACCTGAGACTCGATCCCGTGGGCCTGGCAACCTTGTGCCAGCTGGAAGATGACTTGCTCGACGCCACCGCCCTTGCTTTCCGGGAAGTAGGTTTTGAAGAAGTGCAAAACTTTGGTCATCAGGATTCTCTGACGAAACGATAACGTCCGCTGTTCTCGCGATAGGTGCGTTGCGGGCAGAGCGGGGATGTGTGGAGCGGAGGATAAAGGAAAACCCGAAGCACCTCACAGCGCTTCGGGTTGGGTATTGCGGAGTTACGCGTCGGCCAGCATCCAGCCAAGCGTTTCGCTCAGCTCGGGTGTCTGCCACCCCGGGACCAGCGACTTCAGCTTGCTGTTGTCGCCGCACAAGGTCTTGACCTCGTTGGCCCGCACGAAAGCAGGATTCACTTCGACGGTGAGGTCGTGGCCAGTGATGGTGCGGCACATGTCGATCACCTCACGCAACGAGTGCGTCTTGCCCGAGCTGACGTTCACGTACTGACCGAACGGTTTAGCTTCCAGCAGCCCGCGATAAGCGGCCACCAGCGAACGGACGTCGCTGAAATCACGCCAGACGTCCAGGTTGCCCAGTTCGATCTTCCCGGCCTTCTCGCGGAAGTGTTTAACGATCTTCGGTAGCAGGAAGTTATTCGCCTGGCCGACGCCGGTGTAGTTGAACGGGCGCGCGATGATGATCGGCAACCGTCCGAACCACAGACTGGCCATGTATTCCATGGCCAGCTTGCTCACCGCGTAATCGTTGGCCGGCGCCGGCGTGGTGCTCTCATCAAGCAATCCTTCCGACGCATTGCCATACACGTTGGCACTGCTGGCGAGCAAAACGCTTTCCGGCGCCTTGCCGCAGTTGGCGATGGCTTCGAGCAGGTTGCGCGTACCAATCAGGTTGACCTGGTAAAACGCATCTGCCGCGCCATGCCCGACAAAGGCCAACGCCGCGAGATGAACGACGATGTCCGGCTTAAGGTCCGCCAGCAGCTTGCTCAGACCCACCAGATCGGTGAGGTCGGCCTGATAATAATTGGCTTCATCGGACGGATTGCTGCCCAGACCGACAACCTCGCAGCCCTGGGCTGTGAGCTCGGCCGCCATGTAGCGCCCCGTAAATCCATGAATACCCGTTATCAGCGCTCGCTTGCCGGCGATACTCATCAGAACGAGAACCCTTTTTCGTTACGACGCAGGTCCGCTTCGACCATCATGCGGCACAGCTCTTCCAGGTTGGTCTTAGGCTCCCAGCCCAGGACTTCCTTGGCTTTGGCCGGGTTGCCGATCAACAGCTCGACTTCGGTCGGACGGTAGAACTTCGGATTAACCGAGACCAGGACCTTGCCAGTGGCAGCGCAGGTACCGATTTCTTCTTCCGCTTCGCCACTCCAGTTGATGGTGATGTCGACAGCCTTGAATGCCATCGCGACGAAGTCACGAACGGTTTCAGTGCGGTTGGTGGCCAGAACGAAGGTGTCCGGCTGATCAGCCTGCAGCATGCGCCACATACCTTCGACGTACTCTTTGGCGAAGCCCCAGTCGCGCTTGGCGTCCATGTTGCCCAGTACCAGCGAGTCCTGCAGACCCAGCTTGATCTTGGCAACGGTATCAGTGATTTTGCGCGTCACGAACTCACGGCCGCGCAGTGGCGACTCGTGGTTGAACAGGATGCCGCTGGTCGCAAAAATGCCGTACGACTCGCGGTAGTTGATGGTCATCCAGTGAGCGTACAGCTTGGCAACGCCGTAAGGGCTGCGCGGATAGAACGGAGTGTCTTCAACCTGAGGAATGGCCTGAACCTTACCGAACATCTCGGAAGTCGACGCCTGGTAGAAGCGGACTTTCGGGTTAACGATACGGATGGCTTCCAGCAGATTCACAGCGCCCAGGCCGGTGATTTCGGCAGTGGTGATCGGCTGTTCGAAGGAGACGCCCACGAAGCTCTGCGCGGCGAGGTTGTACACCTCGGTGGCTTCGGTGGTCTGCAGCAGGCGGATGCTGGCCGACAGGTCGGTCAGGTCGTACTCGACCAGGTGCAGGTTTGGATTGTTCTGGATGCCCAGTTCTTCGATCCGCCAGAAATTGACAGAACTGGTACGACGATAGGTGCCGTAGACGGTGTAGCCCTTGCCAAGCAGCAGTTCAGCCAGGTAGGCGCCGTCTTGACCAGTGATGCCGGTAACAATTGCTTTCATGCGGGGATCAAACTCCGTTCATATAGACGTATAGGTGGCAGAAACCGACAGCGTCGCATTGGTCGCTGGCGTGCGCGAAATATTTGCCGGGAAATATACACGGAACCAGCGATAGGCTCGAGTAGGGAGGGTGAAATATGCGTCCCATAATTGACCAGAGCATTGGACTATTCCGCTTATCGGTCCTTCGCCCAATCCAAGGCGTTAGAGGGTCACCTGGACTAGGGCAGCATGCTGCGTACCCTACGCGGCACGTCTTGGGGGAAAATCCTTCCCCCCGCTGCGTCGCAAAATCCTGCACCTAACAGGGTATCAGAGTGTAAACTCCGTCCCCCGAAGCATCTTCAGAAGCACCCTATGTGTGCGTCGTACCGGGTAGATTCGCGCCCCGGTCATGAAGCATCTTCCGCACGCAGCTTTTGTTATGTTCATCGTCTCAAAGTCCTTGTCACAGGCGTCAGCAAGCAGCAATGACTGCAGCCTTTCAGTATTCAGATCCGGTAAAACCATGGTTTCAGTAAAGCTCCACAACGGGCAGGCATTCATTTCCGAGCCCGGCGCCTCACTGCTTGATAGCGCCAAAGCAGCCGGCATCACCCTTGAATACAGCTGTCGTACGGGTCGTTGTGGCGTTTGCAAAACCAACGTGCTCAGCGGTGAAACAGAGGTCATCAAAGGCGAAACATCTTTGACTGAGGAGGAGCTCGCGGCCGGCATGATTCTCACCTGCTGCCGCCGCGCTGTGACCGATGTAGAGATTGATGCCGAAGACATAGGTGCTTTGGGCGGGATAGAGGTCAAAACTCTCCCATGCCGGATCGATACGATTACTCGTCTGGCGGGGAACGTTGTTCAAGTGATTCTGCGCGTGCCGCCTGCAAGCAAGCTTCAGTATCTTCCAGGTCAGTACCTCGATGTCATTGGCGAGGGTGGCCTGCGCCGCAGTTACTCAGTAGCTAATGCCCCGCGTGACGATGGCAAGCTGGAGCTTCAGATTCGTGAGGTCGAGCAGGGAGCGATGTCGCGCTACTGGTTTGGTGGCGCCAAACCTAATGATCTTTTACGTCTGGAGGGTCCGCTGGGTACTTTTTGCTTGCGTGACAAAAAAGCCAGCACGCTGGTGTTCCTAGCCACTGGGACCGGTATTGCGCCGGTCAAGGCCATCCTGGAGCAGTTGCAGGGCAATCCTGATTTGGTTACGGGCAAAAAGATTTTTGTTTATTGGGGCGGGCGGGCAGTTACCGATTTTTACTGGGCACCCCGGCTTGATGAACTGAACGCAGCATTTATTCCTGTGTTGTCTCGACCTGATGCCACTTGGCAGGGGCGAACCGGCTACGTACAGGCGGCCCTGCTTGATGACGGCATCGACCTCACTCATGCGGTGGTTTATGCCTGTGGTTCGGAAACCATGATTCATTCTGCCCGTGAGGCCCTGACGAGCGCCGGGCTGCCTGTAAAACACTTTTACTCCGATGCATTCGTGAGTTCGAATTAACAAGGGAGCGGTTATGAAAGCAGTCATTCTGGCAGGCGGACTGGGCACGCGCTTGAGCGAAGAGACAGGTACTCGCCCCAAGCCAATGGTTGAAATCGGTGGCAAGCCGATTCTGTGGCACATCATGAAAATGTATTCCTCCCACGGCATCAATGATTTCATCATTTGCTGTGGCTACAAGGGCTACATGATCAAGGAATACTTCGCCAACTACTTCCTGCACACGTCGGACATCACGTTCAACATGCGCGAAAACACTATGAAAGTTCACGATCAGCGTGCTGAAGACTGGAATGTGACGTTGGTCGATACTGGCGAGACATCCATGACCGGTGGCCGTCTGCGTCGGGTTGCGGACTATGTGCGCAACGATGAGGCTTTTTGCTTCACATACGGTGATGGTGTCGGAAGCATGGACATCAGCGCTGCGGTCGCTTTCCACAAGAGCCACGGCAAAGCTGCCACGCTCACCGCTACCTTCCCGCCAGGCCGCTTTGGCGCTCTGGACATCGCCGAAGGCCGGGTCCTGAACTTCAAGGAAAAGCCTAAAGGCGACGGCGCCATGATCAATGGCGGCTTCTTCGTGCTTTCTCCACAAGTGCTGGATTACCTGGAAGACGACAATACGGTCTGGGAACAGGGCCCGTTGATGAGCCTCGCCGAGCAGGGCCAACTGATGGCCTTCGAACATCCGGGCTTCTGGCAGCCGATGGATACCCTGCACGATAAAAATCTGCTTGAGAAGTTGTGGCAGAGCGGCGACGCGCCTTGGAAATTCTGGGACTGAGAACGACTATGAAAGCTTCTGTCTCCGCTGATTTCTGGAAAGGCAAAAAGGTTTTTCTCACTGGCCATACTGGCTTCAAGGGAAGCTGGCTGGCGCTGTGGCTGCAGGGCATGGGCGCCCAGGTGAAGGGCTTTGCCTTGGCCCCGCCGACCAAGCCTTCACTGTTCGAGCAGGCGCAGGTGGAGCAGGGTATGGAGTCGCAAATCGGCGACATCCGCGACCTGCAGGCCGTGACTGAGAGCATGGTTGCCTTCAATCCGGACATCCTGATTCACATGGCGGCTCAACCGCTGGTCAGGCTGTCGTATCGCGAGCCTGTCGAAACCTACGCGACCAACGTCATGGGCACTGTTCATGTGTTGGAGGCCGCGCGCAAGTGCCCTGGTCTGCGTGCCATCGTCAATGTCACCACCGACAAATGTTACGAGAACCAGGAATGGGAATGGGGCTATCGCGAGAACGAGCCCATGGGTGGCCACGATCCGTACAGCAACAGTAAAGGCTGTGTGGAATTAGTTACCAGCGCTTACCGCAACTCGTTCTTTAACACCGAGCACTCCGCTGCACTGGCGTCGGCGCGCGCCGGCAATGTCATCGGCGGTGGCGACTGGGCCGACGACCGGTTGATTCCGGACATCCTGCGCGCTGTCGAACAGGGCAAGCCCGTGATAGTCCGCAATCCCAAGGCCACCCGCCCTTGGCAGCACGTACTTGAGCCGCTCAGCGGTTACCTTGTTCTGGCCCAACACCTATGGGAGCATGGCCCGTCATTCGCTCAGGGCTGGAACTTCGGTCCTCGCGACGAAGACGCCCAACCTGTCGAATGGATACTCGATCACATGGTGCAGGCGTGGGGAGCTGGCGCTAGCTGGCAGCTTGACAGTGACCCGCAGCCGCATGAAGCACGCTACTTGAAGCTGGACATATCCAAGGCTCGCGCTCACCTGAAGTGGGAACCAACTTGGGGCCTGGAGACAACGCTGACTCGCATCGTCAACTGGCACAGAGCCTGGATGGAGAGTGCCGACATGCATGCCCGTTGCGTAGAAGAAATCAATAGCTACATGGCAGCCATGCCACTGGCGCCTAACCGATAATTAGCTTGAGCAGGAAATACTATGACCCCCGATATGCTCCGTCAGGAAATCAGCCAGCTCGTTGAGCGCTACGCCCAGACTGCCTTGGCGGCCAAACCTTTTGTCGGGGGCGAAACCGTCATCCCTCCGTCGGGCAAGGTAATCGGCGCGCGTGAACTGCAGCTGATGGTTGAGGCTTCGCTAGACGGCTGGCTGACCACTGGTCGCTTCAACGCTGAGTTCGAGAAGAAACTCGCTGCGTTCCTTGGCGTGAACTACTTGCTGACCGTGAACTCCGGTTCTTCGGCCAATCTGGTTGCGTTCAGCACCCTCACTTCACCGAAACTGGGCGATCGCGCAATCAAAAAGGGCGACGAAGTCATTGGCGTTGCGGCGGGTTTCCCGACCACCGTCAACCCGATCGTTCAGTTCGGCGCGATTCCTGTTTTCGTCGACGTGGAAATGAACACCCACAACATCAATGCAGACTTGATCGAAGCGGCCATCACCCCGAAGACCAAGGCCATCATGCTCGCTCACACCTTGGGCAACCCGTTCAATCTGGGCAAGGTGAAGGCGCTATGCGAAAAGTACAACCTGTGGCTGGTCGAAGATTGCTGTGACGCGCTGGGTGCGACTTACGACGGCAAGATGGTCGGCACTTTTGGCGACATCGGCACACTCAGCTTCTACCCGGCCCACCACATCACCATGGGCGAAGGCGGGGCGGTGTTCACCAACGACGCTCAATTGCGAATGATCGCTGAATCGTTCCGTGACTGGGGCCGCGATTGCTACTGCGCGCCAGGCTGCGATGACACGTGCGGCAACCGTTTCGGGCAGCAATTCGGCAGCCTGCCACAAGGTTACGATCACAAGTACGTGTACGCCCACCTGGGCTACAACCTGAAGATTACCGACATGCAGGCTGCGTGCGGCCTGGCCCAACTCGACCGCGCCCCGGAGTTCATCGCAACCCGCAAGCGCAACTTCCAGCTGCTGAAAGAGCGTTTGTCCAGCCTGAGCGACTTCCTGGAAATCGCCGAGCCTACGCCTAACAGTGATCCTTCCTGGTTCGGCTTCCCGGTCACTCTCAAAGAGACTGCCGGCGTCAAGCGTGTAGACCTGTTGAAGTTCCTCGATCAGAACAAGATCGGCACTCGTTTGCTGTTCGCAGGCAACTTGACCCGTCAGCCTTACTTCCATGGCGTTGAGCACCGCGTCGTGGGCGAACTGACCAATACCGACCGCACCATGAACCAGACCTTCTGGCTGGGCGTGCAACCGTCGCTGGGTCAGGAGCAGTTCGACTACGTTGGTGAAAAACTGGAAGAGTTCTTCGGGATCGGTTTCTAACTTATGAAAGCATCGGATGCAGTAGCCAAGGTTCTGGCGGACGCTCAAGTCCTATACGGTTTCGAGCTCATCGGTGGAATGATTGCCCACCTGGTGGACAGTATCAACTTGCTCGGCAAGACCAAGTTGGTTTCCATGCACCATGAGCAAGGCGCCGCCTTCGCTGCATCCGCCGTCGCGCGCGCGACGAGTCACAAAGTGATGGGCGTGGCACTGGGCACAAGCGGCCCGGGCGCCACTAACCTGATCACCGGAATTGCCGACTGCTGGTTGGACAGCCATCCGTGCCTGTTCCTGACCGGCCAAGTCAACACCCATGAGCAGAAGGGCGATCGGGCTATTCGCCAACAGGGTTTTCAGGAGCTCGACAGCGTTGCCTTGGTGAGCAGCATCACCAAGTACGCTCACCAGGTTACCCATGTTGACGAACTGATTCCTTGTCTGCTCAAAGCGATCACCATCGCCCGCGAAGGCCGACCAGGGCCCGTGCTTCTGGACATTCCCATGGACGTCCAGCGGGCCGAAGTCGACGACGCCGTGCTTGATGAATTGCTGAGCGCCTGGGCCCGCGAGTCGGACCGAGCGCCTGCGCAGAAAGCCTCTCATGAAGACGTCTGGGCATTGTTGGAGAAAGCTCAGAAGCCGCTGTTCCTGATCGGTGGCGGCGCTGTGAACACGCCCGGGTTCGGCCAGTGGTTGAGCGAGGTCCGCAGGCTGGGCATCCCTCACGTTGCGAGCCTGAAGGGCGCCGAGAAGGTGCCCGCCAGCGAGCACTACATCGGGATGCTGGGTGCTTACGGGACGAGGGCGGCCAACTACGCCGTGCAGCATTGCGACCTGCTGATTGTTCTCGGCAGCCGCATGGACGTACGCCAAACCGGCGCCAAGCCCGAAACCTTCGCCCAAAACGCGCACATAGTGCAGTTCGACCTGGACGCCGCTCAGCTGGATAACAGGGTAAAGGCGCAGCAGTCGATCCACGCCGACCTTGAAGGGGTGTTCGCCTCCTTCATTGCTAGAGCTCCGATGCTGCCATCCGCGCCGCCGTACTGGCATGCAAGTTTGGCGCAGGTATTTGAGCAATCGTTCAAGGACGAGTACACCGACTTGGGTTTCAGCCCTTTCGCTCTGTTCGGTGCCCTCAACGAATTGACCGAAGGCCGCGCGCTCGATTACGTGGCCGATGTAGGCAATAACCAGATGTGGGCCGCGCACACGTTGCGCCTGAACTCCGAACAAGCCATGCATCACTCCGGCGGTCTGGGCACGATGGGCTTTGCCATTCCGGCGGCCGTGGGTGCCTGCATCGCCGGGCACAAGCCAGTTGTGGTGATTACCGGTGACGGCGGGGCCCAGCTGAATATCCAGGAGCTGGACATCATTGCCCGTGAGCGGCTGCCTATCCTGACGGTGGTGCTGAACAACCACTCGTTGGGCATGGTACGCGGCTTTCAGGAAATGTATTTCGAGGGGCGTAACTCCTCGACGTACTGGGATGGCTATACCTCGCAGTTCAAAGCCCTGGGCGAAGCCTACGGCATTGATTCGCGCAGCGTGATCGACCTGGAGACGTTCAAGTCTGCGGTCGTGGAGTTTCTGGCGGCAGGTAAGCCGATGCTTATCGAAGTATTAATGCCAGACGCCCGCGAATGCCGACCGCGCCTTGAGTTCGGCCGTCCTATCCACGAGCAGTCGCCGTTGCTGGACCTGGGTCAATGAAGGTTGCCATTCTTGGAGCCAGCAGTCATATCGCCAAGGACCTGATAGCCAGTATCGCTCAAGCCACAGCGTACAAATGCAGCCTGTTTGTGCGTACGCCGGCGACACTGAACGCAGAACTTCAAGCGATCGCGGCACGTGAGGGCTTTCCGGTTCTCGACTACGCCGCTTTCGGTGACAGCTGCGAATTTGATGCGATCATCAACTTCGTTGGCGTAGGCGATCCGGCCCGTGCCGTAGAGATGGGCCAGGCGATTTTCAGCGTCACGGAGCAGTACGACCATCTGGCCTTGTCCTACTTGCGTAGTCACCCTGCCTGCAAATACATCTACCTGAGCAGCGGCGCCGCCTATGGCACCAACTTCTCAGCGCCAATCACTGACGAATCGGCGGCCGTGTTTCCCATCAACGCGCTGCAGCCACAGCACTGGTACGGGGCGGCCAAGTTTCAGGCTGAATGTCGCCACCGAGCGTTGCCAGAGGCGGCCATCACCGATGTGCGAGTCTTCAGCTACTTCAGCCATCGCCAGTCGTGCGAGGCGCGGTTCTTCCTGAGTGACATCCTGAGGTCCCTGCACACGGGCGCGGTGCTGGAAGTTGCTCCCGATGACATGCTTCGCGATTACCTCACACCTGCCGACTTCATGCAGTTGATCGACCGGGTATTGCAGACGCCTCCCGGTAACGCTGCAGTGGACTGTTACAGCCTTGCGCCCGTGGGGAAGTTTGAATTGCTGGCAGCGGTCAGCGATGAGTTTGGCCTCAAGTTCACGGTTGCCGGTGAACAGGCTCGGGTGAATGCTACCGGGCCCAAGGCCCATTACTATTCGCACAATCGCAGGGCTGAGCAATTGTTCGGCTATGTGCCCGGCGACTCATCGCTAAGCGGTGTATTGCGTGAGATCAGGCAGGCGCTGCATGCAAGAGACTGAAAAAACGTGGCCACGGGTTCGCGCCCTTCTTCAAATTAAACTGGTCCGGTTTGCGTTGGTAGGGATGTTGAACGCGGCGTTCGGCTATGGCTGTTTTGCCGGCTTTCTCTATCTTGGCCTTCATTACAGCCTGGCGCTGCTGCTCGCCACCATTCTGGGCGTATTGTTCAACTTCAAGAGCACTGGCGCCCTGGTGTTTGGTTCGAACAACAACAAACTCATCTTTCGTTTCGTGGCCGGCTATGCCGTTGTCTACGCTGCCAACGTGGCCGGGATTGCAGGGCTGAAGTTGCTGGGCGTAAACCCCTATTTAGCCGGCATCGCGCTAATCGTGCCCATGGCTTTACTCTCATTCGTCATTAATAACAGGTATGTTTTCAATTATGCGTAAGCTCATCAGCATAGTGACCCCTTGCTACAACGAAGAAGCCAATATTGATGAGCTGTACCAGCGCATCGGCGAGGTGATGTCCCGCCTTGACTACGATTACGAACATATCTTCATTGATAACTGCTCGACCGACAGCAGCATCGTCAAGTTGCGCGCGCTGGCTGCGCAGGACAGTCGCGTAAAACTGATCCTGAACGCCCGAAACTTCGGTCACATTCGCTCGCCCTATCACGCTCTGCTCCAGGCTCGGGGCGACGCTGCGGTACTGATTGCCTCTGACCTGCAAGATCCGCCTGAGATGATCGAAGAGTTCGTCAAGAAGTGGGAGGAGGGTTTCAAGACCGTGATGGCAGTGAAGCCTGAGAGCGAAGAGTCGCGCTTGATGTTCATCGCTCGCCGCGCTTACTACCGCTTCGTCACCCGCATCTCAGAAGTCCCGTTGGTGCAGAACGCAACAGGTGCAGGTCTTTTCGACCGGGCCGTTCTGGACATACTTAAAAAGATTGATGATCCGTACCCGTACTTCCGTGGCCTGCTGTGTGAAATCGGCTTCCCGATTGCCACCGTGCCGTTCAAGCAACCACGACGCATGCGCGGCATCACCAGCAACAACTTCTATACCTTGTATGACATTGCCATGCTGGGTATCACCAACCATTCGAAAGTGCCTTTGCGTCTGATGGTGATGGGGGGAGCCTTGCTTGCAGGGTTAAGCCTGTTGGCAGCGTTTGGTTTCCTGATCGCCAAGCTGGTGTTCTGGAACTCCTTTCAGATGGGTATCGCTCCGTTGCTCATTTCGCTGTTCTTTTTCAGCTCGGTGCAGATTTTGTTCTTGGGAATGCTCGGGGAGTATCTAGGTTCAGTTCACACTAAGATCCGCAACATGCCGCTGGTCGTCGAACTCGAGCGCGTAAATTTTGATTAACTGTCCGAGCCTAATACTTTGAAGCCTTTGATCAAACCCAGCCTGTATCGCCCTGCCGATGTGAATGTTTTTCGAACGTGGCAGATGACCGTTGCCTCTGAGTGGAAGCTGATACTCATCGGTGCGGTCGTGACGTTCTTCCTTGCCAGCATTCTCATGAGCGGGTTGCGTGACGGTTTGACGCCGGACTTAACGCGACCTTTTGGGTACAAGGGCGACGGTTTGTTCCACGCCTGGATGGCGCAACGAGTCGCGGAAGGCTGGTTATTCGATAACCTCAGAAGTGGTTATCCGTTCGGCTCCAACTTCCTTGATTTTCCGGGTTCGGACGGTGCCGACCATTTACTGATCAAGGTATTCTCGCTGATTAGCGGGGGGTGGCCGGGTGGAGTAAAGCTGTTCTATCTGCTTGGATTCCCTTCTTGTTTCGTCGCAACTTACGTGACCGCTCGGGCTTTCGGCCTGAGTAGCAGTTTTGCTGTGACAGCCAGCGTGCTGTATACATTTGCGCCCTTCCACTTTCTGCGGTTGCAGCATCTTTTTTACACCTGGTATTTAGTGGCACCGGTGTTTTTCTACTTGGCGTTGGACATCTATCAGACCCAGAATCCTCCGCATCCGTTGGGGCTCAGACCGACGCTGCGTAGAATCGTGGTGGCGGCCGCAGGCATGCTCGTTCTCGCCTCATTCGGCGTTTATTACGCCCTGTTTGGGATAATCATTCTTGCATCGGCCGGTGTGATGAGTGCTCTGACATCGCGCAATTCCCACGGCGCGACAAAAGCTGCACTGCTCATTGCTGCGACCGTCTTTGGTGTAGCCGTTAATATCGCGCCCAACGTGATTGGGACGTTCAAAGATGGCCCTAATCCAGAAGTCGCTCAGCGTTCGCCGGGCGAGTCGGAGCTCTATGGGCTGAAGATGATGCAGTTGTTGATGCCCCGGACAGACCACCGAGTTGCGAAATTAGGCGAGGGGGCTCAGCTCTATAACCAGATAACCCCGCTGATCAACGAGAATTCCACTTCATCGCTCGGTGTGATCGGTGCTGTCGGCTTCATGATGGCGTTGCTGTACCTGATCTTCGCTCCGGCCCGAACTGAATCCAGCCACAGGCTGCGCCTATTGGCGGTCACGACATTTGTGTTGTTCCTGTTTGCGACGGTGGGAGGCTTGGGCTCCTTGTTCGCCATGGTGGTCTCGCCCTCCATACGTGGATGGAACAGAGACAGTATTTTCATAGCGTGCGGCGCGTTGTTGTTCTTCTTCATTTCGCTCCAGCTTTTGCTACAGAAAAGAGCGCCTTTGTTTTCCAAGTACTCGATGCCTATTGCGATCGTTCTGCTGCTGGCAGGGCTGTACGACCAGACGGCTCCACCTTGCAAGGACTGCAATACCACTAATGATGCAGCGTTCGATAGCGACAGAGACTTTGTTCACTCTGTCGAACAAGCGCTTCCTGCGGGTGGTGCGGTCTATCAGCTGCCTTATATAGGCTTTCCTGAAGTGCCAGTGATGCATCGTCTGATCAACTATCAGATGATGACCGGCGTGCTGCATTCGACGGCGCTTCACTGGAGCTTTGGTGGCATGAAAGGTCGGCCGGGTGATTTGTTCTACCGTGCTCTGGCCCAAGAGCCTATGGAGCGCCAGATTGAGGTGATCCGCAGACTTGGCTTTGATGGTATTTACATCGACCGCCGTGGGTATGCTGATAACGCTGAGGCGCTCATTCAGGAATTATCGCAGTTGCTAAAGCAGCCTCCACTGCTTCAGAGCGGCGACAAAGAACTGGTTTTATTTAAGCTGGATAACAGCGCGCATCCAGATCTGGCAGGCCTTTCTGCAAATCAGATCGGGAGGGTGGCCGGCTACTACGTTGACGCTCTTGGGCCGCGTTACAAAGCCGACCTGGCCAGCGGCATAGACTTTACCCGAGGCGGCTTCCCCGACTTCATCAGCGATGCCCAGGGTCTGTCGGCTTTGGAGCCGTGGGGGCGATGGTCCTCCCAGCAGGCGTCCTTCACATTTACCGATCCCCTGCCGCAGAAATTTACTCTCGTGCTGACGGCCCAGCTCTACGGTGCCAAGGGGCAAGAGCGGACCCTCGTCAAAATTGGCAATCGTGAATACGACATCCGGCTGACCGCAGGTGTCTCGCAAGTCAGTCTTGACGTTGATCTCGCAGGCGTAAGCGCCGACAGCATAACGTTCGTGCCGCCGAATCCTGTTTCGCCCAAGCAGTTCTCTGGAAGCGCGGACAATCGGGTGCTTGGGATAGGCTTCGTGTCGATGCGGATCATTCCGTGACACAAGGTCAACGCTGGCGTCCTTAATAGGACGCCTCAGGGCCATCTCTTCAAGCTCAGTGGTGCGGCTCTTCAGCTGCACCTCAGGCTGCATGACAGGCTGGTGGCGTTCCTTGCCACCTTTGGCCGGTCCAGTATCAGGCGATCAGCACTTGCTTCAACTGCTCAGCACTTTGTTTCCACGTCAGCCACGGCATTGAATCCGATGACGGGTGATGCCCGGTTTCCCTTTGCGTCAGCCAGGTAGTAATTGAGTCTGCAAGTGCCTGAGGCTCCAGGCCGCTGAAGTAGAACGCATGCAAGCCGGCCACTTCCCGAAAAACCGGGATGTCACGAATGATCATCGGGACTTTGTGCTGCGCTGCTTCAATGAGCGGCAAGCCAAACCCTTCACCCTCGGATGCCGCGATCAGGCACGAGCACGTTGAATACACCTGCTCTAGATATTCGTCACTGATACCTTCCAGCCAGAACAGCTTTTTGTGCATCTGCGGGTGGGTTTCCAGTCGAGCAACAAGCTCATCCACCAGCCAACCGCGCTTGCCCACAATAACCAGATTGATCTCATGGCCTTGCTCCCACAGCAGCTCAAATGCCGAGAGTGTCTGTGCATGCCCTTTGCGAGGCTCGATGGTGCTGACCATGAGGAAGGAAGGATGCTGCGAGATCAGATCTAGCGTCTGGGCCGCCTCATCAGGCATCCCTCCGCTTGGCAAACTGTTATCGATGTCGGCACCAAGGTGGAAGCTTTCAATAACGGGGCCGCTGTCGATTCGGCCCGGAGGGTTCTCCGCGAGCCAGCTACGCAGTTCTACCGCTACCGCCTCAGAGATACAGATCAGTCTGTCCCCGACAAGGCAGATTTTCTCAAGCCAGTTTCTGAAAAAATCAGGGTTCGGCGCATGCCACCAGTCTGGGCGGTGAATCAATAGCAAGTCGTAAACCAGGTAGTTGATCTGCACACCCACGTTCTGCATGTGGGTGTGTAATGGCAGTAGCTGACTGGCGAGGTGCATATTCAGATCAAGGGATAAGTAGATATCCCCTTGAGTGACATCGATAAGCGAATCTATGGAGACCACTTGGTCGGATGTCACCGCTGAAGTGAATTTCTCTGCGTAGTAGTAGGAGCCTTCCTGATAGTAAATCGGACGCACGTCGTAGCCGGCAGGTGCGGAGTTCAAGAACTCGTGCAGCAAGCTTCGCACGACCCGCTGAATGCCGGACTTGGCATCCGAATGCACAATGCTGGAGACATCCAGCAGCAGTTGGTTTCCCTCACTGCCTTTGAAGTTATAGGCAATGCTTTTCGCGACCCTTTGCATCGCCTCGTCAGACTCCGGAGCAGCGTCAATAGCGACCAGCTCAACAATCAGCGAGTGCTTGTCGATACAGGAGGAGGCCACCGGAGACCTTAGGCCAAGGGACTCGATAGCCGCGATCGCTTTGGTTGCCGACGCGTCCCACGAGAAACGTTTTGACTGCTCAAGAGCGTTCTCAAGCAGGCGCTCGCGGAATGAGTAGTCCTGAAGGCCTTGTTCGATCTTTTCGGCGATGGAGCTGATCGAGAAGGGATCGAACAGCGCTTCTTCCATCCCGATGACTTCAGGGACGCTGCTGCAATTGGACCCGATGACGGCGGCACCGCACGCCATGGCTTCCAGCACTGGCAGGCCGAAGCCCTCGTGGGTCGACGGGAAAACAAAAAGCGTCGCCATCGAGTACAGGGCAACGAGCTCGTCATCCTCGACATACCCAGTCAGTACCAGTTGGTTGTCCTGAAGGTTGAAGGTCTGTGCGTATTGCTCGAGTTCGGCGCGCTGCGGCGGATGAAGTTTGCTGGCAATCACGAGCTGGTGAGAGAACTTCAACTCAGGCGAGAGCGTGCTGTACGCTTCTATCAGCCGGGCAAAGTTCTTCCTTGGATCAAAGCCGCCTGGCGCAAACAGAATGTATTTGCCGGTGATTCCTACCCGCCCAAACAACAGCGCAGAAGCAGCAGCATCAAGCTGCGTCGGCGTGAACTGGTCTCCAATGGCCGCAGAAATATTCGCAATCTTGCCTTCAGGTATCGAGAGGTGCTCGGCGCCTTCATTGCTGGACGAATTGGAGATCGCCAGCAGCATGTCAGCATTTTTGAGCCACTGGATTTTTCTGAAGTAATAGTCACGCAATGCCGGATTCGGCAAATAGACGTCCGGATCCAGCAATGGGATCAGGTCATAGAAAATGACCGCCGTTTTGTGCCGGGTCTCACAGGCGCCGATAGACGTAACAGCGCCAGCCCAAGGTCCTTCGAAAACGCTGCTTACCAAGACGACGTCCGGCTCCAGTGCATCAAGAAAGCGCTCGCGGAGGACTTCCGATGCGTGAGCCGTCCAGGGGCCCGGCGCTCGGTCATCGGGCACGTCGAAAATACGAATGCGGTTGGCGGGAATCAGCGGAGCGAAGGCCGCTTTGATGCTGGCGATACTCTCTGTCAGCTTCCCGTTCAGAGCGATCCAGATCTCATGATCCTGCGCGAGTTTGGCAATTGCCAGGCTCAGAGAAAGCGAATATCTACCTATTCCACGAAACCGGCTCTCGGATTGCGCGCCTTGCAGGTCTATTACTATTCGCATCACTTACTTTCCTTGCGCTCAAAAGCCTGTTTGAGCTCCATATAAATTTCGGCCTCCCGCAAACTAAGAGATGAGGCGTTGGCAGGCGTGGACTGGCTTGTGGCAACGGGTGCTACCGAGTGAACAGACAGCGCCCAGAGTTTCGCCCGCAATGATGCGGGTAAAAATTTGATGCCGGTCCGCGCATAAGGCTTGAGAAACGGGCGGGCCGAGACAAAGCTGATTGCCTTCAGGGCCAGCGCTCTCTTCCTGCTTGCTTTTCGAGCAACTGGTTCAGTGCGTGATACGAAACTGGAGAGTCTTCTGAGCGGCTGCGTAATTTTCCACGAGGTGCTCTGCACAACCGCGTTCAAATTGGCAGCCATGCTGTGCCTGTCCGAGGCGATACTGTCCAGTTGGGCCTGGAGCTGATGCATGTTGGCATGCAGGTGGTGTGTGCCATCCTCAAGGTTCTGCATGACAGATCGCAGATCCTGAATCACGGCCTCAAGTTCAGCGTGCTTGGCCTTAAGCTTTTTGTTTTCATCGCTGACGGTGAGGTGTTCATCAACCAGCGCGAAGTTTTGCTGCTCCAAAGCTTCATTTCGTGAAGTCAGCAGACCATTGTGATACTCCAGATAGCCATTCTTGTACTTCGCGTCACCTAGTTCCGCTGTTATTTCCGAGATGGTTTCCAGAACTTTTTCAGTGGTTGATGATAGTTCCGCCATTTGTGTCCCTACTTCCTGGAATCTTTGTTCAATATTCGTATCTGCCAGGAATTTCTCGGTAGTCGACGACAGTTCCGCCATCTGCGTCCCAACAGCCTGAAATCGCTGTTCAATACTTTGATCGTAACGGGCAGCCAACTCGCCAGGGGTTATCCCGAAGGTCTGGGCAAAGGGTTCGTCAAAAAGCGACATTACGGAATCAGCCGCTTTTTTCTGCGCGACAATTGCGTAATCAGGGCTGGAGCTGCCGAGCGCTGTGATCAGGTCAATCGACGTGGCAGGGTCATGCAGGCGGGCTTCTTCCTGGAGGCGCAGCAGCTTGCTTCGTTCAAAACCGGAGAACTCGGTCAGGAAGGACAGTAACAAGTGCGGAATCGGTCGCTCGTGGGTCGGATCCATATAGAAACCGTTGGATCCGACAAAAAGGTTTTCTGCGTTAGGCGTCTCAAGAATCAATAGCCCCCCGGGCTTCAGCACCCGCAGCGCCTCGCTGACCAGCTCTTGCAACGCCGGAAATGGAATGTGCTCCACCAGATGAAATGCGCTGATGACCGACACACTCTCGGCAGCACGCGCTTTAAGCGCGCCTACGGCATCACCCAGATCGGCCGGCAGGCCGCGCGTTCGGCAACCTTCAAGCATGCCCTCATCCAGGTCTACGCCACGCGCAGCGAACCCGGCGCCGATGACCATCTCAAGCCATTCACCCCGACCGCAGCCGAGGTCAATAGCAACTGGCCCGTTTTCCAGTTGGAGAAACGGTTCAAGAAACGGCATGTAGGCCAGGAGACGTTCGAGGATCAGTTCCCTAGAGCCACGATGACGATCCTCAAAGGCCCTGTAAAAACGAGCAACCATCAATCACACTCCACGGTAGGAGGTATCCATGCCATACCGATAAATTTATGTTCTGAAATGTTCACAACGTTGAACACCAACGCCAAGTCCCGCCATTCAAAGTTTTCAGCAATGTGCGTATCGGAGGAGTGGAGGGCGACTGCAACTGAGTACGATCCAATCCCAAGATTTGCCGTAAAGCTAAACTTGTACGAGAGACGGGTGCCTGCTTTGACAGCGTGCAGCTTGCACTCAAGATGATGGGTGTTAGTCCCGAACACATCCTGGCCCAGCCGGTCCTTGATCACGTACCCCACTACTAACTCAGGGAGGTCGACGTTGGCCTGTACGTTGATCGTCAGGCAAACTTCAGCGCCGACGCCGACGTATTCAACCGGAGCGCCCCGCTCGTACAGCGTCACGCTTTCTATGGACGCTTCGCCTGTGCCAGATCGCGTCTGCACGCCTTTCCCTTCAAGGGAAACCACTTCGACGGTGCTGTTTTCTTTCTGAGCGATAATTGCGTTGTAGTAGTCCATTACCTGTTCGGGAGGACCGTCTTTGATGACCGTGCCGTTGTCGATCAGGATGGCGCGGTTACACAGCGCCTGGATCGAGGCTCGATCGTGGGACACGATCAATAGCGTCGTTCCCGCTTGTTGAAATTCTTTGATGCGGCTGAAGCTTTTGTGCTGGAAATAACTGTCGCCAACCGACAGGGCTTCATCGACGATCAGAATGTCGGGGCGGAACGCAGTGGCGACTGCGAACGCGACTCGCATCTGCATCCCGCTGGAGTAAGTCCTGACAGGCTCATTGAAATACTCACCGATCTCGGCAAATGCTTCGATGTCCTCGATAACCTCATCGATCTGGGGGGTGTTGAAGCCCATGAGACCGGCTGCATGGTAGACGTTCTGGCGCCCTGTCAGCTCCGGACTGAAACCCATCCCAAGTTCAAGAATGGCGGCAATCCGACCGTTGACATGGATCTTGCCCTCCGTCGGGCGGAGTGTGCCGGTGATCATTTTCAGAAGCGTCGACTTGCCCGCCCCGTTCTGACCCACGATACCGATTGCTTCCCCTGCCTCGATAGAAAAGTCGATATGGCGCAGCACCCAGTGCTCATGGCTGGGTTTGACAGGCAGATAAAACCAGTTCGCGAAGCGTTGCCATTCTGATGTGTACGTGCGGTAGGCCTTACCCACATGGCTGATGGATAGCAGGGTCATAGTGAGTCCACCATTTCAGGAGCGGCGCGTCGGAACAGAAACAGTCCCAGGACCAGCAAAGCTGCGGAGAGGCCAATCGCCATGCCGAGGTGAGCGAGGTTAGGCGCAACCTGATAAACCAGTACGTCGTGGTAGGCCGTGACCACTGGGAACATGGGGTTAAACTCCAGCGCTCCCCGCATGTTTTCTGGAATGATGTTCAGCGAGTAAACGATAGGCGTGAACCAGAACCAGACTTGCAGCACGATCGGCACTACCTGCCCGATGTCCCGGACAAAGACGTTAAGCACGCCCAGCACCAGGCCAAGGCCGACTGCCAGGGCGGTGACAGTCAACGTCAACGGAATCAACCAGAGCATCTGAAGGGTGGGCATATGACCCAGCAGCGCGAATACGATGAAAACGGCGACGAACAGCAGCAGGTTATTGAGCAGGCACGAACCTACGACGATCACCGGCAGCGCAATCCTCGGGAAGCGCATCTTCTTCATCAAATTGCCTTGCTCGATGAATACAGTCAGGCATCGCCCCACAATCTCGGCGAACAGGTTCCATGCCAGGATGCCCGCCATCAGGTAGAGGGCGTACGCATATTTGTTGTCAATGCCCGGCAGCTTGGCGGCGAGGACGTTGGACAGAATGAGGGCGTAGATCGCGACTTGGGAGAGGGGGTGGATGATCATCCAAAGCCCGCCTAGTTTGCTCCTTGCAAAGCGTGCGATGAACTCATTGCGGATGGATGTGATGATGAAGCTTCGGTATTCCCAAAGCCCTTGCAACATACCGTACATTCTAAAACCTCAATGACCTGTTCTGTAACGCCTGAGTTGTGCGAAATCGGTGGGGCGTCCTGGCTCATGAACCGCTTGCGATCTTATGCTGTGCATAAAACCTTGCCGCAGATGATCGGCTCCCCTCCACCAGCGCCTGATGACGGCATGGGTGCCGGCACCATACCAGAAGCGGCGGATCGCCGCCCGCACGGAGGCAGCTTGCTTCGAGCAAACGGGGGTTGATCATGAGGGTGCAGAATCGAGGGTAGAGGCGCCCGAATGATCCATGCGCTTTTACCGGCTGCGGAGACGCCCGAGGCGACCCCGCAACCAGGCCCGCAGACGCGGGCGAAAGGCTACGCTTCAGCTACCGGCCCGACCGTACACGTCTTCAAAGCGCACGATATCGTCCTCGCCCAGATAATCACCGCTCTGGACTTCAATCAGCACCAGGTCGATCACGCCCGGGTTGGTGAGGCGATGCTGATGCCCTGCACGAATAAAGGTCGATTCATTGGTGTTCAGCATCAGCTCCTGATCATCGTTGACCACGACCGCCATGCCGCTCACCACAATCCAGTGTTCACTGCGGTGATGGTGCATCTGCAGGGACAGAGACGCTTTCGGCTTTACCACGATGCGCTTGATCTTGAAACGCTCACCGTTCTCGAGCGTGGTGTACGTGCCCCACGGACGATGCACCGTCTGGTGCAGTTGGTGAAGCGTGTGCCCGGATTTTTTCAGCTGAGTGACGATGTGTTTCACGTCCTGAGCATGATCCTTGTGCGCGATCAGCAGTGCGTCTGCGGTATCAATCACAAGCAGATCTTCAACGCCAACCAGCGCGGTGAGACGCTCTTCGCTGTGGACGTAGTTGTTGCGAGCGCCGTGAGAAAGCACTTCACCTTCACAGCGATTGCCGTGGTCGTCCTGAGGGGTCAACTCGCTCACTGCGTTCCACGAGCCGATGTCGCTCCAGCCAATGTCGCAAGGGACAGTGGCGACGCGATCAGAGCGTTCCATCAGGGCGTAGTCGATGGAGATATCCGGCACCTTGGCGAACGAGTCCGCGTCCAGTGCCAGGCAGTGGTAGCCCGCCGACTGGGTCAAGCGAGAGCTTGCAATCGACTCGACTGCCGCGTCCAGAACGTCAGGTGCGTGTTTGGCGAACTCTTCGAGCACGGTGCCCACTTTGAAGCAGAACATGCCCGAGTTCCAAAAGTAGTTGCCGGCGGCAACGTACGTCTCGGCCGTCTTGAGGTCCGGCTTTTCAACGAAGCGGGAGACCTTCAAGCCGCCTGCCTCGCCTGCGGAGCCACCGGCCTCGATATAGCCGAAGCCTGTCTCGGGATATTGCGGCTGAATGCCAAAAGTGACCAACCAGCCCTTTTCGGAAAGGCGCACCGCGTTTTCAACTGCCGCCGCGAAAGCGCGCTCATCCTGGATCAGGTGATCAGCGGCCAGGACCAGCATGTGGGCGTCAGCGCCATTGAGTTCTTTGATCTGCAGTGCCGCCATCGCAACGGCAGCCGCGGTGTTGCGGCCGAATGGCTCAAGAATGAACGCCTGAGCCAGCTCGGCCTTGTTAACGGTCCGGTATTCGTCTTCGGTTTTGAAGAGCAGCTCACGATTCGTGACGGTGAGGATTTGCGAAACGCCTTCCAGTGCCGCGGCCCGAAGGAACGTCTTCTGGATCAAATTCTGGCCGTCGGGAAGCGTCATGAACGGCTTCGGATGGGCCTCGCGGGACACGGGCCACAACCGGCTGCCGACGCCGCCTGACAAAATTACGGGTATTAAATCCATTTCTGGCTATCCTCACTCATACAAAATGCTGTCAGACGGAATATGCCGCTCGGGGAAGTCATCCAGCTCTCAGATCCATCATACAAACGCTAACGAGTGAAGAGGGTGCAGGTTGAGGGAAGCCAGGACGAGGTGAAGGAGCGGCTACGGTCGCAAGATTACCAGAGAACGGGATTCCGCCCAAAGCCAAGGTTATCGTGCAAAGGCGTCTTTTCAGCGTGCGGCCTTGCGGCTGACGACTCCCATGTCCGAATTGGTACTAATGCGGTCGGACGTCCATGGGATCAGCAGTGCGACGTAGCACACCACATTCACGTTTGGCCTACAGCTTCACGGATGGACCTGAGTTGTGCTCTACTGAGGATCGAAGACGACGTCACTATGTCGTCAGATTTGAATTAGGCGCAGACGGTTCATCTGATGCAATGTCATGAAGAAAGTGTTGTTAAGAACCTAATTGCAGACGAGGTAGGCTTCAGGATCGTTCACTACAGCCACGCGGAAAAGTCGAAGAAACTTATCATCACGTTTGATGCGCACGGGCATGATCTTCGTGACGCTGGGTTTGCTACGGATGTCTGTATTGAAGCGGGCTTCGATCATATCTTCGTATCCCATCTTCAGCACAGTCAGTATCAACTTTTAAGCCTTGACGCGTTTAAAGGTTTTGTTGAGCCCTTGCTCGAAGGTTATGAGGTCTATACCTATGGCTCAAGTTTGGGAGGTTATTGCGCAATCTATTATGCTGGTGGGATTGATGCTCGAGCAATTGCGCTAAGTCCAAGGAACTCGGCTCATCCATCGATAAATGATGAGTTCTTTGCACATGTTACGTTTGCTCATTCAGATATTGCCGAGACAAAGCGATCTAGGTTTGCGCCCATTGTTGTCTTCGATCCAATGCAATCCGTAGATCGCGAATTTATTCATCGTTATATCGTGCCGGCTTATCCGGACGTTCGCCTGCAGGAAATGAATTACGCAGGTCACTTGATCGCAGAGGCATTGCTAGAAGTTGGCCTGTTGAAAGAGTTTTTTCTCAACATCGTTAATCACGACGTCTTGATGTCAGTGGACTTTAGTCAATACGAAAGTTCCTACTGGTGTGCGGAAATTGCGTACGAGGAAATAAAATACGAAAACCCCATGCTGGCGGCCTCTTATTTGTTGAGGTCGCTTCGCATCAGACATGATCCCGCCCATCTTGACGCGCTTATGAACCTAGTAAGAGAAGAGAGCTTGCCATCTTCATTTTTAAGTGGCGTTCTTGATCCCTATGTGGATGCGATCAGGCAGAGCGGGATGTTTGATGAGAACTGGTATCTCGCATTTTACGAAGACGTTGCGAGTGACCCGGCTTTTTCACAGGACCCGCTGGCTCACTATCTGTTGCATGGCGGATACGAGGGTCGAAATCCTTGCGCGGATTTTAATTCGGCCGCTTATTTAAATGCTTTCCAAGATGTTCGCGACTCCGGCATAAACCCTCTTCTGCACTACATCCTTTATGGAAAGGCCGAGGACAGAACCTTTTAATCGTTCAGGCTTCGTCCATCAGTCCATCGTAGCGCGAGACTGTCAGCAGCCTGCGAACGTCGACTCGATGGCGAAACCACTCGCTGAAGTGGTTTCGCCTACACTGTCGTCAAGCGTGTTACTCGCCCAAAAACGGAATACGGCCAACACCGCTTACTAAAGCGCCCCACTTATGAATATGTCCCTCATCTAAAGCCGATTCACCACTAAGGACGTCCGCGAATCCTAGCGCTCGCCACTTATCCATAGGATGGAGGATGTGAATAGTTGACAAGCCGAGGTCCCCGGGAATCTGAGAATCAGCGACAACGTTGTCGCCTACATGTACATGGTTAGTGATGCCTTCGTTCTGCAAGTCTGCTTTGATCATGTGCCACATACTGCCGTTATCTTTACGCTTTTGCTCTTCGCTAGAGACCAGGAGTCGATAAGGTGCGGCGATGCCAGCTTTTCGCAACATAAGGCTCACTTGAGCGCCGGTGTAATAAGAGTCCGAGATGACCCATAGTATATGGCCGGCAGCTCCTAGGCCATTGAAGATATCGACCATCTCGTTTTTGGATTGGATCAAATCCAGGTCGAGTTCAAACTCCCGTCGCATGAGCCTGTCGGCGTACGTTTCGTCGATGTCCAACACTGTGGCGATTTCAGAGTAAATTCCGCTGATTTTTACGTCGCCTTGAAAGCTCATTCTCTGACGCAGCGTAAATTCCGCCTTATTTCTCAGAGCGACAAACTCGTGGGCGCTGCTAACCAGGCCTGCCTGCGTAAGCTCTTTTCCAAGCTTTAATTTGGCATGGTCGGACACGGTGTACTTTCGTCTCATCAATGTGTCAAACGCATCGAAGCTGATGTGACTATATGTCTTAAGGTCATTCTGTACGGACTGCAGTGCATTGTGGTAATTCATCGTAATGAATGACTGGTCCGTGGTGAACGTGTCCGAGGCAGGGTAGTAAAACAACTGCCGCTGACCGTTTGCCTCGGCAAGCGTCCCTATGACCCGTTCAAGCGCGTGCAGAGATGAGCCATCGTTGGGTAATGGTTCCGCTGGGAAGTCGTCGTAAGTCAGACTAAGGTCGAGCAATTTACGGACGGCGTTAGACCTTGCCCAGAACATCCCTCCAGCTGGATAGGCTAGAAAATCGCTGGTTTTAGTGTTGATTTCAAACTTTTCAAGCCACTCCCTCATGAATCCTTTGTTCATCGTTACATGGTTGACCCAAGATGGCATCATCCAGAATGTAGTCGGGTAGTAAAGCCCTATGCTACTGTCTTCGGCGAATGTATTTAACAGCCTGGTAGTGACAGAAGTGTCGCGGAGCAGGTACTCGGTCAAGTACTCCGCCCACTGATTCTGCTCGCGGCCTGAGTACAAGGATTTCTTCGAGTGTAGATGGCAGAAAAGATCGTAGTTTGCTAACTGGTCTCCATACTCGACGAGCAACGGACCAAAGTTTCTTCCTCTATTCGGCACGGGCCGTATCTTCAAGTTCTTAACGGCGGGATGAGAGGAAAACTGCTTTTTGACAGCGGCCTCAAAGCTAGCGCTTGATACCGTTACCAGCACATCTACCGGCATTGGGAAGTTGTCGAGGGCTCGGGCGAATCGCTCAATGTAATCCTCATAGAAAATATGAAGGCAGATTGCAATTTTCAACTTTTTCGCTTTTCCCGTTAGCTGTGTCGTACATTCCACAGTACTCCCAGGCTGCCATTTTATGTGTGCGGGCTGATATTCCCTGCCTTCAGCTTCTCCACACAGCAGATAATGAGTCAAAGGACTCATCTGAGCATGGTAGACGTCTGAGTACATCCGATGATAAGTTTCATTGTTGAAGCTGGGTGACGGATTGACCGGTGAAAATCTTGACTTGTGCAGGTAATCTTTAAACGCTGAAAGTGGCGTGAGGAAGTGAGCGCCATACATTTCCCTGTACCACTCGAAATTGAAAAGCCCTGCCTGCTGAGCCTGTTCGAGCAGGTGAGCGTCGTCGAGATCGTACGCTTCTGGAAGTGTGGCGAACTCAGGCGTGGACACCGGCCGCTTTATACTCGTGGGTTTTGTTTGGCCATAGTTCAGGGTGAAGTGCCTGAGCGGATTGATCTTGTCAAATTGCACTTCTGGATGAAGTCTGCGGTAGTCGGTGAGGTTGAAGTTCTCGCTAGTGCTGCGATCTTCAAGGTGACCGAATATAATAAAATGCAAAAAGGGATGTACGTTCAGTTTCTGAACGTCTTCATTGGTTTTTAGGTAATAGTCTGTATCAAAGCAGGGGTGTGGATTGAATCCGATTTTCCAGCCTTCTTTGAGATAGTGCGCTATGGGATCGCTGTGTTTTTTGGCGGCGCCATTCAGCTGGGATCGATAGAATATCTTGTCGAAAGCACCGCAGGCGTTAATGATCGCTGTCAGGGTCTTGAGTTTCTTTTCTTGGAGCTTATGTTTGGTTTTCATATTGAGTATTCGCTGGATGTGCCGGTCAGTTCAGAAATCTATAGCCCAAAAAGCAACATAGGATTTATCTCCCCACCGCCCGAAAAGTCATCGTCAATGCTAAACAGATGCCTGACAGCCCTCGGTATCGCGCTGGGCGGCGTGGCAAAAGCAGCGTACATAGACTCAATTTCCTCAATCGAATACTCGACGTTAAATCTCAGACTCTCCTCAACCCCTTTTATGGCGCCTTCGAGCACAGCGTCCAAATCTTGGTAAAAGCGTTGGGGGGCCGCAGTTCTGCCATAAAAGAAATCGATTTCGCCGTCCGTTCTGATACGTAGGTCCACTACGCTTCCGTGCGGCGCAGTCATCAGGCTTTCCAGCAGTAAGGATTTCTCCAGCATTACATAGCCTTCCTGCCATTTGGTGTTCTCTCTGAACACCCCAGACATGGAGGCAATGTGATCTTCAACTTTCGTGTCGCCCGCGTCCGTGGCAATAAAATATAAACCTGAGGTGTCCCTTCCGATCATCTCTGTGAGGATTTTTTGTATGGTTCCTGCATAACCGAGGTCAAGCATAAGCGGCTTGGGGCCGTCGGCAAGGCCGACGTTGAGCAAGTAGCCTTCCAGCGCAAGTCTGGTGGGGGCGACCACCTCTGCCAGCCTTGAGTTGTGTGGATTTAGCCAGCTTTTGACCTTTTCAGCATCCTCCGGCAATTTCAGGTCGAAACCGAGCAGTTCTGCCGGCAGGGCGCTGTAGGCTTCATAAAGCTTGAGCCCGAAGCGTTTAATCATTAAATCCAGAACGGTGCCTTCAAATTTATTTGTCAGCCCTAACTTCCATCCGAGTTCACCGCCAAGCTGGCTGCGAAATAGCACGGTTCTTGATACCTTCAGATACAACGGTTCGTGCTGCAGATCCATCAGGTCACAGTCTTGCAGATGTTTGATCAGCTTGTAAAAGACCCAGCCCTCTCTTGCTAGGCATACCACTCTATGATCATTGGATTTGTCAATCAGTCGTCGAGTGTAGTGATTGAGCATCGGCGATAAAAAACTGTAGCCAAACTCGTATAGCGCTTGATAGGAACTTCTCATATTTTCGCTATTGCTCTGCCATGAACGCTTGATTGATAGACGCCAGCGTATCCGCTGGCCTTGGCTGCACGAAGCGGTTCTAGCGTGACTGATGTGACAAGCGGCTGGGCGGCAGCGCTATCAACGTCCAGTCTACCGTCCCACCACCGTAAGCATTTTTGTGACCCATTCATAAAAACGGAAATCATCCTCTGTTAGCCGGTTCGCGTGGCGACATGTTTGGGAGGCAAAGCCAAACCCCCATAGCATCCGCTCAAGTAGTCATTACTCAAACCTGGGTGATAATGCGGATCAACCTGCCCATCAAGTGACCACCGCTCAATAAACCCCTGCTGCTCCCGGTGCGCCCGCGCTCGCTTCTCGGCGCTGATATCCTTCCCGCGGCTCGCCGATTCAGCATGAATCAACTTGGCAAAAGCAGTCCAGATCACGTTCCGTCCGGTTGCCTGAATGCGAAGACAAAAGTCGACATCGTTGAAGGCAACGGGAAACGCTTCTTCGTCCAGCCCACCGACTTCATCAAAACTGGATCTGCGCACCAATAAACAAGCCGCGGTCACTGCGCTCTGGCGACGGGTGATTTGGTTCGTCGCGAGATAGCCCGCATCATTTTCTTCCAGGTTATTACCTGTGTGCGCCGCCAAGCCATTGATGCCCACCACAACGCCGCCATGCTGCACCATGCGGTTGGGCCATAGAAGTTTGGCACCCACGGCGCCGACCTTTTCACGCAACAGCTGGCTGAGCATTTCCTTCAACCAGCCGGGATCTATGATTTCGATGTCGTTGTTAACCAGACCAATGATGTTTCCCGTCGAGTGTTCAACTGCCCGATTATTAATCGTCGAGTAGTTGAACGGGAACGGATGCGGCAGCACTTGCACGCCATGCTTCGGCAGCTCATTCAGATAGGCGAGTGTCTCCGGATCGCTCGACTGGTTGTCGACCACGATGATTTCGAGGTCGGGGTAATCCGTGTTATTCAGCAGGCCTTCGATGCAGGTCCTCAGCAGGCCAACCTGATCCCGAGTCGGGACGATGAGGCTGACGCGGGGGAGGGTGGACGGAAGCGGCCAGTGTGCACGCAGCAAGGCTGGAAACTGAGGGACTGCGCTCACCGTTGATGCTGGCGTCAAGGCGTCGCAAAGCCAGGCAATGGCATGCTGGCGAGCATCTGACGGCGAAGCCTTTTCCGGGCTCGCCGGCGCTTGGTAATGCCGGTGATAAACCACATGGGGCAAGTGGACCACGCGAGCGTTCAGCTTCTCTGTGGCGAGCGCGACGCCGGCGATCAGATGGTCCCAACTGCACGAATGCAACAGGTTGGACGCTGCCAGGAGAGTCAGCGCTTCGTGGATGATTGTGGCGCCGAAAATCGCTCCAGGCGTAAAAATATCCGCGCCGATGAACAGATCGATGTCCCACACAGGCTTCAGCCACGGAAGGGAGCGTTCACCCTCTGGCCCATCGCGGTCGCAGTCACCATAACCCCACGCAGCTCCGTCACTAAGCAATTGAGTCAAGTGATTCAGCGCGAAACTGGTCAAGTAATCCCCAGCCTTGATCGGGATAATGGCTTCGCAACCGGTCTCAAGCAGTTCTTTCAACGCAGACAGTACGTCAGCACTTTGCGTCTCTACGATATGAAAAGGCTGTGAGCCTTGGACGTTTAGGCTTTTGGCGATTGCCCCGTCAGAGGTATTGTCACTTTCTGCGATCAGCAGCAGGCCGATCTTGACGCCTACCGATCCACCTGACGCGGGAACGTCGCGCTGGAATGCCTCGAACCACTGCGGGTAGTGGTGAAAACCTGCGCTTTTCGGCAGGCGCATTCCATGATCTTTGGCGACCTCGCTGAGCAACGCCAGGGTCTTTTTATCCGGACTTTGTTGCTCGTGATTCCTGAGCAGGCCTTCAAGACCCTCCGGCCAGCAACACAGGTGTATCGGGCTCCCGGATAGCGGGTGGCCGAGGTCGTTTTCGATGTGAAGCACATGGGGCTTGCCGTCGGCCAGTTCCCATGGGAGGTCGAGCGTAAAACCGTGGTTGCTGGTGGCCCTGTAAACCAGTGCCTGATGGTGTTCCTCGCAAGAAATCTGCGCCAGCACCCGATCGTTCTCGCGGGCAATCACCTGAACGTGACGTTGTGGTGCGTCAGGATCCCAAGCCCAGCCGCCCAGGCGCAGACCACCGCTGTGCCAGACTTGAGTGGCTACAGGTAACGGCGCTTTATTGGGTGTAGCAGGCAGATTTATCTCACCCGCCAGGCTGTGATCGGTATTCGCGACACGGGCGCTGATGTGCCGCGCTTCGTCCAGCCATCTCTGCCTTAGCTGCACGGTGAACCCGTGAAAATCATCCCCGGCATTTGCGTCGGGGTAAAACTGATCGGCGCGGGCGAGTGCGACGCAGGCGCCGTCGACAAGAATCTCCACGACCAGTGTCTGTTCCGGCCGTGTGCTGTCCAGCGCCCAGCCTTGAAGCACGTCGCCATACAGCCCGACGATTGCGCCTTGGATCGGGGCGTCAAGATGCGTTGGATCGCTGAGCGCGAGGGTGGTTAAAACTTCAAGTGACATCAGACTCGGCTCGGGTAAGGGGTAAATGATTTACGGGCAATGCACCTGCCTCCACGGCGAGCGCGCTCGGGACCGCGTAAAGCCCGATCCCAAGCGAGTCAGCGAGATCAGGGGCGGTCCAGTCGGCGCCAGGGTTTGTGTCCAGGCTGAGCACCCCTTCGCAACCTGCAAGCTGCGCGCAGTCTTCGAGTGTCAGGCCAAACAGCAGTGGCAGTGCATGAACCACGCCAGAGGTCAGCAGCGCTTTACGCCAGGGGCTGTCAACGTGGGTCAGCAATTTGATCGGGAGCTGGTCTCGCCGGATGCGTTTGGCGAGTGCCAGCCACTCATTGCCGATGTCTTGATCATGCAGCGCATCGCCAATCAGTAAGCATGAAGGGCGTGATGCATGGACGCGTCGAACGTGTGGCCTGGATTCAACAGCCAGTCTGGCGCCAAGGAACGCGTTGGCGTAATGCGGCTGCAGTGCCTGCCACGGCAGATGAATGCTGTTTGCCTGAACCGCAAATGTGGCCCAACTCTCGACGCTTGCGTGGCGCAACAATGCGTCATCGCGGCAGACAACCCGGTACGGTTTGTCGAGCCGGGCAGGCAAGGTGCACAGCCACTCGGGCCCGCCCTCGATGTTCTGAAAGATCAATTCATCTACTGCAAACCTGGCCAGATCGTTGAACAGTTGCTCGGTTTGTGCGGGCAGTTCGTATTCAAGGCTGAATAGTAGCGGCTTCACTTGCGCTTGCAGCGTCACTATCGTGCGCGAGTGCTGGTAGCGCCAAGTCATGCTGAGCGGGGCGTCGAATGCGCCCGCTTTCCCTATGTGCAGTTGCTTGAGTCCAGGCTCGGGCCAGCTGCGCAAAGGGCTTTTCGCTATCTGCGCCGCCACGTCGTCAAGGCGCGCGCGCTGCAGCGCCTGGCGTGCAGGCTTGATGGGATCACGCAGGCAAAAATCGTCAAACCGCGCAGAGGCGTCCGGGTAGCGTCGCCTGAGGATCGCGTTGTTGTGTGCGACGCGCAGGGTCTTCTCTTCACCGAAGGAGATTCCGCCCTGATGCGCGACAAACACGGAGGGCGCGCCCATGTGGCGCCAGCCCAGAGCCCGTGCACGCATGCACCAGTCGGTTTCCTCTCCATAGCCCCGTGACAGTCCCACTTCATCGAGGTAGCCGACTTCGTCGATGGCTGCGCGCTTGATGTACAGACAAAAGCCGCATCCGGTCTCGATTTCCATCGCCGGGGTGTTGGCAAGCCGAGCCAGATCATCCAGCCGGCTCTGTTCTAACGCACTGGGCATAGGGTGGCTGAAGCGACTTTCGGGAAAGCTCATCAGCTCGCCGTTGTTGGTAAACGGCGTCACTGAGGCAACAGATGCATCGCTGAAGGCGACGTCACGCAAGCGATCAAGCCAGTTGCCGTGAACCCGCGTGTCGGCATTCAGCCAGACGACGTCCTGCCTGGGGCTGAGAGCCATCGCACGGTTCATGCTGCGAATGAAGCCCAGATTCACCGGATTCTGAATGAGGGTTATTTTGCCTTTGCCTGCCAGGACCTTGAGCGCCTTGCGCAGGACCGCCACTGGCGTCATGTCCTCGATCACCACAAGACGATGAGGCGTGCGGTTCGACTTGCGGGCGTCAATTGCGCTTTGAATGCACGCCAATGTTTCATCGAGTCCGTCAAACACAGGAATCAGCACGTCCACTGGCTGCTTCTCGCCCACAGTGCTTGAGACCGGTGGTGGGCTGAAAACAGGCATCGCATACACAGGGCTGCCTTGCAGCGCTTCGCCTGTCGCGAAGCGGACATTTACGGCTGCCATGGCGTTCGGCACTTTAATGCGCACGCCGCCATGGGCTATTGGCAGACCGGCGGCAGCGAGAACAGCACTGGGCGAGTTGGCGACCATCTCAATCTGATGCCCGTTCGCCGCCAGCAGGAGCCGAACAGGATTTTGCAGGTCATGCAGATTGATCGCCCAACCCCGGATTTCCTGCTGGTCAGGCAGGTAACTCACCACCCCGACGCAGCCCGTCAGCTCTTTCTGAGCCGCCAACAGTTTAAGTACGAAAGACAGTTCAGCTGGTGCGGTGATGTCAGGCAACTGCGCGAGTATCAAACGCCTGAGTTTCTCGGGGGGCTCACCTAGACTGCGCGCCTGCCAGAGCATCATTCGCAGCGCAGATTCATCAGGGAGCTTTTGCCAGGCACTACTCGTAAAGCGGCTGGCCAGGGCAGGTTGCCCTTGCGCCAGAATGCTGCGCCCGACCAACGCCTGAACATCCGCGCGCAAGGGAAAGGCGTGGGTGGCGTTGTTTAAAAAAACAAATGCAAGCTTGGGATCCAGGGGCAGCGCTTCGATACCTTTCCAGATGCAAGCCTCTGGGTAGTATTCGGGCGTCTGCAATGCGCGCTCAAGTGCTGAAGCGGCGAGCCCACCTTCACCGGTTTGCCGGTGACGATGAAAAGTGTCCATGAGCGTTTCTTGCCCACGGTCAGGTTGTCTGGACATAAGCTGGCGGGATCACTTAAAAAATAAAAGAGGGGCGACCCGAAAGTCGCCCCTTTTTTTGCACACTACCCGGCCTCGCGGCCGGGAGTATCCATCGCTACTACAGGGCTAGTTAGACTGCGCCGTGCAGTACAACAACGTTGTCGTTGTGTGCGACTGCTTCTGGCGAACCAACGATACCGATGGCGACGTCAGCGTGAGTGCCGCCGTTAGCCAGGATATCGGTCCAGGTAGCTTTGCCACCTTCGTCCGAAGCACGACCGGTAGCGGTCAGGTACAGGTTATCGATGAAGGTGCTGTCAGCTTTAGCGGAAGCTTCAGCCGAACCAACGATACCTGCAGCAACTTCGCCACGGCTGGTGCCGTTGAACAGTTGCGATACCCACGAGTCCAGACCGGCGTCGTCAGCAGGGCGGCCCAGAACGTTGGTGTACAGGTCACGAACGAAGGTGCCGTTCGACTGATCGAGCTGTTGAGCTTCAACCGAGCCTGCGATACCCGCTGCAACCTGTGCGAGGGTGCCGCCGCCTGCGATGATGGCTTCCCACGTGTCAGAACCGCCTGCGTCAGCAGCACGACCCAGGATCGAGGTGTAGAGGGTGTTGATTTCACCTTCAGTTACCGCGCCGCCGAATTCTTGAGAATTCAAGAACTGATTGGCGATATCGGTAAGGGAAGTACCCGAATCCACTTGTGTGGTGAAGTGTTGAGCGCCAGTTGCATCGGCGTCGCGACCCAGCAGGCCTTCGTACAGACGCAGAGCAGATGCTTCAGCATCGCTGTGTGCCAATGCAATCGTGCTGCCATTGGTGAAGGTCAGGAACTCAGCGTCTGTGATCGCTGCAGTTTGGCCGACGCCAGTTGCTGCAGAGGTCAATGTCACGTTGTTGCTGTTGCCAGCAGTGACGTTGAAGTCAGCAGACGAACCGTCCAGTTGAACAACGTCGTAACCGCCGCCAGCGTTGACGATGTCAGCGTGGGCAATGCCGCTCAAGATGATGGTGTCGTTACCGGTACCGGTGGTGATGGTGTTGTTGCCAGCACCAGCCACAACGGTGTTGTTGCCGTTGCCAGTGGTGACGGTGTCGTTGCCGTTGCCAGCGTCGATGTAAGTGTTCTGATCGCCTTTGACGTTGACGATGTCATCGCCATTGCCGGTGGTAACGGCCAGTGCGATAGCTGTAGATGCATCTGCAGCAGCAAAGGCGCGAGCGGAGGATGCAGTCTCAGCGACGGCTGGGGCATCAATGGTCACGGACAGGTTGGCGTCGCTCTGGAATACCAACGCTTTGGCCGAGCTCAACGAGGCAGGGACGTCGAGAACAACCAGATCACCGTGCGCGCCAGCGATATTGGCTACTACAACGTCTGCAGTCTGACCAGCCGGTACCTGAGGAGCGTTGACGCCGTCCCACGTGCCTACGTTGACAGTCTGAGCAGTGTCCAGGCTCAGCAAGCTGCTGATGGTCGCCGCTGTTGTGTCGGAGAACGCTGGAGCGTCCAGGAATGCTTGAATATTTGCAGCTGAAACCGGGCTGTCGTATTGCATGGGGAAGTCCTGTTACTTCAAGCCATCTGGCTTGTATTACTAAGTTTCTGCGTCAATGCAGAGTTTTCCCACGGAGACTTATAGCGGGCAGCGTTCATCTTCGTCACGGGTGTAATGCAGATGTGCAGCGCCACCAAGGGCTCGGTGCCGGTGGGGCCATGCATCATCTGATTGGGCACAATGGATCGCGGCGCAGAGCCGGTAAACACAATGTGGCCAGATAATTCGTATAGATGTCGATTCGGGCCTACGAGGCTGAAGCCTGCTGACACCAACGGAAGACGTTTGCCACGGGTACCGGTGAAGGTCCCCGCAGGCACGTTTGAACTCGGGCCGGAGCCTGCCACTGTAGAGGTGTAAACCAGGTCGACACCCACGGGCTTGTCATTCCAGATGACTTCGAAACCTTCGAGGCGCTTTTTGCTGTCATGCATCCCGGCCCAGCATTCGTGCGACTTTACATCGCCGATACCTTGCAGGTGGGCGATCAATGTCAAAGAAGCAGGTGCAGTATTCGATGTGATGGCCGGACTGGGTTCAGCAGCGCTGATCACGCTGTAGTCGCGCATGATGGCGGGGGACGTGTCGATACGGTCGATGCGCAGATCGATGGGATCAATGCTTTCATCGAACATGTGATATTCGGTAATCAGGACTGTCGCGATGCCGCCCTTGACCCGGGCCACAATGGTGTCGCCCAGCTTGGCCAGCATATTCTTGCTGATGCCTTCAGCCGGGAAGAAATCGATGGCGCCTTTGCCAAGCGGAGCTTGCTGCAACGCAATGCAGACGGGCTTGTCTGCGGAGGACTGTGAGGCGTAACGAAAGATATACATTCCCGGTTCTAGCAATGTGACGCGGGAACTAATCTTCAAGCCATCTAATGTTTGCGACTGCACTCAATAAGTTTCCTTCTTATCCCGAGCTCACAGCCGTTGACAGCAACAATATTGGTCCATCAACGCTGCAATCGTACTGCTTAACTTAGTGGCGCACTGGTGGCATCTGCCGAGGGCCGAGGTTAATCGATCCCTCAGAAATGTCAATTCGGAATGTAGGAATCTTCCGGATCGCCAGTGCGAAACGAGTGCGGAACATAGTGATCCGGATTCACCCGTTTGTGGGAACCGTTGGTCCGATGCGTCCAGGTAGAGTATGTCGGCAGGGCTCTCATTATCTTGAGAGCAACGGCTGCCGGGGCATGGTGCTTGAAGTGCATCGCGAGAGCAGCCGCGGGAAGGAGCAGCGGGCCGTCGTGCAGCAATTTTACGGAGGGTGTCAGAGCGCGCGTCTGGAGGTATGAAAATTTCGACCGCTCTAGCGCGGGCATTCGAGGGATGTGACGGTCAGGGTGGTGAATTTTTCGGGGTTATGTTGCACGCTGTGCATGGGCATGACTGGGGCGCCCGCTCAACTCCTCCCTACAGGCGAACCTGCAACGGTAGATCCAGCGCTTTGCCCGATTCGTTCTCGCCGGCTTTGCGACCGTTGATGCTGCATGCAAATCGAGGAGTGGCCAGTGCGGGGTAAATCGAGCAACGGTAGTGGCGGGATGTGAGCAATGCCTGCAACATTGCCCCTCATATTCATGACATGTCATCCGGTTGAGTATCAAATCTTTGAACTTTTTGAATTGTACGTACCGCTCCGGAGCTACTGAAATTGTCCAGTATTGAAACATTAAGAAAACTTAATCTGAAACGACCACCCTTGCAGCAGTTGATGGCCTTTTAATGCTGTCTGTCTGATCTGCCGCTGGTACACTCTCGGCTTTGCAGCCTTTTTCTCATCAGTAATGGATTCTATGAGTCGTTCACACGAAAACAACCTGCAAGCAGCGCTCAAGGCTTGTCGCGGAAGCTTCCTCTCCGTCGGGTTCTTCAGTTTTTTCGTCAACACGTTAATGCTGGTTCCTACGTTCTACATGATTCAGATTTCAGGTCGGGTGGTGCCCAGCAGCAGCACCTCCACCCTGATCATGCTTACCCTCATTCTCACCATCCTGATGATCACGATGGGCTCCCTCGAATGGGTGAGGTCGCGCATCATGGTGCGCATCAGTAATCGGCTGGACGTCCTGCTCAGTCGCGACGTGTATCGCGCGAGTTTCAAGAAGGCGTTGAACAGCGGTGGTATGGACGCTTCGGCGCAGTCGCTCAATGACCTGACCTCGTTACGCCAATTTCTCACCGGTAACGGGCTGTTTGCATTCTTCGATGCGCCGTGGCTCCCGGCGTACACCGCTGTGATGTTTATGTTTCACCCCTGGTTTGGATGGATGACGGTCATAGCTGCTGTGGTGCTGGTGGTATTGGCTTACCTCAATCACCGCTACACCGGCAAGGCGCTGACAGAAGCCAACAAGCAAAGTCTTACCGCCAATCTGCACACCACCAAAAGCCTGCGCAATGCTGAAGTCATCGAATCCATGGGCATGCTCGACACGCTGATGGGCAAATGGGCTGTTCGTCAGCGGCGCGTCCTGGTGCTGCAGTCCGATGCCAGCGACAAAAGCGGCGTCATCACGTCCATTTCCAAGACGTTCCGCAACTGGGCGCAGTCGATGATGCTGGCGGCCGGCGCGTACCTGGTGGTCACTCACGATATAAATCCCGGCTTGATGATGGCCGGTTCCCTCTTGCTGGGCCGCGCACTTGCACCTATCGATCTGATGATCGGCAGCTGGAAAGGCTTCGTTGCGGCTCGCGTGCAGTACCAGCGTTTGAATGACACGCTGGACAAACTCAACGCCGAGCCGGAGCGGATGTCTCTGCCGGACCCGGAAGGCCATCTGCAGGTCGAAAACCTCGTTGTGGCGCCACCTGGTGCGAAAGCGGCGGTGATCAGAAACATCAGTTTCGTGACGCCCGCCGGCAGCATCGTGGGCATCGTTGGGCCAAGCGCGGCAGGCAAGTCGACGCTGGCCCGTGCGTTGCTCGGCATCTGGCCGCCACAGCACGGCGTGGTCAGGCTCGACGGCGCCGACATCAGCACGTGGGACAAGCAAAAGCTCGGTCCGCACCTGGGTTACCTCCCGCAGGACATCGAGCTGTTCGAAGGGAGCATCAGCGATAACATCGCGCGCTTCACCAAGGTCGACCCCGAGAAAACCGTGTTGGCGGCACGCATCGCTGGCGTTCATGAAATGATCCTACAATTGCCGGACGGCTACGACACGGTGATCGGCAGCGAAGGCGTCAACCTGTCGGGCGGCCAGCGGCAGCGCATTGGTCTGGCGCGTGCGGTATATGGCAACCCACGGTTGATCGTGCTGGATGAGCCCAACTCCAACCTCGACGAAGTTGGCGAACGTGCATTGGGCGTGGCGCTGCAAAAGATGAAAGAGACAGGAGCGACGGTGTTCATTATTTCGCACCGCCCCAATGTCCTTTCGCGGTTGGACCGGATCATGGTCCTGAACAGCGGCGCGATGACGATGTATGGCCCGCGTGATCAAGTGATCGCCGAACTGGCTCAGCAACAGGCCAAAGCTCAAGCCCAGGCGCAGGGTCAAACCCCGCCTCGGGTTGCTCCAGCTCCAGCTGCGACCGGCGCAATTCAGCCCAGCGCCTGAAAGGAATTCTTGAATGACCAGTAACGCGATTACCGTGCTCGACGAGCCGTCTGATGATATGCCGACTTCTGACCGCGGCATCCGCCGGGTCGGGATGACGATTGTTCTGGTGACCTTCGGCTTGTTCGGCACTTGGGCAGCTTTCGCCCCGCTGGGCAACGCTGTTTACGGTTCTGGTGTTGTCACCGTGCAGAGTTACCGCAAAACCGTCCAGCACCTGGAAGGCGGGATCGTAAAAGAGCTGCGCGCTCGTGATGGCGACACGGTGCACAAGGGCGATCCGTTGATCATCCTTGACGATGGCCAGCTCAGTTCCGAATACGAATCCACCCGCAACCAGCTCATCACGGCTCGCGCCAAAGAGGCCCGTCTTCGCGCTGAACGTGACAATCTGCCGGCTATCCCGGCGTTGAAGATCGATGGCGTAGAAAGCGATCGTGCCCGCGAAGCCATTGATGGTGAAGCCCAGGTCTTCAGGTCGCGGCATGACGCGCGTCTCGGCGAGATCTCGGTGCAGCAAGAGCGCATCGGCCAGTTGAAGCAGCAAATCATTGGCCTCAACGACATGATCGGCACCAAGGTCAATCTTGAGAAATCCTATACCCGCGAGATCACCGAGCTTAAGGATCTGCTGCGCCAGGGCTTCGTCGACAACCAGCGTCTGCTTGAGCAGGAGCGCAAGCTGGACATGCTCAAGTCTGAGGTCGCCGACCACCAGTCGACCATCACCAAGACGCGTCTGCAGATCAACGAAACCGAAATGCAGATTGTCCAGACCAACCAGAAATTCAGCTCCGATGTCGCCAAGGATCTGAGCGATGTGCAGGCGCAGGTCTTCGACTTGCAGGAGAAGGCCAGCGCGCTCAAGGACAGGCTGTCGCGCATCGTCATCCGGGCGCCGGAAGACGGCATGGTGCTGGACATGAAAGTGCACACCATCGGCGGTGTTGTCAGCGCGGGAACACCGTTGCTGGACATCGTGCCGGAGTCGTCGGATCTGGTAGTTGAAGCGCACGTCTCGACGAATGACATCGACCGCATCACCCTTGGCAAACTCACCGACGTCCGCTTCAGCGCGTTCAATAGCGCTACCACCCCGGTCATTCAGGGGGAGGTCACGCGAATCTCGGCGGACCGTCTTACCGACGAGAAAACCGGAGAGGGCTACTACCTTGTGCGGGTGAAAATCACTGATGACGGCCTGAAGCGCCTGGGCGACCGCAAACTGCAGCCGGGTATGCCGGCGGAAGTGCTGATCAACGCGGGCGAACGCACCATGCTGCAATACCTGCTCAAGCCTGCGCGCAACATGTTCGCCAAGTCGATGATCGAGGAATGACAGTGGTACGTTTTCTTCCCGGTTTGCTGTTTGGTTTGTTTGCACTTAACGCCAATGCGGCGCAGCCCGCCGCCCCGCAACAGGTCAGCGCTTCGACCTATTCGCTTGATCTGATGACGCTCTATAAAGAGTCGCGGCTTGAAGATCCGCGCATCCTTTCGGCCTATGCACACGCGCGGTCTGCCAAACAGCAGGAGCGCGAAGCCTTCGGCGGGTTGTTGCCCCAAGTGTCGGTGGACAGCAACTTCAACAGGATTTTGCGCAAAGACGCCGAGTCGCGGGAAATCTACGACAACAAAAGCTATGGGCTGAATCTCAGCCAATTCATCTACAACAAGGAAGCGTGGGAGCGTTATCAGAAGGCCAAGAGCGTTACGCTGCAGAAAGCATCGCAGTCCGAGGACTCCCAGGCCGAAGCGACGGTGGATCTGGCCAAGCGGTACTTTGCGGCGCTCGCTGCTGATGATGCACTGGAACTGGTCTCGGCCGAGCGGCGCGCCACCCAGGGCAGCCTTGATCGCGTCAACGCGATGTACGCCAAGCAGATGGCCAAGATTACGGACATGCTGGATCTCAAAGCCCGGGTAGACTCATTGCTGGCCCAAGAGATTGAAGCGCGCAATCAGGTGCGTCTGTCACGGGAAGGGCTATCGGAGATTGTCGGTCGCCCGATCACTGATCGCTTGAGCCGGATCCGTAACGACATTGCACTGGAAGCGCCTACTCTGCCGCTGGACGCCTGGATTGCCCAGGCGCTCGACAGCAACCCCCGACTCAAAGCCTACGAAAACAATCTGGCTGCGGCGGATGCGGCGGTACGTGAAGGGAAGGGCGGTCACTACCCATCGCTCAGCTTCAACCTGGGCGCTCAGCAGAGTGACGTCGGTTACGACAACACGCTGACCCCGCGCAGCGACAGCTACGTCGCAACCATTGGCCTGAAAGTGCCGATCTACAGCGGCGGCTCGACTTCCGCGCGGGTGAGTGGGCTGTATGACGAGCAATATGCGGCCGAGCAGGATCTTGAAGGGGTTCGCCGGCAAGTGGTGAAGGAAACCACCAACGCGTATCTCACTGCTCAGTCTGCCGTGGACAAGATTCGCGCGGGGCAGAATGCATTGTCCTCGGCCAAGCAATCGAGCATCGCCGCGCAGAAGGCATTCACCTATGGCGTCGTTAACGCCGTCGACGTCCTGACTGCTGTGCAGAATGAATTCAAGGCGCGCAGTGATCTGCTGAAATCGCAGTACGACTTCATCACTAACCTGTTCATCCTGAATCGCTGGGCCGGCAAGCTGTCGCAAGAGAGCGTTGCCAGCGTGAACGTGTGGCTGGGCGGTGATGATTCGGAAGCGCTAAAGGACTTGAATAATTCAGCCCCCAGTAACACCAAAGTAACCCCTAAGTAGCTGCGGCGACTTACGCCTTGGCGTGTGCCGCCAACACTTTGCGATACACCGCCAGCGTCTGCCGCGCGCATTCCTCCCAGGTGAACTGACGGGCGCGTTCCAGCCCGATTTCAACCCGTTCGGTCCTGAGTGCTTCGTTACTCAAGACATCGAGCATGGACGCGGAAATGCTTTCAGCATCCAGCGGGTCGACCGCCCAGGCGGCATTGCCGGTGACTTCCGGCAGCGACGTGGTGTTCGACGCAATGACCGGGCACTGCGCCGCGAATGCTTCGATCACCGGCAAGCCAAACCCTTCGTACAAAGACGCAAACACCATGGCGCTCGCGCTTTGCAGCAGCGCCATGACTTCGTCTTGGGGCAAATAGCACAGCCATTTGCCCTCGCCGTGCTCCTCCAGCTTTTTCAGTTGGGGGATGAGATCCTCGCTTGCCCAACCTTCGCGGCCAACAACGACAAGCGGGTGATCTTGTCGCACCGAAGCCGGCAAGGCTTGAAATGCTTCCAGCACGCGGTGAAGATTTTTGCGCGGTTGCAGCGTCCCGACAAAAAGGAAAAAGCCCGGCTTGAGGCCGTGTTTGGTGATGACCGATTCTTTGCGGGGCGCGGAGATACGCTCGAAATAAACAGGGTTTACCCCAAGTGGGGTAACGCTGATCTTGGAGGGAGGAATGCCCAGCAGACGGATCAGATCCTGTCTGCTGTGTTCTGAAATAGTGATCACGTGGTCGGCTTTGCTGACGCTTCTCGCAAAGAGAGCGCTCTTCAGGCCTCTGAAGCTTTTCCTCATCCACTCGGGATGGATAAGCGGTATGGCGTCCATGACCGTTGCGACCACGGGAAGGCCTGCAATGTTTGGAATCTGGTGATCGGTGGCATGCAGCAGAGACACGTCGTTTCGAATGGCGGCTGAGTTCGGCAAGGAAAGATTGAACAGCCCGCTGAGAAGAGCATGAAGTTTGAATCGTTCAGCTAGTACTTCAGGCGTACCGCATTCCAGGGTCGGGAGCTGACGTCCAAATGCGTAGGGCTTGAAGTTCATTCCGGCGGCTTCGGTCAGTTTGAGATCGTCCATGGCCTGCCAGAGTGAGCGGGTATAAACGCCTATCCCGTCCAGATGTCCCGTGCGCTCACCCTCAGCCCAAACACTGCAGCTCAAACCAATATCCATACGCGCTTCCAAACCATCCCAGCCAGTCATGAAATCAAGGAGCGCGAGCCTACCATGAGTCGCGTTTGCGGGCATTTCCTTCCGTCCATGATCTCACCGCGCCATTGCGTTTCCTCCGTCAACCCCTCACCATCCCTTTCCGTTATCCATGGCCTGATGGACTAGACAAATTGGCGACACGCCCGGCTCAAAAGCGCCCTGGATTATGGATGCTTCTGGCGCTTGCACTGACGTGCACGGCGTGTGTCGGCTATCTGAGCGCGGATTGGGATTTTTCCCTGATCAGCCGTCGTGCCGAAGCCCTGTATGGGCCGTTGGGCGCGGGTAAGCAGCGCATTGATGCCTGGCAGAATTTGCTGGCGACCGAGAAGCAGGTCAGCGAACTGGACAAGCTGAAAGTCGTGAACCTGTTCTTCAACCAGCAAATCCACTATGCCGAGGACATCGACGTCTGGCATGAAGTTGATTACTGGGCGACGCCGGTCGAGTCGCTGATCAAGGGCGCAGGGGATTGTGAGGATTATGCAATCGCCAAGTATTTCAGCCTGCGCCGTTTGGGCGTGCCCAGCGAGAAGCTGCTGATCACCTACGTCAAGGCCCTGCGCCTGAACCGCGCGCACATGGTGCTGACCTATTACTCGAGCCCGAACGCCATGCCGCTGGTGCTCGACAGCCTGATCAACGACATCAAACCCGCCAGCGAACGCACGGACCTGTTGCCGGTGTATGCCTTCAACGCTGAAGGACTGTGGCTGCCGGGTGCGCAGGGCAACAAGAAAGTGAGCGACACCAAACGTCTGTCCCGGTGGCAGGACGTGCTGAAAAAAATGACCGCAGAAGGCTTCCCCACCGAGCCCGAGAATTAGGAGTACTGATGTCTCTGTTCAAACAGCTGTTGATCGCGATCTGTCTGTTCATGGTGGTTGCCTTTGCGGGGAGTTTTGTCGTCAGCCTGGAAAGCTCGCGGGCGCAGTACGTCAATCAGTTGCGCTCCCACGCCCAGGACGCCGCGACCTCGCTGGCGCTCTCGCTGACGTCCAATATCGACGACCCGGCGATGGTCGAGCTGATGGTGGCGTCGATCTTCGACAGCGGTTATTACGCGAGCATCCGGGTGGTGGACCTGGCGAGTGGCGCCGCGATCGTCGAGCGCAGTGCGACGCCGGACAATCAGGGCGTGCCGCAGTGGTTCATCAACGCCATCGGGCTTGAGCCGGCGGGCGGCGAGGCGATTGTCAGCCGTGGCTGGCAGCAGACGGCGCGGGTCGAGGTGGTCAGCCATCCGATGTTCGCGCTCGCGAAGTTGTGGCAGAGCGCGCTGGGCAGCCTTGGCTGGTTGCTGGTGTGTGGCGTGGTCAGTGCGATTCTGGGCGCGATGCTGTTGCGCCGGCAGCTCAGGCCGCTGGATTACATGGTGGCGCAGTCCCAGGCCATTGGTCGTCGCGAGTTCCTCGTTCTGCCCGAACTGCCGCGCACGCCTGAGTTGCGCCGGGTGGTGCAGGCGATGAACCAGATGGTCGAGAAGCTCAAGGCGCTGTTTCAGGAAAGCACCGAACGCAGCGAGAAACTGCGCATCGAGTCGTATCAGGACAGCCTGACCGGGCTGTCCAACCGCCGTTATTTCGACATGCAGCTCAACGCCCACGTCAGCCATCTGGAAGACGGACGCGCGGGGTATCTGATGATGTTGCGCGTCAACGACCTGGCCGGCTTGAACCAGCGTCTGGGCGGCAAGCGCACCGATGCCTTGCTGGTTGCGGTGGCGGAGCAGTTGGTGCGTCACTGCGAGAAGTATCCGGAAACCCGCAACCTCATCAGCCGCAGCCGTGGCGGTGAGTTCGCGGTGCTGGCGCCGGGCATGGTTCACGATGAAGCCGTGCAGTGGGTGCAGAACCTTGAGGCGGCGCTGCAAAGTCTTGAAGCCACCGGCGCTTCCGATGTCTCGCCTGTCGCGCACATGGGGCTGGCGCCGTACAGCCCGGGCGATGCGTCGCTGACCTTGCTGGCGTTGGCGGATCAGGCGCTGTCTCAAGCTGAAAGCGGCGGCGAGCAGTCGTGGTATTGCATCGAGCGCGGCGCGATTGGCGATCTGGGTGAAGATCAACACGCGTGGCACAGGACGCTGGATCATGCCCTTGAGCACGGGCGTTTTCAGCTGTTCTTTCAGCCGGTGGTCGAGTCTCGTGATGGGTCGAAGGTGCTGCATTACAAAGTGCTGTCACGGCTGGTCGATGCTGACGGCGAGACGATTCCGGCCGGGCGCTTTCTGCCGTGGCTGGAACGCTTCGGCTGGTCGAGCCGGCTGGATTTGCTGATGTTGCAGCAGGTGCTGGCGCATCTGGGCACGCACGATGAGCGACTGGCGCTGAACCTGTCGGCGGCCACGCTTAACGATCCGTCGGCGCTGAATGAGGTGTTCACCGCCCTGCGCCAGCACCCGAAACTCGGCGCACGCCTGACCTTCGAGATCGGCGAGGAGCAGGTGCCCGAGCAAGCGGTGCTGGAGAAGTTGACCCGCCGTCTGCAGGAAGCTGGCTATTCCCTGGCGCTGCAGCGGTTTGGTGGACGTTTCAGCATGATCGGCAACCTGGCGCATCTGGGGCTGGCGTATCTGAAGATCGATGGCAGCTACATCCGCACCATTGACCAGGAAAGCCACAAGCGCTTGTTTATCGAAGCGGTACAACGCGCGGCACACAGTATCGACCTGCCGCTGATTGCCGAGCGGGTTGAAACCGAAGGCGAACACCGGGTGATCCTGGAAATGGGCATCGAAGGGGTGCAAGGGCGGCTGTTCGGCGATCCTGCGCCGTGGAAGTAACGAACGAAGGAACGCGCCCGCTGTTTTCTCAATATCGATGGCTGACGCGCTAGTATGGGAGCGCGCTTGCCCGCGAAATCGGCGTGCCAGACGGCATTGATGTCACAGACCCGCCGCCTCGCGACCGTCGTAACCTCCGATTGCTCCTACAGGGGATTTGCGTCCGACGTTGATGTTGAATGCGGGCGCGAACGTGTAGGAGTGCTCGCGAATGCGTCGGTTCATCCGCCCATTTTTCAGGGACTGAAAGGCCTACCGGGCTGTTATTCACATCAAACAATGGAAGCACTTTAATGAAGCGATGGACTGCAGCACTCATGATGGTAACCCTCTCAGGTTGCGGCACCATCAAGACCCTCAACGACGAAAAAGGCGCCGCGGATACACTGGCGCGCCACAGCTCCAATTGCCAGTCCATCCCCCGCGCCTACAGCGGTGCGGTTTACCAGTTCTGCACCTTGAACGCCCCGCCAGTTTCCGGCCCACACTGGTCTGCGCCCACCATCGCACTCGACATGGCCCTTTCTGCGGTGGCCGATACCGTGCTGCTGCCCTACACCGGGTATCAGCAATACCAGCAGGGCGATATCAAGGTCCGACGGAAACAGTACTGATCAGTCGGCGCCGTCACCTGGGGTTGAAAGCTTCGTGAGCAAGCTCACTCCCACAAGTGCACCGTTTGCCGCGGAGTAGCAGCGCATCTGAAAGATGGGCTCTGCTCAATCATGACCACCAGAGATGTATCAGTCGCCGCAAAATCTGTGGGAGCGAGCTTGCTCGCGAAGAGGCCTACACATCCGCCAAATCTCCAGCGGCTGAAATGATGCCTTCGTGAGCAAGCTCACTCCCACAAGTGCATCGTTTGCCGCGGAATAGCAGCGCATCAGAAAGAAGGGCTGTGATCAATCATGACCACACCGAAGATGTCTCTGCCGACGCAGATCCTGTGGGAGCGAGCTTGCTCGCGAAGGGGCCGGTACATCCGCCACATCTTCAGCGGCTGAAACACTGTCTTCGTGAGCAAGGTGGAGCGCCACCCCGGTCACTCCCACAAGTGCATCTTTTGCCGAGCGAAAGCGCTGTGTCAGAACGAGGGGGCTGTGACCAATCATGACCACACCGAAGATGCCTCTGCCGACGCAGATCCTGTGGGAGCGAGCTTGCTCGCGAAGAGGTCGGTACATTCGCCAAATCTTCAGCGGCTCAAACACGGTCTTCGTGAGCAAGGTGGAGCGCCACCCCGGTCACTCCCACAAGTGCATCGTTTGCCGCGGAGTAGCAGCGCATCTGAAAGATGGGCTGTGACCAATCATGACCACACCGAAGATGCCTCTGCCGACGCAGATCCTGTGGGAGCGAGCTTGCTCGCGAAGGCGCCGTGAGCTGGCCTAATGACCCCGGACACCTCAATGGGGGAAACTGTACCCATTGAGGAACGATCATGACCAAGAAATACAGAAAGTTCGATGCAGCCTTCAAGCTTGATGTCT